>NZ_JAVKPH010000069.1:0-7662 GCF_031432425.1 Ruixingdingia sedimenti | reverse complement strand
TTGGAAATTGTCATCGTCAGTGCTCCCTTCAGGAAGCATGGACCGGTTCAGCGATACACAGAAGACAGGACACTCTCCAGCCAAGTGCCGCATGGTCGGGAGGCGGCAAGCACGCCGCTCGCATAACGGCTCCATCGCCACCACGAAGTTCTCGCAGCCGACATCCGAGTTCCTGCCAGCGTGGCACCAGTGTGCGCTCCAGCGTCGGCCAGCACTCTGCTGCGTAGCAATCCGACAGCCAGCGGCTGAGAGCCTCGAACCGACGCTGAAGCTCTGCGTCCTGCACGAATCCGTCTGCTGCCGGGTTGGCAATGGCGACGGCAAAACTGTCACCTCGCGAATTGCGCAGCGGTCGCCAACCATCGCGTCCTTCGGGTCGGATCAAGAGCCGGGCCAGACAGGGACCGTCATCAATCCAATCGGTATCGAGGGTCAGTTCGAGGCCGTGCGCGTCGTTGTCGTTTACCTCGGCATGGAACCAGTCTGGCCGACGCGTCGCCACCGGCCGATGCCGAAGGGCGGCTTCGGCGAAAATGACAGCGCCCGTTTCGTCCTCGACCTCGACAGCCACTGCATCGACCGGCTCTCCGAATTTCAGCTGCAGTCGGACTGCGCTGCGAGCGGGAAGGAGGTTGATTGCCTGCGGCGCCAGTGCAGCGACCAGTTCGAATAGCAGGACTTCCGATCCGTTTCCGCGCTGAAGCAACACACGTTCGTCGGAGGCGGGAGCCAGAAGGTCCCGAACAGCAAGACTGCGGGTCAGTCCCCCATAGAATGGCCGGTCTTCGCGTCTTCCACGAATGATCAGCTGTGCCTTCTGGTCAGGGCATCGAATGCTGATCGTATCGAAGCGGTCGTCTTCACCAACCGAAAGCCGCGTGCCAAGCGGAAGCGGGGCGACACTTCCCTCAGCACGGCGCCTTGATACGGTGACATCTGGCCAAGGAAGATCGAAAGGAACGTGTACGCCTTCGATCTCGAATACGACCCGTGCGACGCTGTATCCGCCGCCGGGCTCAAGGCATAGACGCCCTTGGTCGTCACGACCGACGTGGAGGCATTCATCCTGGACGAGGTTGCGGACTTGGCGCTCGCTGTGGAACACGATGCCGTCCGAGCCGCCGAAGCCAGGCCATACCCATGCGGCAAGCGTGATCCCGGACCCATGAGAGGCGGTACCATCGGCGCTTGGCGCCATCAGTTCCATCCGGAGGCGCACCGGGTCTGCCGCCTCAGCCTCCGCGAAGCCAGCGAGCACCTCTTCCATTCCGACTTCACCAAAACCGTCATCTGAAATCGATACCTCGACGAGGCATGACTGCACACCGAGTGTGACCCGTACCGCGCGTGTCTCGGAGCGCCCCAAGCCAGTTTCGATCCGAAGACGTGCAGAACGCCCATGAAGTGCGCCCCGTGGACCACTTGCGATTTCGTCTCCTGCCAAGGAAAGGCGTCTTCTCGGACGGGCCTTGAGACCCGTTTGCGGGCCGTCGAGGTTGAGCACTACGGGGCGCGGCCCCAGTACTGCGAAACCGACAAAACTATCGGCTTCCGGTTCAAGAGCGGGTTCGCCCGCTATCGAGAATGGCACTCGGGCCAGGAGAACGATGTCCGTTGAGTCCAGTTCGATATCGACCGAGCCTCGTGGGATTTCGCGCAGATAGTGACCGGTGATCCTGTCGAACGCGGCACACCCCCCTTGAGTGAGGAACTCGAGTTGCCCGGTCTGGCCAGAGATTTCCCAACGGAGCTCGTGGGGCCAGGGCTGAGGTAGTGTCCAGTCCTCACCACCGCGCAAACGGAGCGGTCGTTGCGCGCCATCGAGCCAGAGGCGAATTCGCCCCTCGCTTCGAGGCAGTCTCAACACAAGCCCACCAGATTGCCAATGGAGCCGCGGCCGCGGTGCCAGCGCCTCGCTTCCTCCTCGGCTAGATGTTGGCCTCGTTTCTTTCAGTCTCTGGTCAAAGACTTCCTTGAAAGACCTCTCAAAATCGATCGCAGGGACGAAGGCCTCCGGGTCTTGGCGTATCCGTGCAAACAGGGCGGCATGCCAGGCAGTCTCGTCCCAAAGGATTGCACGGCGAAGCACGTTGACCGCAGGAGGGAGAAAATACAGTGCGTCGTCTTCCCAGCGGTTGAGCAGCACTGTCGTTTCGACAGGGGGCGGGCCAAAGGCTGCTTCCTGTCTCAGAAATGCGTCGATCAGATGTGGAAGCTGTGCTTGGCTTACGCCGGCATGAAGAAGGTAGACATCGACATCGCGATCGAAGCCTCGGGTAGGCAACCCGAACCGGTCGCAAACCGCACAGAATGAGCGGAACAGCACCTTGCGATGCGGCTGGTAATCTAGCGGAACTTGGAGAATGTCGGCGATGTGTGGGTATACCGCATGGCCGGCGTCTCCATATCCTTCGCTTAAAGAATGGGTGACAAGCCATGCCGCGAGGCTTGGAAAATCCCGGAATAACGCTTTCAGCCTGTCGGGCCGACCGCCCAAGAACTGTCGCGTGCGCTCAACGGCTCGCTCTCGCGCTTTCTCATCTAGCGGAAGGAGCCCAATGAAGGGCGGCGCCCCAGCTTCTTGGCGACGTCTGCTGATCAAGAAGTCCGCGGTCCTGCAACCCACAGCACACCTTTCCCTCTTCCCTGCCCGCCGGCCGCGAGCCCGCTTCACGGTTGATCCCCTTGTGGATAAGGAGTAACAACTCGCAAATCCGCGAACAAGCGGATTGACAGGGAGATGAAGCGATGAACCGGCCATGTCCGCCGACGGTGTGACCTTCGGCCAGGCGATTTCGAAGGCCCGCAAGGCACTCGGTCTCAGCCAGAAGGAGCTCGCAGCGCGCGTGATGAAGGAAGAGGGCGGCGGGTCGATCTCCCCGCAGTACCTCAACGACATCGAGCACGACCGACGCAGCCCCAGCTCGGGGCACCTGATCCGTCAGTTCTCCGGCATCCTGAACATTCCGGAGGACTACCTATACGCACTCGCAGGACGGCTGCCGGATGACTTGCGGCCGGATGCGTCCACCCCGGACAAGGTCGTCAAGGCCTTCGCCAATTTCAGGAAAGCGTTGAAGGAGTAAGGAGGTTCGCATGGTGAAGATGATCCGTGACAACACGGGCCGCTTTGCCGAGCGACCCTTCTACGCGGCGCGGGATCTCGACGATGAATGCGAGCGGCTGATCCGGGGCCTTCTGCTGAAGCGCCGCGGGACGGTCGACTACCCCGTGGCGACCGACGACCTGACCGTGCTGATCGAGATGCACGATGCGGACCTCGACCCTTACGCCGACCTGTCAGCGTACGGGCCCGATGTGGAAGGCGTCACCGAGTTCTTCCCCGACCGGGGGCCCAAGGTCTCCATCTCGGAACGCATCGCGGCCGACGAGCGGCGCGAGAATCGTTTCCGCACCACGCTCACCCATGAGTTCGGGCATGTGAAGTTCCACGGGCCTCTCTGGGCGCAGAAGTTCGCCAACGGCGACCTGCTCGAGCGCGGGGTGAACGCGAACAAGGCGATCTCCAAGCGCGACAACATCCTGGACGCCCCGCAGTCCGACTGGATGGAATGGCAGGCCGGCTATATCAGCGGCGCGCTGCTGATGCCGGCCACGCCGGTCCGTCGCCTCGTTTCCGACTACTGCGGCCCGCGCGAGCTGCATGGTGATGTCCATGTTTCGACGGAGCATGCCATGCAGCTGATCCAGATGGTCATGGAGCGGTTCGCGGTTTCCGAAGAGGCTGCGCGCATCAGGTTGCTGAAGCTGAACCTGATCACTTCGGTACGCGGACAGCCCTCGCTCTTCGGTCGCTGATCGCGAATCCGCGGAAGTGCGTATTTTTTTGATTGACTCCACTCTGGTGCGATATACGCTGATTAGCAGATCAGCCGATGAATGGAATTGCCAGAAAGGAGATCACGGTGACTGCACTGTCCGCCTTCCTTCGCAAGACGCCCGGCGAGGCGCTGCGCGAATACTTCGACCGGCCGGAGATCGGCCTGCCCACCGAGTTCGACTGGAGCGTGCCGGACGCCGATTTGTCCGGGCCGCTTCTCGGCGCCATCGAGAAGATGTCCCGCGTCCAGCGCGACCGCATTTCCAACGACGCCGAGCGCGTCCATGGCCTGTCCGATGAGCCCGGGCAGGCCGCGATCTACAGCGTGGCCGAGGATCCCGCCTTCCTCGACGGGCTCGCGAACCCGCACGCGCGGTCACTCTGGATGTTCCTGAACGCGCAGGACCGCTTTCGTCATGCCGAGGAAGTCCGCTTCACGGAGGACCGCCGGCGCGGTCGGATATGGGCCGGCTACATGACCGACGCCGGCTGCGTCGTGCAGCGCAATGCATCGGCCCGCCACGCCTTCGTCTCCGCGATCAAGGAGTTCTCGGGCGCCGCCCATGCACATGTCGACATCTTCGACCGGGTGAGGACGACCCATGAGGGCGACGAATGCGACCTCGTGCAGGTGACGATCTACCGCGAGGGACGGCCCGACGACCTGCTGCGTTTTGACGACAGGGGATCTCTCGTGCGGCAGGCCTATCGTCCCGTGTTCGAGGCCGCGGTGACCTACGAGCCCGCCACCGGTGGCATCGAGGTGATCGCCAACGACAAGCAGACGCGCGGCGAGATCGTGAGGGCGACGGTCACACATCTCCTCGGCATCGAGTTCAAGGAGAACCGCCTGCCGCTGCGGTGCTACGATCTTTCGGTGCTTCTGAACCCGTATGACTTTCCTGTCGACCCGGAGGACGGGATCGAGGGCGTCGAAGTGCGCGAACTGCGGCTGATGCCGATCGACGACAGCGATTTCAGGGTGACGCTGGAAAAGCCCGCGCGCGCCGACGAGACGATCTGGACGAAGGCGGAAGAGCGGTTCGGGGATCGCACGCCCCTGAGCGAGGGCTACGTCGTCACGCGGGCCAAGATCGCCGTGAAGCTTGCTCGGCGTCCGGGAGGCGACCGCCGGCGGACGCTGACCCTGTCGATCACGTGGCCGCATGGCTGCGACCTTAAGGATCGGACGGCCACCGAGCAGATGATCGGCGAGAAGTACCTGCGGCGCTGGGGGATCCTGGTCGATGACCTGCAGCTCTTCGAGGATTGATCTCGCCGCCCGCCGACTGCTCTCGTCCATTGCCGGAACCCGCAACGCGCGGGTTTCGGCCATGGCGCTGGCGCACATGCACGGCGCCGGCAAGGCGCTGATGGATGCCGGACTGCTCGTGCAGCGCGGCAGCGCGATGTCCGTCGTTGCCGAGGACGATCTGGACGACACCCCGACGTCCGTCATCGCCCACCCGATCACCGGCCAAAATGGGCTTCTCGGCAACGCGGCATGGCACGACGAACAGGCGAGCGCCCGCCGTCGGGTCTATGCGCTGGACATGGCGGCAGCAGCTCGGCGGGTGGTCGCCCGGCTCGATTGCTCGCTCGGCAAAGACCCGGTGCCGTACCTCGACGGCGCGGTGCTGGATTTCGGGACGGCGCGGCTGCCGAAGCGAAGGGCGCGTGTCGGGATCTGGGTCGCCCGCGGTCTGACGACGCAGGCCGTGTTCGAGGAGTTCCGCCAGCTCGTTGCGCGCCGGCCGGCCGATGGGCTTCGGGTGGTCCTCGTTCTCGACCCTCCGGATCGGCATCGCTTCCGCTTCGTCCGGGGCCACGAGTTCGTCGCGCTGGCGGACGTGGTCGATCATGAAGATGGGCTTGCCATCGCCCCGGAAGTCCTGAGCGCACGCCTGCTGAAGGGACCGTCGCACAAGGGGCCTGTATGGGTCTCCGGCGACGGCGGCGTGCTGATCGTGCACGGCAGGTGGCACGAGTTCACCGGCGGCAAGCAGAAGATCGCTGTCGCCATGCTCGCCGAGGCCTGGCTGGACGGGGATCCGGTGCTGCCCGTCGCGCGCATCTTGGAGGAAGCCGAGTGCGGCCCCTCCGTGAAGCGACTGAAGAATCTCTTCGACGGCCACCCCACGTGGCAGGAGGTCATCCGGGAGAGCGGCTCCAGCGCATGGCTCGAGGTGTGACGCCACCAAAATCACGACGATCAGGCCGTCCTTCGGGGCGGCCTTTTTCGTTTTCGGAGGCCCCGATCTGCATTCCTCCCGTCTCCCCTCCCTCCGCCCTCCCGATCTCCTCCCCTCGCACACCCCAATCTCGTTCGCAGGCATTCGGCCAATCGCGAAGGAGACGACGATGTCAGTCACGCATCTCAACCAGGTCGAGCTGGCGGCTCGATGGAAGATCAGCCCGCGCACGTTGGAGCGCTGGCGTTGGACCGGTGAGGGCCCCGCCTTCATCAAGATCGGCGGCCGGGTCGTGTACCGGCTCGAGGATGTCGAGGCCTACGAGGCCAACCGGCACTGTTCGAGCACGGCCGACAAGCCCGCCGTGAAGCTGGCGTGAGGGGGCGGCCATGACGATCCCCAACCGCATCACCCTCGACAATCTGCCCACCATGCCGGTCGGCGAGATCGCCGCTCTGCCGGGCGACCAGCTGGCGCTCCTGAAGCAGGACGCCGATGAGCAGCTGCGCGCTGCCAAGAACCTCAGCGACTGGCTCGATGGCGCTATCGCGCTGAAATATGGCGACCAGGCGCAGGACGCGCGCCGCGCGGAAGGCAAGGACACCGGCACGGTCAGGCTGCAGGACGGCCCGGTCACGGTGGTCGCGGAGCTGCCCAAGCGCGTCGATTGGGACCAGGCGATGCTCGCCGGTCTGGTCGAGCGCATCCGGGCCGATGGCGCCGATCCCGCCGAGTACGTCGACATCGCGTTCAGCGTCCCCGAGCGCAAGTACACTGCCTGGCCCAAGGACATCCGCCAGGAGTTCGAGCCCGCGCGCACGGTCCGCACCGGCAAGCCGAAGTTCCGGCTGCTGCTCGGCGAGGAGGCGCGCTGATGGCCATCTCGCTCGCATCCCTGCAAACCTCGACGGTGTTGCGTCCGCCGCGCGTGCTGATCCACGGCGTCGCCGGCATCGGCAAATCCACCTTCGCCGCGTCCGCCGACGCGCCGGTGTTCGTCCTCACCGAGGACGGTCTCGGCAAGCTGCAGGTGCCGCATTTCCCGCTGGCGACGAGCTACGCCGAGGTCGCCGAGGCGCTCGACGCCCTGCTCGACGAGGACCACGCCTATTCGACCGTGGTCGTCGACAGCGTGGACTGGCTGGAGCCGCTGATCTGGGCCGAGGCCTGCCGGCGCAACGGCTGGCAGTCGATCGAAAGCCCCGGCTTCGGCAAGGGCTACGCCGAGGCGCTGACCATCTGGCGCGAATACATCGACAGGCTGAACGGGCTCCGCGACCGCAAGGGCATGGCGGTCATCCAGATCGCCCACACCGACATCAAGCGCTTCGACAGCCCCGAGCACGAACCCTACGACCGGTACGTGATCAAGCTGCAGGCCCGCGCCTCCGCGCTGCTGCAGGAACACTCGGACGTGGTGCTCTTCGCCAACTACCGGATCTCGGTCAGCAAGTCCGACGTCGGCTTCAACAAGAAGGTGACCCGGGCGCTCGGGTCCGGTGCGCGCGTGATGCACACCGAGGAGCGCCCCGCCTTCCTCGCCAAGAACCGCTTGTCTTATGACTTCCCCCGGCTCCTGAGGCAAAAGGGAGCCACTGCCCGCCACGCCATTTATGGCGGGCAATGGCG
>NZ_JAVKPH010000068.1:0-8325 GCF_031432425.1 Ruixingdingia sedimenti | reverse complement strand
CCGTGCTCAACGGCTTCACCGCGCTCGGCACGCCCATCACAGAGGTCGCAGGATAAATCTGTCCGGGGAAAGGGGAAGTCCGATCAGCAGCCGATTTGTGCAACAGAGCCCATCCCGGTCAAAACAGGGGCGGGGCAGGGGCGACTCCGAAGTCATCGCGGCGGCGAAGGCGCGCGCCGTCGCCAGCCACACCGGCGGGACCGGAAGTCACCCCCCCGCTCATCCCCCCAGCCCCGGCAGGCGGCGCGCGACCAGATCCGCGGCGAACCCCGCGTCCGCCGGGTCCAGCGCCATCACCTGCCCCCACTCCCGCGCCGTTTCCGCCCCGATCTTGACCGTCGCGTCGATGCCGATCTTGCCCGCCAGCCCCTCCAGCGGCGAGGCGAAGTCGAGGTAGTCCATCGGCGTGCGGTCGATCAGCATCACGTCGCGCGCAGGGTCCATCCGCGTCGCCAGCGCCCAGGCGATGTCGTCCCAGTCGCGCGGGTTCACGTCGCCGTCCACGACCACGACCATCTTGGTGTAGGAAAACTGCGGCAGCATCCCCCACAGCGCCATCATCACCCGCCGCGCCTGCCCCGGATACCGCTTGTCGATCGCCACCACCGCGATGCGGTAGGAACAGCCGGCGGGCGGCAGCCACAGGTCGCGCACCTCGGGGATCTGCTGGCGGATCAGCGGCAGGGCCAGGTCGTTGAACACCTCGCCGATGACCGAGGGCTCGTCCGGCGGCCGCCCGGTGTAGGTGGACAGGTATAGCGGATCGCGCCGGTGGGTAACGGCACTGACGCGCATGACGGGGAAGGGCTCCACCGCGTTGTAATAGCCGGTATGGTCGCCGAAGGGCCCCTCGGGCGCGGTGTCGCCGGGATGGACCCAGCCCTCCACCACGATTTCCGCATCCGCCGGAACCAGCAACGGCACCGTCCGCGCCGGAACCAGCCGCGTGCGGCTGCCGCGCAGGACGCCGGAAAAGGTCATCTCCGACACCGTTTCCGGCAGCGGCAGCGCGGCCGACAGCAGCAGCGCCGGATCCGCCCCCAGCACCACGGCGACCGGCATGGGCTCGCCCGCCCGGTCCCATGTGCGGTGATGCGCCGCCCCGCCGCGATGCGCGAGCCAGCGCAGGATCAGCCGGTCCGGCCCCGGCACCTGCGCCCGATAGACGCCGAGGTTGTAGCGCGCGACCGCCTCCGCCGTGCTGTCCCGCGGGCGCGTCACCACCACCGGCCAGGTGATCAGCGGCCCGCCATCGCCCGGCCAATGCGTGGGCACCGGCAGGAAAGACAGGTCGGGCGTAGCCTCCTCCTGCACGGGGGCGCGGGGGACGACCTTGGGCCGGGTCGCCAGCGCCGCCTTCAGCATCGGCCAGCGCCCCAGCGCGTCGCGCATCCCCTCCACCGGCACGGGGGCGCGCAGGGCGGCGAGGAATTCGCCCAGCGCCGGAATGCCCTCGGGGGCCAGCCCCAGCCCGGCGGCGACACGGGCGCGGGTGCCGAAAAGGTTGGTGATCACCGGAACCGCCGAGACGCCGCCATCCGCCCGTACCGGCGCATCGAACCGCAACACCGGCCCGCCCGCCGCCAGCACCCGCGCATGCACCGCGGTCATCCGGTGCCGCAGGGCCACCGGATCGGGGATCGCGGCCAGATCCCCCTGCCCGGCCAGCCAGGCAAGAAAGGCGCGCAGGTCGGGAAAGGGCGGCAGGGTGCGGATCGGGGCCTCCATCGGCTTTGCGCAGGGCGTAGCAGGCCGGGGGACGGGGCGACTTGACCTAAGTCAGGGTTGCCCGCAGCGAGGGGCCCCGCCCGGGGGCTCGCCCGGCGATGGGCGCAGGAGCCTCCGGCGGGGATATTTGGGGACAGAAAATGAAGATGCGCGGTTGTATGTGGAAGCGCGCCCTGCTCATTTTCTGTCCCCAAGTATCCCACGGGGGTGCGGGGGTGTGAAACCCCCGCCGCCGACCTGGACACACGCACGACCGTCGGCCATTTCCGCCAAACGGGCTCCGGCGCGGCATGGCGACGCAGCCCTGCCTGCCCCCACCTTGACCTAAGTCAGGTCCGCTCTTCCCCGCCCGGTCTATCGTTCCCGCGCGACCGGGCCGGCCCCGGCCGGGAAGGAGTACCATGCAGACCACCGCTACCCTGCCCCTCTGCCCCCCGCTGCTGGCGGCGGCGATACGGCCCTTGCCGCTGGCGCCCCTCGGCCTTGCCCTGTCGGCGCTGTCGCGGCGACTGGCGGCGCGGCATCCGGGGATGTTCCGGCGGCTTGGCGGCCATGCGGGCAAGCGGTTCGCGCTGGACCTGACCGATATGCCGCTGGCGCTGTTGCTGGCCCCGGGCGGCGGGCGGGTGCGGATCACCGCGCATCGGCGCGCACCGGCGGCAGAGGTGCGCATATCCGGCCCGCTGTCGGCCTTCCTCGGCATGATGCACGGGGCCTATGACGGCGACGCGCTGTTCTTTTCCCGCGACCTGACGGTCGAGGGCGATACCGAAGCGGCGCTGGCGCTGCGCAATGCCATCGACGACGCGGAACTGGATCTGGCGGCAGAGCTGCAAACCCTCGCCGGCCCCCTGCGCGCCCCGCTGGCCGCAGTGCTTACAGCGGCGGAACGGCGCACCGGCGTGGCGCTGCACCGGGTCGAGGGGGCCTGGGCATGATGGAACTCGTCTGCCCCGCCGGCACCCCCGCCGCCCTGCGCGCCGCGGTCGAGGCGGGGGCGCATGCCGTCTACTGCGGCTTTGCCGATGAAACCAACGCCCGCAACTTCCCCGGGCTCAACTTCAGCCGCGAGGAAATGGCGGCCGGCATCGCCCATGCCCATGCGCGCGGGGCCAAGGTGCTGGTGGCGATCAACACCTTTCCCCGCGCGGGGGCAGAACCCCTGTGGCATGCCGCGGTGGCCGATGCCGCAGCGGCGGGGGCGGATGCGGTGATCCTGGCCGACATCGGCCTTCTGGCCCACACCGCCGAACGCCACCCCGGCCTGCGCCGCCACCTGTCGGTGCAGGCCGCCGCCGCCAACCCCGACGCGATCAACCTTTACGCCGAGGCTTTCGGGGTCAAGCGCGTCGTCCTGCCCCGCGTGCTGACCGTGGCCGAAATCGCCGCCATCAACCGCGAGATCGACGTGGAGACCGAGGTCTTCGTCTTCGGCGGGCTCTGCGTGATGGCCGAGGGGCGGTGTTCGCTGTCCTCCTACGCCACGGGGCGGTCGCCCAACATGAACGGCGTCTGTTCGCCCGCCAGCCATGTCGTCTATGCCGAGGAGGGGCCGGATCTTTTCGCCCGCCTCGGCGGCTTCACCATCCACCGGACACCGAAGGGCGCGCCCGCGCCCTATCCGACGCTCTGCAAGGGGTGTTTCACCTCCGGCCCCCAGACCGGGCATATCTTCGAGGATCCCGTCAGCCTCGACGCGACCGCGCTGATCCCCGCGCTGGCCAAGGCCGGGGTCCGCGCGCTGAAGATCGAGGGGCGGCAGCGGTCGCGCGCCTATGTGGCCGAGGTCGTGCGCACCTTCCGCGCGGCGGTGGAGGCCGTGGCGGCCGGCCGCCCGATGCCCGAAGGCGCGCTCGCCCGCCTGTCGGAAGGGCAGGCCCGGACCACCGGCGCCTATGCCAAGACATGGAGGTGAGGATGGACCTGACCGTAGGCCCCAACCCGTTCTTCTGGGACACGCCGCTGTGGCAGGCCTTCCACGACGGCCTCGCCGACATCCCCGTCGCCCGCGTGGTGCTGGGGGAACTGGTCTGTTCCAAGCGGCTGCCGTTCTATCAGGATGCGATCCCCGGCGCGGTGGAACGGCTGCTGGCGGCGGGGAAGGAGGTCGCGGTGACGTCGCTGGCGCTGGTGACGCTGAAGCGCGAACGCAAGCTGACTGCGGATCTGGCCGATATGGATGTGCCGGTAGAGGTGAACGACCTGACCGCGCTGGCCCATATCCCGGCGGGGCGGCCATTCTGGGTGGGGCCGCTGGTCAATGTCTACAACGAAGGCACGCTCGGCTGGCTCGCCCGGCGGGGCGCGCAGCGGGTGTGCCTGCCGCCGGAATTGCCGCTGGCATCCGTCGCGCGGCTGGCGGCGGAGGGCGCGCGGCTTGGCGTCGCCATAGAGGTCTGGGGCCACGGGCGGGTGCCGCTGGCGATCTCTGGCCGCTGCTATCACGCACGGCTGCACGACCGCGCCAAGGACAACTGCCAGTTCGTCTGCGGCGAGGACCCGGACGGGCGCGAGGTCGATACCCTCGACGGCCGGCCCTTCCTTGCGGTGAACGGGGTGCAGACGCTTTCGGCCAGTTGCGCCAGCATGGCCCGGCAGGTGGAGGCGCTGCGCGACGCGGGCGTCGCCGCGCTGCGCCTGTCGCCGCAGACGGGCGACTTCGCCCGCCTCACGCGCCTTTACGCCGACCGGCTGGCGGGCCGGATCGACGGCGACGCGCTGGCCGCGGCGCTTTTGCCCGATACCCCGGGGGGGCGGCTGTCGGACGGGTTCCTGACCGGAGCCGCCGGGGCGGCGTGGTCGGGGGCGGCGTAGGGATGGACCGTCCTTCGCCGCCGCGTTCCCGCTGACGAAGGCGCGTGCCTTCGCCATATCCTGCGGGTTCCGCTGCCACGGGCGGGGGAAACGCGGTGCGTTTCCTGTGGCTGCCCGGCCCCGTTATGCCAGCGCGGGCCGCCCCGCCGGCGCCTCCATCCGGCGGTGCAGGTCCTTCGCCACGCGGGCGTAGGATCCCGGTTTCACCGGCAGTTGCCATTCCATGAACCGCTGCATCGGGCCGATGGACAGATCCATATCCGCCAGCAATTCGTCGATCTGGTGCATGGAAAAGGGGATGATGTTGGTGCCCCGGGCGTGCTTGCCCTCTGTCCGTTCCTCCATCCAGCGCAGGCGGCGGTCGGTCGCGGCCAGCTGGTCGCGTTCCGGCGGCAGGCGCAGCGCGCCCCCGATCAGCGCCGCGACCCACAGCGCGCCCATTTCCGCCGACAGCGGCGAGAAGAAGGACGAATTGTAGCCGTTGAAGGCAAGGTTCCGCACCCCGACCGGCAGGATATGGCGGTAAAGGCGGAAGTTGCCGCGGTCGTCCATCAACCGCGCCTGCACCTCGGCATCGAGGAACGGCACCTCCTGCCGCCAGCCGGTGCCGCAGATGACGACATCCGCCGGGATCCTGTCGCCCGACGTCAGCACGGCAAAACGGCGGCCGTCCGCGACCTCCAGCCGCGCGATGGCGGTGTCGCGTTTCAGCGCGATCCGCCCCTGCCGGACCAGATCGAAGAACCCGTCGGTGACAAGGCTGACGGTGGACCGCGCGATCCGCTCGAAACTGCCGCGCGGCAGGGCGCCGAGCTTTTTCAGCCCCAGTTGCCGGGTGATAAGCCCCTGCACCGATCCCAGCATGGAATTGCGCACCGGCCGTCCCGCGCCGTGCAGGAACTTTTCCACCCCCTTCAGTTGGATATAGGGAAACAGCCCCTCGCCCATCCGGGTCAGGAACAGGTACTTGTAGTTCAGCACCCCGCCGAGCTTTTTCGGCATCTTCCAGATCAGTTCGCGCGCAACGACCGTCATCGACCCCGCCGCATCGGCCAGCCCCACCGCCACGTCGCAGGACGACTTGCCATAGCCGATCACCACCACATGCCTGCCGCGCGCATCGTCGAGGTTGAGGAATTCGGATGAATGGCAGATCATCCCGCCCGCGGCGCGGAAATCCTCTGCACCTTCGAACGCGGGCACGGCGGGGGCGGAAAAGATGCCGTTGCAGATGGTGAGGAAGTCGAACACCTCACTGCGTTCTTCCCCGCCCTCCGGCCGATAGGTGACGGTCCAGCGCCCGTCCGCCCCCTGCGCGGCATGGGTCACGGGGGTGGACAGGCGGATCAGCGGGCGCAGGCCGAAATGGTCGGCGTAGGATTCGATGTACTTCTGCACCTGCCAGCCCGAGGGCCATTCGGGATAGTCCTTCGGCATCGGAAAGTCCGACAGGCAATAGGTGTCCTTGCCGTTCTGGGTCGAGACGCCGGGGTATAGGCGCGTCGTGCTCCATACCCCGCCCACGTCATGGACCTTTTCGAACACCGTCACGTCATGGCCGAAATCCCGCAGATGGCGGGCGGTGGTCAGGCCGGCGAACCCGGCCCCGATGATGGCGATTTTCATTGGTTTCCCTGTTGGTTGTCGGCGGGGGCCTGTTATGCGAAATGTTTCCCGGCCCCGCGCCGGGTGTCAGTCCATCAACAGCGGGATCGCCGGATCGGCCCGTTCGGGGCCCATCGCGGTATAGCCGCCGTCGACGCGGATGTCGGTGCCGGTGATGAAGCTCGCCTCGTCCGAACAGAGGAACAGCACCGCCGCCGCCACCTCTTCGGGGTCCGCCACCCGGCGCATCAGATGGAAGGGGGCTGCGACGCCATCGGTTTTCGCCCGGTCGCCATGGGTCAGCTGGTCCATGATGTTGCTCCATGTCCAGCCGGGCGACACGGCGTTGACCCGGATGCCCCTGGGCGCCAGATCCATCGCCTGATTGCGCGTCAGTTGCAGGATCGCGGCCTTGGACACCGGATAGAGCCACCGCCCCGTCTGCGCCACGCGCGCAGAGATGGACCCGAAGTTCACGATCGCGCCCCGGTTGGCGGCCAGTTCGTCCTCTGCCGCCTGCATCAGCATGACCGAGCCCACGATGTTCACGTCGAGGCTTTCCAGCCATTCCGCCCGGGTCGAGGCCGCGCCGTTGTCCAGATACGAACAGGCGACATTGACCAGAAAGTCGATACGGCCGAAACGGTCCTTCGTCGCCTTCACCAGATCCGCGATCTGGCCGTCGTCGCGCAGGTCGCAACGCTGAAAGGCGGCCCCTTCGCCGAATCCCGCGCCCGGGTCGGCGATGTCGGCCACCATCACCTTCACCCCCGCCGCGCCGAAGGCATCGACCACCGCGCGCCCGATCCTGGTGCATCCGCCCGGCACGATGGCCACCTTGCCCGCCAGTCCCCGCATGGCATTCCCCCTGTTTTCTTTGAGATTGAAGGAATTGTGCCCACCCTGCCGCCCCGGGCTATCCGGCGCGCGCGGGCATTATCCGAAAAACGAAAAAAACGTGACTCCCACAGGTTGGATTGGCGGCTTTCGTGCTAGTCTGCCCGCAGGGGAAACGGGGATCGGCCCGCATGAACGCGCTTCTCAAGGATCACGCCCTGTTCCATTCGCGCGATCTCGACGAGGCGCGGGAACGGGTGGCGGCGGTGTTCTGCCCGCACCGGCTGGAAACGCTCGGGGGGGCACGGGGGCTGTTCGACGCCCGCCACCACCACCTGCCGGGCCAGCGGCTGTCGCTGAACTACATCGAATACGGCGCGAAAACGCTGATCGCACCGGGGGAACTGCAAGGGTTCTACCTGCTGCAAATCCCGCTGGATGGCGGGGCGGAAATCACCAACGGGCGCGAAACCTACCTGTCCACCCCCGACCGCGCGGCGATCCTGAACCCCCATCTGCCCACCCGCATGACATGGGAGGAAGGCACGCGGCAGGTGCTGGTGCAGATTTCCCGCCGCGCGATGCAGGACCATCTGGCACAGCTTCTGGGCGGGCCGTCGGACCGGCCGCTGACCTTTCAGGGGCCCATCGACCTGCGGCAGGGGCCCGGCGCGGCGCTGCGGCGGATGGTGATGTGGCTGGTGGCGGAAACGGATGCCGGCAGCCCGCCCATCGGCCCCGCCCCCATGGCCGGGCTGATGGCGCATCAGATCGAAAGCACCGTCCTGTCGGGCCTGCTGGAAACCCCGCACGACCATGCCGCGCAACTCGCCCGCCTGCGCGCCGCCCCCCGCCCGCGCCACCTGCGGCTGGCAGAGGAATTCATCGCCGCCAACCTCGACCAGCCCGTCACGCTCGAGGATGTCGCGGCGGCGGCGGGCATTTCGCCGCGCGGGTTGCAGATGGCGTTCCGCGAATGGCGCGGCACCACGCCCCTGGGGTTCTGGCGCGAGGCGCGGCTGGCCCGCGCGCATGCCGATCTTCTGTCCGCGCCCCCCGGCACAAGGGTGACGGATGTGGCGCTGCGGTGGGGCTTCACCCATTTCGGGCGGTTCTCCGAACTCTACCGCGCGCGCTACGGCCTCTGCCCGCGCGACACCCTGCGCGCGGCGGGCGGATAGGCGGATCGATATTCATTTCCACCGCTCAGGCTGGCGAAGGCGCGTGCCTTCGCCACCGCGATGCAGATGGAGTTGCCCCGGCCGGGGGCCCAAAGCCCCCGGCCAGCGCCCGCCCCGCCCATGGCGGGCGCTTCTCGCCCGCCGGGGCAGGCGCTGGCCT
>NZ_JAVKPH010000067.1:0-8635 GCF_031432425.1 Ruixingdingia sedimenti | reverse complement strand
TGCGGCGTTGTTGTAGAGCGTTACCACGTCCCCAGCCCGAGGCGATCCTCCCCCGGCATCAGAGATGGCGGTATTCGCCTGAGCGTTGTCCCAGGAGGACGCCGGAGAGATGTCCTTCGACGTGGTGATCGTACCCCGCTCGCCCGTGACGCCCTGCTTGGCCTTGGCGATCGTGAACCGCAGCGTGATCGGGGTCTCGCCCGTCTTGCTCGCGGTCAGATCCACATAGCCGCTGTCCACGGACATGGCCGAGACCGAATAGGTCCGGGTCGAGAGCGCGCCGGTGACACCGGCGGAGGGCGTGGCGGTGACGGTCCAGTAGGAGGAAACGTCAGCCGTGCCCTGCCGGATCACCATCGTCGTGTTGGCTATGGTGTAGTTGCCGCCGGTGCCGTCCTCCGCTGTGACAATCAGACAGGCGTCCTGTGTCAGATAGGCATTCAGCCCATCGTTCAGGTCTGCGATCGTGAGCTCGGCAGAAGCGACATGGGTCACGGCCGGTTCGCCTCGCAGAAGATCCGGGTCTTCACGTCGATGTCGTCACCCGTCACCGTCAGCGGGTCAGACCCATTCGTCGTGACCCTGCCTTGTGTGGTCGCACCCTGACAGACAAAGAGCTTACCGTTCTGGAACTGGTTGACGGTCGGCTGACCGAGCCAGTTGGCGAAGGCGACGTAGGCGCCATGCACGTTCGGCCCCCGGATGGTCACGGTGTTGCCGGTGCCGCTTGCGACCTCGAAGAACACCTCGGCCCCACCAGGGGTGACGCATTTGAGAAGGTCGCCGGCGGCGAAAGTGATCGGCGATCCGCTATAGGTGAAGACCGCGTTGGAGCCGGCGGTGTTCGCCGAGATGGTACGCCCGCCCGAAACCGCGGTCCGGGTGGCATCGACAAAGGCCCCGCGCTTGCCATCCCTGTTGTAGAATGTCCAGGTGAAGGTCCAGCCGGTCAGGTCGGTGATCTGGGTGGACCCATAGAACACGCCGGGTGTGAGATTGGTGGATCCGACACCGTTCTGGAGCTTGTCGCCGGCCGATGAGTTGATGCGAACGTCGTAGGGGTCGGACACGTCGTAGATCGTGAAGTAGGTCTGGTAGATCGTGCCATCGGCATCCTTCGCCTCGACGCGATAGATCCCCATGTCCTGCACGGCGCTTTCGTGGATGGTCAGGGTGTTATGACCAGTCCAGGCTGCGCTGGCGGGCAGGTTGCTACCGATGTTTCCGACGGCCAGAACGGGCGCTGCCCCCACCGCGGTGGTGCGCATCCCATATTTGGTGTTGTAGGGGGCCGTGTTGATGATCTGATCGGCCCCATGGTTCTCGAACCAGCGGTAGGTGATGCCGGTCGTATCGACGCCCGCGGCCCGGATCAGGCGGGCGGCGACGGCGGTGACGTTCTTGGTCGCGCCAGTCCCCTGCTCGATCGCGGTGCTGCCCTCGATCTGGAGATAGACCGCATTGGTGCCGGTCTTGACCACGTTCAGGCTGATCTGCGCGATCACATGGCTGACGAGACCAGTCACGGGGTCAGTGTAGTCGCCCTCGAAATAGACCACGACCTGCGGGACGGTGGGCAGCAGGTTGGCGCTGATGGTCAGGGTCGATCCGCTGGCGTCATGCACCACCGTGAACGTGTGACCCGCGCCCGAGGTGAACCGGGTGCTCATCTGTGCGTTCGAACTGACCAGAGCGCTGGTGCCTGTGATCGGGGTGGCAGTGGGGGGATCCACGTACCATTTGCGGTTGGTCAGTAGCCCCGTCACGTCCTCGGCGGCATTGGTGGAGCCGGCATAGACCTTCGCGGTCAGCGCGAGACTTGCGCCGCTCTGCCAGTTGGGCGTGTAGGATTCCAGGCTTTCGTCCTTGGTGAAGACCTGCTGCATGCCGGGGGTTGTGGTGATGAAGGCCGTGATCGGACGCGCGTCGTTGGTATCGACGATGGTGATCTGGCCGGTGGAGACGATTGCCATCGGGAGGGTCCTCTAGCTTGAGATGACGTCGCAGAAGAAAGTTGCGCGGGAATGCACGGCGTCGATGTTCACATCGACCTGCTTGAAGCCGGAGAGGTAGGCCGCATTCCATGCGGGGTCGTCGGCGGGTACGGCGGAGATCCGGCGCCAGCGAAACCAGCCCGCCGGGGTCTCGTCCGTGACCTCGGCGCCGTTCTTGAACAGCCGGGCCTTCAGGAGCGTCGTGGACGCCTGACCGGGCCTGAAGATCGTGCCGTTGGTGCTCTCGATCGTCAGGTAGAAGGCGTTGCCGTCCGACAGGTACTGCATCCAGGCCAGCGGCGAGCCCGTCAGGATATAGCTCTTTCCGTCCACCGTGTTCTTGTAGAGCGCGTTCTGCCGCCAGAGTTCACCCAGCTGTTCCGCGGTCGGCGGCGCGGCGAACTCGCCCACGAAATTGACCGAGGGCGTGAGGCTGTTCGCGGCGATCGAGGACAGCGAGATCGTGTTGCCGCCCGAGGTGATGTAGGCCGCCGGGGAAATCTCGCCGGTCGCGCTGAAGACCACATCGCCGTAGATGTCGAGGATGTTCAGCCCGCGCGCGTCGATCTGGCCGGCCAGGATCAGGCCGTCGAGTTCGGCGGCGCTGACCACGGGTACATAGGCAGAGCCCGACCATTTGTAGAGCACCCCGCCGTGCTGGATGTAGCCGGTGATACGGCTGGTGGGCAGCGGGCCGCTGTCGATGATCCTGACCGGCTCCACCCCGGTCTGGAACGATCCCTCGTCGATCAGCCCTGTCAGGTTCCCGGTCTGGAGCGCGACCGTCTGCCCCTGCACACGGGCCGACCAGCCGCTCTTGTTGCCCGAGGTATCGACGGCGCGGATCCAGTAGTGCCGGGTGGTGGCCGCGGCCGGCAGGCCGGTGCGCGCCAGCCGGGTCGAGGTCGCGCGGATGACATCCGTCGTGCCCGCGGTCGGATCCGGGGTGGCCGTCTCCGCCTCGAACAGTTCGTAATGGGACAGGTCCGCCTCGGCGTTGGCGGCCCATTCCAGCCAGATCGCCTCGAACCCGCCGGTCGCGGTCAGGCCGGTGGGGATGGCCGGCGGGGTGGTGTCGCCGACGGCCGTGTGGGCGACCGGCGCGGTCCAGGCCGAGGCATTTCCCCCGGCATCGACCGCGCGCACCGCGACCGTATAGGTCACGCCGGGCACCGCCGGCCATTCGTAGCGGCTGCCCGAGGTCACGAACAGCACCGGGTTGCCGCCGCCCTCCGTCAGGCTGATGTCGTGATAGGCCAGATCGGCATCGGCCGGCGCGGCCCAGGTGGCGCGCAGCACCACCCGCTGACCCAGAAGCACCGAGGTCAGGGCCAGATCGGTGGGCGAGGCAGGAGGGGTGTGGTCGATGGCGCTGACGTCAGCCGCGGTCAGCCGCACATCCAGGGTCGTGACCGACAGCCACCCAGTCCATTCGTCGGGGCCTTTGATGACCGGGCTGGCGCGCACCTCGTATTCGGTGGCCGGCAGCAGGCCCTCGACGAGGATGATTTCGCCCGCTTCCAGATCCTGTGTCGTTCCCCGCAGCACGACCAAGGACGCTCCGGCGAGCCGGATCTCCCATCGGATGCCGTCGGCCTGAATGTCGTCATCCCAGACCAGCCGGATCGCGGGGCGGCGGTCTGCCCCACCCGCGTCCTTGATCGTCACCGCGTGGACCGCAAATCCTGACACCGCCAGCGCGGGCGGCGGGGTGCTGCCGGTGGGGCCGGGCACCCAGGGCAGCGCGAACGAGGGGGACCAGTCGTAATCCTCGGGGTCCACCTCCCGGGTCGAGACCTGCACCACGCAGGTTCGGACATCCTCGACCACTTCCGAGATCTCGAAATCCTTGCCCGCATATCCGTTGCGCTGGCTGGCCCAGGCGGCGGTGTCGAGCGGGTCAAGGATCGTGGCATCGGGCGGCAGGTTGATGATGTGCCGCGCGAACCGCCGCTCGGCCTCGATCCAGGCGCGCATCAGGCGCTGCACCTGCATCGCATAGGGCACCGCCGGCAGCACCAGATCGGCGGTGCGGCGGCCGAAACGATCCGCAGCCTCCCATTCGGCATTGTGCCGTGGAGGGGCGTCCTTGGTCTCCCAAAGTTCTTCGGGCTCCGGGTATTGCGCCGCCACCGCGTTATAGGTGTCGGCCAGGGCGGGAAATGGGTCCAGTTCCTGCGGTTTCGAGACGAGAACGTCGTCGTCGGTGAACGAATAGACCGGCAGCGCGGGCGCGCCGGCACGTATCCGCCAGATGCCGCCGCAATCGGCGACCTGGGCCGTGGCGGCCTTCAGGATCTCCGTCAACGCCGAAGCCGGCTCCTGCGTCAGCGCAACCTCGAGCCCCGCCCGATATGCCGGTTCGGATCCTCCGTCGCCGAGCTCGACCGGCACGTCGCAAAGGTTCATGGCCGCCATCCAGTCGGCGGGCGGCAGATCCTGTGCCGCGACCTGACCGCCCCAGATCTCGCCGCCCGGCAGGGCGATGCCGTGGAAAATGCTCCATGCCTGCACGATGGGGTTGTCGGTCTGCTCCCAGGTGGCAGGATTGTTCAGCCGGTGCGCCCCGCTGCCTCCGGCGGTGCTGTCCTTGCGGATGTCGTAGCGCGGCGCGCCGCGCATCTCGAAGCGATACCGCGGCACCTGGGTAAAGCCGGCCTTGTGGGCCATGACGAAGGTCAGGATCGCATAGCAGAGCCCATGGCCGACCATTTCCGCGGTCCAGGGACGATCCGGGTGGCTGCCGTATTTGTCCCGCAGCATCGGGTCGGCGGTTGTCTGGCTGCCGTCGTAGTACCGCACGTAGATCAGTGGCCGCCCCTTGTGCTGGTATTTGGCAGCCAGCACGGGGCACCCATACCCATTCGGATCGGCGTCCGGCCCCAGTTCGACATAGTCGTCGCCGATGATCATCCGCTCCAGCGTGGCACCCGGCTCCGAGCACAGCTCGATCACATGGGTCAGAAAGACGTTGTCCGGCCCGTGCGAATAGGGCGGGCAGATCGCCTGTCCGCTGGTGGCGGTTTTCCCGAATATGATAGTTTCGGGGTTCTGCTCGCCGCGGAGCGTGGTGTTGATCGTCAGCCCGCCGCCCTGCGAGGCCTTCTTGGTGACCGCCGCCTGCAAAGCGGAGATGGCGACGGTGGTCAGCAGCTTTGCCGCAAGACCTCCGATCACCGTGGATCCGAAGGCTGCGCCGAGGTACCAGCCGCCGGCCGCCGCAGTGCCGACGGCGATGCCGGCGGTCCCCATGCCGAACCCGAACAGACCTGCGGCGAAACCGAACGCCTGGGGCATCAGCCGATCCCCAGCTTGAACAGCCGCAGCGTCGGCGTCATCGGCACCACACCCAGACGGCCCGACCGGCTCAGCACATAGACGCCCGCGCCCTGCACCACGCCACCGGCATCGCCCTCCTCACCCGGCACGATGGCAATGTCGCCGGGAAGAGCCATGTTGACCGGGGCCTCGGGCAGATGGGCGGCGATCAGCGCAACATGATCGGCATAGCCCGCCCGCCGCAGGATGCGCCGGCCCCCGGCGAAAGTGCTGTAGCGACCGCGCCAGTCGGCCGCGAGATCGACCCCGGTCTGGGCCTCGACCGCACCGGCGGCAAACAGGCAGCAGTCCCATTGCCCCGGCACGATCGGGCGACCGGCCGCGCCGGTGAGCCAGCGCCGCAGCCGGACCTGCCAGTCCGGAAGACGCGCCAGGCCCGTCATGCCGACCCCCAGCGGGTCTCGACCGCATCCGCCTGGCTGGCATATTGGCGGAATGCATCGGCCGGCATGCGGGCGCGCAGGCTGGCGTCCGACCGCTTGCGTGAGAGCGGCGTGGCCAGCGCCCGCGCCCCGCTCGCCACGTCCAGATCGACGCTGGACGCCTCGCCCTTGGCCCCCGTCTGGAACCGCAGCTTGTCGATATAGCCCTTGAAGAGCCGATGGGGCGGAGCCACCAGCGCCAGCGTCAGGGGATCGAACACCGCCCGGTGGATCTCGATCACCGCATGGCGCACGTCATAGCCCCGCACCGCCAGCTGCACCTCCGGGGCGATGCCCGACAGGCTCAGCCGCTGCGTCCTGACTTGCAAGCCGGTGCCGCGCCGGATCGGATCGACCCCGAGCGCGGCGCCCGCGCCGTAATACGTCCGGGTGGAGCCGGCCACCACGAAGTCGCGGTGATCGTCGCCGGTCCAGAACCCGATCGTCTCCGACAGCCCGGTCTCCCGGTTGCGGGCCGCGACCCAGACCAGCGCATGGGCGTGGATCGGGCTGCGGGCGGCCATATAGGCGGCGGTGGCGCTGTCATAGCTGCGCATCAGCCGTTCCCCCCGGACTCCAGCGAGACGCCTGCGCTACCTTCTCCTGGTGCAGGAGAGGATTCGCCGAATGACGACAATGACCTTGGAACAGGTGATAGAGCACCTTCAGTCCGAGATACGGGAACTGCGGATGCAGCTCGGCGGCGCAGAGTTCGCAATCGCAATGCTCGGAATAGCGCTCGCCGATACATCGCCTGCTGCTGCCGCGAACGTAGCCGAGCGGATAAGGAGCCTGCCCGAGGAGCTGAGAGATCAGCCTTGCGTTGTGTCTCTTTTGGCCGGTCTTGAACGGCTTTTTCAAACGCAGCAAAAGCCTGCGCGATCGCCGCCTCGACTTCGGCTCGTAGATGATCCTGAGGAAGAGGATTGAATTCGATCAGGTCGGCCATGGATCACCTCAACGTCTGCTGAAAGCGGAACGAACTCCCGACGGTCAGCCGCGCCCGCCGCCGGCCGGGCTGGACCGAACCGGGCACGATCACCGCCTTGCAGGCGGGCTTGACCAGCGTCACGGCGGCCAGATCAGGCCATCCCGGGCGCAGGTTGGGACTGACTTCGAACAGTGGGGTCACGCCCGCCTCATCCGCCGTCGCGGGCGAGGCCACCCGGTGGAGGGCGTAGCGCACGGGATTGGTGCCGTAGCTATAGGCCAGCCGGTCGCCCCGGCGCAGTTGATAGCCGACGGGCAGGCCCTGCAGGCGCATCTCCCGCGACGTCCCGGCCACCGAATGCATCGTGACGGACGCCGCGCCCAGCACCGACCCGCCCCAGTCCGACCTCGGCCAGGGCCGTGCGCGGTCGGTGGCGAAGAAACTGCCGCCCGCGCGCCGCACGATGTCGAGCATGGCGCTGACATCGGCCGCCTCATCCGGCGTCATGTCGCCCAGCACCACCTCGCCCTGCCACAGGCGCGTACCCAGATCGGCGGTCAGGATTTCGCCGCCGCCGGTCTCCGAGATCTCGACGGCCTCGGGCAGGTCGAAGGTCAGTTCCCGGATCGGCAGGATGTCCCAGAAGTCGGCGAGCGAGAGGGGAAAACTGTAGGCCATCAGGCTGCCCAATCGTCGTTGATCACCATCCGCACCCGGCCGGCGAAGACATTGCGGTCGTATTCGTCGAACGCCCGACGGATGGCCTCATGAACCCCGGCGGCGATCTGCGCGTCGCCCGTGCCCGCGACATTGATCTCGAACAGGTGCCGTTGCTCGGCCGGGGTCGCCGATACCGCCGCAGCCATCGCCGCCCGCTGCCCGGCCGGCACCGCGGGCCGGCCGCCCACGACATGGCCGCCGGTCTGGTAGCCCGGCATCCGGCCCCGGCGGATGGCCTCCAGATTGGCAACCCCGATCCGGCTGGTGGAGGCCGCGTCGAATACGTATTCGCCGGCATGGACGAGCCCTGCGACATCAGAAGGCCCACCGGCGCCAGTCCAGCCGCCGACCTCGAAGCCCGGGATCCCGATCCCCTTGAACAGTCCGCCCAGCAGCGTCGCCGCCACCATCCCGCCGGGGCCTTTCGACGCCCCCAGCATCTGCAAGGTCTGGGCAAAGGTGCTTCCGATTGCCGCCAGCCCCTGGCCGGTGGTCTCGGCCCGCGCCCCGAAGCCGGTCAGCTGGCCCGTCGCCATCTCGGCCGAGGTCGCCAGACGCTCCAGTTGCGCCACCGGCAGGGCCTGCCCCGCCTTCGCCGCCTGAACGTTGGCCGGTTCGATGTGCCATGGCTCGTGCCCCATGCGGAAGCCAAGCCCGAAGCGGCCCGCATTGGCGTGAAACCAGTCCTGTACCGCGGAAGAGCCATAGCGAAGATCTGCCGCCAGGCCGAAGTTGTGGTTGGACGAACCGGGCGGCGCGACATGCCGACGTGCTGCGGCTTCGCTGCCGTATTTGGCCACCGCCTCCGCGAAGAGTTCGGCCTGCCGCTCGACGGTGCGGAAGGCCGAGGTGATCTTGATCGCGGTCGGTCCGAAGATGGCCTGCGCCTCGGCAACCATCGCGGACAGTTGCGCCGCGAAGGGGCCATTGAGCCCGGTCAGTGCGTCCGGCCGCAGCGCCCCGCCCACCGCCACCGACTGGAGGTGCCCGGCGGAAACGGTGGGGCCGCCGGGTGCCCAGGGCATGTTGGCAGCCGGTCCCAACCCGGCAGCAAGCGGCAATCCTGACAGGCCGGATGTCGAGATATTGACCATCGGCGTGGTCACCGCCATCGACGCCGGCGTCATCGGGCCGGCACCCGCCACCGCGAGCGGCTCGGCCTGCGCGCCTCCGAACAGCCGCCCGACGATCCCGCCGAGGCCGCCCACATCGTCCAGCGTGGCGTAGTT
>NZ_JAVKPH010000066.1:0-8699 GCF_031432425.1 Ruixingdingia sedimenti | reverse complement strand
AACTTGTTCGTCGTCTTGCTCATGATGCTCCATCCTACTCAGGAGTTGGAGCCTCCGGCAAACCCGGCGCGGTTCATTTTGATGCCTTCCTTTGGTTTCGGGTGGCCGAAGCCCACGAATGCCGCCAGCAGCCCGCTACGGCGACCTATGAGCGTGCGCCTGCTATGACAGGAAATCCGGGAACGGCATGACCATGGGGTCGATCGACGGACGCGTAACCTGAAGACGCTGTTCGGTGAGTGACGATTCGCCATTATGGCGGCCGCGCACGGGTGCCGCGAAACGCGCTCCTGACGGGATTTTTCTCACGCGCTCACGAAATTTAGACAAGAAATCATTTTTTGACAATGGGTTATGAGCTATGAATTTCCTGAAGTTTGCCGTGCGACAAGTGCTTGCAATGTGTTTACTAGTCGGTTTGCCCAGCACGAATCAGTGCCGCGCCGTCGCCTATCGTCTCAACACCTCCGGTCGCGGAGCAGCTTATGACAATCCAGATACGAAACAGATCGCCCTGACGCTGAACGCCTTCCGTCCCTGAACACTGCACATCGCTGACCCAACCGGATCGAGCTGTCTCGACACGGCTTGAATCATGCGCGCGCAGCACGGGTCGGTCGCCTTACCCCGCAACCTCTCAACCAAGCCCTCTCCCAACGCGGTCCAAGTGACCGCGAACAGACCAGCCATGCCGAATTTCCGGCACTCATCAGGAGAAGACCATGAACGCTTACACCAACATTTCCGCTTCGACCGATGACGAAATCTCGCTCGAAGATCTCCCCCTGCCCACGCGGCATGTCGAGAACGATGCACCGATCGAAGAGGCCACCGCGACCGAGATGTCCATGCCGGTCGAGACGCCATCTGCGGACCCCGACACGGTGACAGAACCAGTTCAGCTGGTCGAAGCGAGCACGCACACAGAAACCAGTGACGAGCCTGATGCTGAAGAGCAGTCCTCGGTGGCCCCGCCGGTTCCCTCTCAAACGACGACGCCAGCTGCGCGGTCGATCCCTGACGGCTATGCCCTGTTTTCAGACGGCGTCTACGCCTTGCCAGACGACGAAGCCGATGCGCCCGTCTTCGTCAGCACCCCGTTGCACGTCAATGCGACCTTCGCGGACAGCAGCGGTCGTGGCTGGGGTCGGTTGGTAATCCTCCCCGTGGTTAAGGGGATGCGAAGGTAGAATTTTCTCGGCAAGATGGACGAGGAGATTCCGATGAAGAAGAGCCGTTTCACCGAAGCCCAGATCATGGGCGTGCTGCGCCAGGCGGAGGGCGGGCTGCCCGTTTCCGAGCTTTGCCGCGAGCATGGGATCAGCAGCGCGACGTTTTACAAATGGCGCGCGAAGTTTGGCGGCATGGATGCATCCATGATGAGCCAGATGAAGGCCCTCGAGGATGAGAACAGGCGACTGAAGCGCATGTTCGCCGATCTCAGCATGCAGGCCGATCTGCTTCGAGAGGCTCTGGGAAAAAAGTGACGCGGCCAGCTCAGCGCCGGGAGCTGGCCGAGAAGGCGGTGGCGACGAAGGGGGTCAGCATCGCGCTGGCCTGCCGGGCGTTCGGCGTCAGCGAGACCTGCTTTCGCTATAGTCCGAAGCGTTACGACGAGAACGAGATGATTGCCGATCTGCTGGTCGGGCTGACGAATGTCCACAAGACCTGGGGTTTCGGCCTGTGTTTCCTGCACCTGCGGAACGTCAAGGGACATGTCTGGAACCACAAGCGGGTCCACCGGATCTACTGCGAGCTGGAGCTGAACCTGCGGATCAAGCCGCGGCGCAGGCTGAAGCGGGAGAAGCCCGATGAACTGGCAGTTCCAGAAGCCCCGAACCTGGTCTGGTCGATGGATTTCATGGCCGATCGGCTGGCCGACGGGCGGCAGTTCCGGCTGCTGAATGTGCTGGACGACTTCAACCGCGAGGGGCTGGGTATCGAGGTCGATTTTTCGCTGCCCGCCGAGCGGGTCGTCCGAGCCCTGAACCAGATCATTGAATGGCGCGGCAAACCGCTGGCGATCCGGGTCGATAACGGCCCGGAATACGTCAGTGCCACGCTGACAATCTGGGCCGAGAAGCAGGGCATCGCCCTGACCTACATCCAGCCCGGAAAGCCGCAGCAGAACGCCTATGTCGAGCGCTACAACCGGACGGTCCGGCACGAATGGCTCGACCTCTACATCTTTGAAACCATCGAGGAGGTGCAGCAGATCGCTACCGAATGGCTATGGACCTACAACAACGAACGCCCGAACATGGGCATCGGCGGCGTCACACCCGCCATGAAGCTGAAAATGGCCGCGTGAGTTCTACGGTCGCGCCCCGTTAAAACGGGGAGGATTACCGGTTGGTCAGCGTGAAATCCGCTGATGACCGCTGGCACGAAATCCCGATCACCAATGCTGACCTCCAAGGCAAGCCTGCTGTCGTCCTCGCGCGACTGGTTGACCACGGTCTCGATCTCGCGCCCGGCAAGAAGTCCAAGGATCTCCTGCTTGATCTGCTGAAAGCGTGGAAGCCTGACCAGCACCTGTTGACCGTCAGCCGGATGGGCTGGTCCGACGAGACGCATACGTCGTTCGTTCTTGGTTCCAGGCTGGTCGGTTCCGCGCAAGTGCTGCCGCTCGCGCCTGCCACCGGCATCGGCGCAGGTCTGGTCGAAACCGGCGAGGTCGGTGCGTGGCGAGCGAACATCGCAGCCAGGTGCTCCGGCAACCCGCTGATGATCGTCGCGGTGTCGCTGGCCTTCTCTGGTCCGCTCCTCGCCCGGCTCGGTGTGCATGGTGGTGGTCTGCATTTCCGTGGTGCCTCCTCCTCCGGCAAGACGACGCTCCTGAACATCGCCGCTTCGGTGTGGGGTGATCGGCGGCTGATCACGCCCTGGCGCGCGACGTCGAACGGTCTCGAAGCGATCGCCAGCACGATGAACGACATGCTGTTGCCGCTCGACGAAATCGCCGAGATCCAGCCGCGTGTCCTGCACGAAGCGATCTACATGCTCGCCAACGGCACTGGAAAGGCACGGATGACCAAAGAAGTCACGCTTGCAGACCAGGCGCGCTGGCGGCTCGCACTGATCTCCTCCGGCGAGATCAGCATCGAAGAGAAGCTGAAAGAGGCCAGGCTTGATGCGATGGCAGGTCATGAGATGCGTCTGATCGACATCGAAGCCGACAGCCGCACCTATGGTGCTTTCGACAACCTGCACGGTGTCGCAAATGCCGCCGCCTTCGCCGACGCCATGCAGCAGCTTGCGCGCAAGTATCACGGTGCCGTCGGTCGCGCCTATGTTGAGCGTCTGGTCGCCCGCAAAGCAGAGCTGACTGAAGAGCTGCTGCAGGACCGGGTTCGCACGCTTGTGTCGCAGTGGACCTCCAAGATCCCTGCGCAGGTTGATGGTCAGACCAGCCGTGTTGCCATGCGTTTCGCGGTGATCGGTTTTGCCGGTAAGATCGCGACTGCACTTGGTCTCACCGGCTGGACACGGGACGAAGCTGTTGATGCTGCGGAACTGATGTTCCTCGACTGGTATGAGCGCCGCTACGGCGCCAAGCGTGACGCCGCCGACGCTTTCGTGACCAAGCTGCAGCAGTTCCTGTCGACGAAGCTGACGAGCCTGCACAAGGTTGATGATGCGGCTGTCGCAGGTGTCGATCCGATCGGCTGGTGCGACGCCTCGCGCGTCTATCTGCCCCAGATGACCTGGTCGCAGCTGTTTCCAGGTGCGGACGGTCAGAAAGCCGCCACCGCGCTGCACGACATGCAGATGCTGGTGCCCGGCGAGGACGGGCGCCTCACGCGCAAGGCACCTCGTGCAATCCCCGGTCGTCCGCGCCTTTATACCGTGATCATCGACCGCGTGACCGCCTACAAGGTTGCCTGATCATGATCAGGCGGGGCCGGTCCCACCGGCCCCGCTGGTCCCGCGGTCCAATCTAATCCATCGAAACGTAGAGCTCTCACCGGCTGTCTGGCATTGCCGGATGCCTTTGGCCAATTCGGTTCACCAAAGCTAAATCTGCGCCTGACGCTGAGCTCGCTTGAAGAAGTGACGGGTCGCCTGCTCTCGGACGCCCTTGTCAGTCATGACGATATTCCGCATCTCGTTGTCCTGCTGGAACATCTTGATCATGCCTTGAAAGAAGGCGCGAGAGAACGCGCCGTAGACCACGTCAGCTGGATTATTGCGGATCATTTCCGTCATATCGTCGTCCATGATATCGCGGGTCACGCGCTCAAAGCGAAGAAAGTCCTCGCGGGAGAATTGCGTGCCGTGGCGCTCGTTGAACGAATTGATGATCTCGGACAGCGACCTTTCTTCTTCCTCAGTGTAGGCGTTCGCTCCGAACTCGGTGATCGGTTGCAGGGTCGCAGTCTGACCCGGTGACAGTGACGCGCTGCCCTCTTCGTCTTTCTGCAACTTGAAGGCGGACAGATCCAGCATGTCGTCCGTGATCGTAATGTCGGCAGGCACGTCACGGGACGGTAGCAGGCGCGACAACCACGATGTGTAGACATAGAGCTTTTCCAACCACGCATCGTTGAGAGACACCACCTGTGCCACGAAGGCGTAGAACCGCTGGAAACTCTTCAGGAGTTGGCGGAACTCTTCTTGTTGCGCCTCGTCTTCATCCAGTTCGAAGCGCCCCACCGCGAGGCGGACCGTGCCTTCCAACTTGAGACGATCTTGCGTCGTCAGATCACCCTTGAAGAGCTGCTCAGCAAACCGTTCGATCTCGTCCTTGTGGATGTAAGTCGCATTCGAGATGCGTTGTTCGAGGTCGTAGATCTGGTTCAGGTCGGTGCGTTCTTCCAGCGCGGTTGCTTCGAAGAAGGGCGCAAACGCCTCTTTCACGTCCTCCATGGTGTTCTGGAAGTCGAGGACGAAGGTGCGGGTCTTGCCGGGATATGTCCGGTTCAACCTGGCGAGCGTCTGCACCGCCTGCAACCCGGCGAGTTTCTTGTCCACATACATCGCGACGAGTTTCGGTTGATCGAACCCGGTCTGGTATTTCTCGGCGACGACGAGGATCTGGTATTCGTCGGTGTCAAACTTTTTCGGCAGTTCGGTCTCGGCGAACCGGTTGGCGGTCGCTTCGGTCCAGACATTTCCATCGATGGTCAGATCGCCTGAGAATGCCACCAGCGCCTTGAGATCGCTGTATTCCTTTTCAGCGATGTAATCATTGAGGCGTTGCCAGTAGCGCAGGGCATGTTCGCGACTCTGGGTCACGATCATCGCCTTCGCACTGCCTTCGAGCTCCTTGGCAACGTGTCGGCGGAAATGTTCGACGATCACCTCGACCTTCTGATCGATGGCGGTCGGATGCAGTGAGGCATAGCGGGCGACACGCGCCTGTGCCTTGCGTCCCTTGAAGGCAGGGTCGTCCTCGATGGTCTTTTCGAGTTGGTAGTATGCCTTGTAGGTCATGTAGTTCTGGAGCACGTCCAGAATGAAGCCTTCCTCGATTGCCTGACGCATCGAATAGAGGTGGAACGGGTGTGGTTTGCCGTCTGATCCGATGCGCCCGAAGCGTTCCAGCGTCACGTTGCGCGGTGTCGCTGTGAAGGCGAGGAACGAGATGTTCTTCTGCGGACCCCGCGCTTTCTGGAACGCGAGAACCATGTCTTCGATGTCTTCGGAACTCGTCTCATCGCGGGTCAGCGCGTCGGTCAACCCTTGCGCCGCCTTGCCGGACTGGGACGAATGCGCCTCGTCGATGATCACGGCGAAGGTCTTGCCGCCCTGACCCGAGATCGCCTTCAGATGTTCGGTGCCGAACTTCTGGATCGTCGTGATGATGATCCGCGCGCCTTTGAGGATCGCGTCTTTCAGATCGCGGGACGTGCCGTCGATCTTGCGCACCACGCCCTCGGTCTGGGCGAACCCGCTGATGGTCTGTTGCAACTGACGGTCCAGCACCAAGCGATCGGTCACTATGATCGCGGTGTCGAAAAGCGGTTGGTCGTCTTCGTCATGCAGGTTGATGATCTGGTGGGCGGTCCAGGCGATGGTGTTCGACTTGCCCGACCCTGCACTGTGCTGGATCAGATAGTTCTGTCCTGCGCCGTTGGAGCGCGCGTCCGACAGCAGTTTGCGCACGGCGTCGAACTGCTGGAACCGTGGAAATATCAGCGCCTCTTTGCCGCCCGAGCGTTCGAGGTGGATGAACCGCCCGATCAGGTCGAGCAGCACCTCGCGCGAGAACACCGCCTTTTCGCCGGGCAGATCCTTGTAGAGATAGGCGACCCGGTTCTCGCCCGGCACATCGGGGTTTCCGGCACCGCCCTCGCGTCCCCGGTTGAAGGGCAGGAACCGCGTCTTGCCGTTCATCAGGCGCGTGGTCATCGACACGTTGTCCTGATCCACCGCGAAATGGACGATGGCACCGCGTTTGAAGGTCAGCAGTGGTTCGCCGGCAGGGGAGCGGTCTTGGCGATACTGCTTCTCGGCGTGCTTGACGTTCTGCCCGGTCAGCAGGTTCTTCACTTCCAGCGTGGCGACCGGGATGCCGTTGACGAAGGTCACCAGATCGATGGCGTTCTTGGTCTTCGCCGAATAGGTCACCTGCCGCATCACGGACAGGATGTTCGCCTCGTAAAGGCGGGTGAGGTCTGGGTTCAGGTTCGACGCGGGTTTGAAGAAGCAGAGCGCGAACCGGATGTTTGGCACCAACTTGATGCCCTCGCGCAGCACGACATGAGTCGGGTTCTGCTTCAACGCCTGGTCGAGGCGTTTCAGAACCTCTGCCTCTGCCTGCGCGCTGTAATGATCTTCCAGCGTCTGCCACGCCTCGGGCTGCGTCGTCTTGAGGAAGCGAAACAGCAACTCGGTGTCGAGGGCGAGGGCAATGTCATAGTGGGACGGGCAGTTGCGCTCGATGTATCCTTGATCAGCGGTCAGGCAGGCGATGATATGCGCCTCGAAGACCTTCTCTTGATGAATGTCGGCGGTCGTATGAGTGTCAGTCATCTTTTGAGTTCGGACCTTCCAATATCATCACCGCTCGTGCTCCAACGAGTGCCGTGTTCAAGGCATTCATCGCCGCACGAAGATGCACAATATCGATCAGATAAGTCGGACCGCTTACGAATGCTTCATGTTCATTGTAACGAAATGTCGTCGACCTGGGATCGATTTCAGCGAACTCCATGATCCTGTTTGGAATCCAATCTGGAACTTCTCCCGCAAAGTCCTCGGAAATGATTGATTTGAAGCGAGCAGCAAGTTGAGAGAACTCGTGATCTCTCCGTCGCAACCCCTCTGGAATAATGTCTTTCAGAAGCAACTCGATAGAGTGCCTATACAGATAAAGAAGGACATTGCCACATCCTATGACGGTTGGCGGTTCTGCCCTTATTGTGTGAATGAGCACCTCTGCCGCGTTATGATACTCAGCGGCGAGTGAGGAAAGGTCTTTTGTCGCCGCTCCCCCAATGGGGACCCTGAGATGCCGTAAAGGACTCTTATTGCCAATCGTTATCTCTCGATTCCACCAATCCTTTTCTTCGTCTTCCCACTCTTCGGCACCTTTCGTCTCGAAGATTGGGCGATACATTTCCTGCTTCGAGAACGTCACGCGCCCATCTCCTCTTGAATAGCGTCGAGGCGGCGGTCGGGGGTGCCGGATTTGGTATAGGTCGCAACATCGATCTGACCCGTGACCGCGGCGGTGATAAGGGCAGATCGGTATTCCATTAGACGGTCGATGGAGATGTTGATCTTTTGCGTGGTGATTTCTTCATGCTGAAGCAGCGCTTCCATGTTCGCGCAATGCCTTTGTTGTTTGTCTGCTTCATATATCCGAAGTTCCAAGCGCCCCAACCGTTCTCCATTCAAGATGGGCAGGGTCGTTGAGTTCGCCAGTAGAACCAACTGTTCTTTTAGTGCGAGAAGTTGGAAGAACAGAAAGCGATCAGAAAGAAGCGGCGTTTTTCCGATAAGCGCGTGAATCTGCTGATTGAATGAAAGTCGCGCTCCAGCGATGCCGACTTTCCCGATGCTGCCTATCCCGTTGAGAAGCACAGTTCCGGATTCGACCACCGGCTGTCCCGAGCATCCCTTTTCCGTCAAACGCTCCTTTGTAATCTTGATAGGGGCAAGGGAACCAAGGTTCACGGGTGTTGCCCAAGGCAAACCTTCTTCGTCGGAGAAGTTGTCCTCTTCACTGCGCGATGGCGTTTTTCCAGTAACCACTCGATATAGTCGATGAAGCGGTTGGGTGGCGGTCGCTTCTGCATTAGTAAAGAAATGCTCATTCACGGATTTCGATTTCTCTCCCAGCAATGCGACCAACCGCTGCTTCTTCTCGATTAGCAGGTCTATTGTTTCTGTCTCACGGTCCAGAAAGTCGGCGACCTGGCGTTGGGTCGCGAGGTCGGGGATGAAGAACCGCTTTCGAAGCGTTTCTGACACCTTCACATAGGGTTGCGCCGATCCGCCCTTCTCCCAGAAGTCTTTCTGGTTTGTCATATAATGGAGAAACTTCGGCGACGCCTTGTTCGTGTCGATAGCGAAAGCGGTGGTATTGGCGACGGTGCCCCACTTGCCGTCAGCGAGAAACGTTTTTCCACACTGCGCGGCTCTGTTGCACAAATCGGCTGCTGATCGGACTTCTGAACCGCGCCGGGTTTGCCGGAGGCTCCAACTCTTGAGTAGGATGGAGCATCATGAGCAAGACGACGAACAAGTTT
>NZ_JAVKPH010000065.1:0-8815 GCF_031432425.1 Ruixingdingia sedimenti | reverse complement strand
GCCTTCCAGCTCACCGAAGCCCGCATCCGCGAAGACGTCGGGCCAAGGCTCACCCTCATGGTCCAGAACGTCGAGGCCGAACTCAAAAGGGTCGGGGGAAGGTAGTCAGACCACCCGGCGGGCGCGCAACCCGGCGATCCGCGCGGGGTCGAGACCCAGCCAGCTTTCCAGCACCTCGGCGGTATGTTCGCCAAGCGCGGGGGGCAGGCGGGCCTCGACCGGCGGTACGCCGGACATCTTGACCGGGTTGCCCACCACCTGCACCGGCCCCCAGGCCGGGTCGTCCAGCGTCACCAGCATCTGGCGCGCGGCGACATGGGGGCAGTCGAAGATATCCTCGACATCGTTGACCGCGGCCGCGGGCACGCCGGCGGCCAGCAGCGCCTCCAGAGCCTCGGCGCGGGTGCGGGACATCAGCCACGGGGCGAAGCTGTCCGTCAGCGCGGCGTTCTCGCGGCTGCGCGACAGGCCGTCGCGGAAGCGGGGGTCGTCCTTCAGCCCGGGCATCCCGATGGCCGCGCAGAAGCGGTGCCAGATATGTTCGCCCAGAACCGCGATGACGATATGGCCGTCCTTCGTGCGGTAGCTGCCGAAGGGGGCCGTCACCGCATGCAGGCCGGGGGCGGATTTCGCCTTCTGGCCGGAATACATCGCCACCGAGATCTCGTTGAGGATCAAACAGGCGTCGTAGAGCGAGATGTCGATCAACTGCCCCTTGCCGGTGCGCCCGCGCTGGATCAGCGCCAGCGTCGCGCCATAGGCGCCGAGGATGCCGGCCTCGATATCCGCCAGCGAGAAGCCCAGATAGGTCGGCCGGTCGCCCGTGCGTTCGGGGCGGTTCATCAGCCCGCTCAGCGCCTGTCCCACGATGTCGAAGGCGGGGGCGTCGATACAGGGGCTCGGCAGCAGGTGTTTCTGGCCGAAGCCGGAAATGGCGACATAGATCAGCCGGGGGTTCGCCTGCGACAGTTCGGCATAGCCGAGGCCGAGCCGGTCCATCACGCCTGCGCGCAGGTTTTCCACCACGATATCGGCCTCGCGCGCCAGTTCGGTGAAGATCGCCTTGCCCTCGGGGTGCTTGAGGTCGAGCGTGAGGCTTTTCTTGTTGCGGCTTGCGCGCAACAGCGACAGGCCGCGCGGGTTGCCCTCGGCGTCATGCTTCACCGGGCTGGTCTGGCGGGCCATGTCGCCGCCCTCGCGGTTTTCCACCTTCACCACCTCGGCCCCCGCATCGGCGAGCCACATCGAGCAATAGGGGGCGGCGAGGAAGTTTTCCACCGTCAGCACGCGGATCCCTTCCAGCGGGCGCAGGCCGATCATGGCGGACAGGCCGGTGGCGGCGGTATCGAGGTGGGTCATGGTCGGGTCTTTCCGGGTCAGAGGATGGCGGGCGGAAGGGCAGGGCGGCCCAGGATCATGTCGGCGGCCTTTTCGGCGATCATGATGACCGGCCCGCCGGTGTTGCCGCCCAGAAGCGTGGGCATGACGGCGGCATCGACCACGCGCAGGCCGCGGATGCCATGGACGCGCAGTTGCGGGTCCACCACCGCGTCCGGCCCCATGCCCATCGCGCAGGTGCCGGTAGGGTGATAGGCGCTGTGGGCGCGCTGGCGGATGAACTGCGCCAGATCGGCGTCGGACCGGATCTGCGGGCCGGGTTCCAGTTCCGCGCCCCGTACCGCGTCGAAGGGCGCGGCCTCTGCCAGCTGCCGCGCGATGCGGATGCCGCGGGCCAGGCGGTCCACGTCGTCGGGATCGGACAGGTAGTTCGGGTCGATCACCGGCGCCGCGCGCGGATCGGCGCTGGCCAGCCCCACCCGGCCCCGGCTTTTCGGCCGCATCAGCGAGGCCATCAGCCCGAAGCCATGCCCGATGCCCATCTGCCCTTTGGCGTTGCGCAGCGCGGGGACGAGGATGATCTGGATGTCGGGCCGGTTCAGCGCCGGGTCCGAACGGATGAAACCGCTGGCATGCAGGACGTTGTTGGCCAGCAGGCCCTTGCCGGTGAAGGGCCAGCGCAGCACGTTCCACGCCAGCCACGGGAAACTGCGCCACGACAGGCCATAGGGCACCGTGGTGGGGCTGGAATATTGCGTGGTGGCGACGATGTGGTCCTGTAAATTCCGGCCGACGCCGGGCAGGTGGTGGCGCACCGCGATCCCGTGGGCGCGCAGGTCGTGTTCGTCACCCACCCCCGACAGCATCAGCAGATGGGGCGAGCCGATGGCGCCGGCGGACAGGATCACCTCGCGCGCCGCGCGGATCCGGCGGATCTTGCCGCCCGCCTCGTATTCCACGCCGCGGGCGGTGCCGTTCTCGATCAGCACGCGGCGGGCCAATGCGTCCGTCACCACGCGCAGGTTGGGGCGGTTGCGGGCGGGGCGCAGGTAGGCGGTCGCGCTCGACACCCGCCGCCCGCGCGCGATCGAGGCCTGACGGCGGCCGAAGCCTTCGTGCGTGGGCCCGCAGAAATCGGGGTTGCGGGGGTATTGCAGGCTTTCGCCCGCCTGCATCAGGGTTTCCACCAAGGGGCTGTACATGTCGAGGAACCCCACCTCCAGCGGCCCCCCGGTACCGTGGTAAGGGGAATCGCGGAAGTCGCGGTTGTTCTCGGACCGCAGGAAATAGGGCAGCACCTCGGCGAAGGACCAGCCCTCTGCCCCGATGTCGCGCCAGTCGTCATAGTCGGTCGGATGGCCGCGGGTATAGACCATGCCGTTGATCGAGCTCGACCCGCCGAGCGTGCGCCCGCGCGGGGTGGCGATCCTGCGGTTGTCGGCATGGGGCTGCGGCGTGGTGAAGAACATCCAGTTGTATTTCGGATGGCTCAGCAGCTTGGCGATGCCGATGGGGATGGTGATCAGGGGGTGGCGGTCCTCCGGCCCCGCCTCCAGCAGGCAGACGCGGACCCTGGGGTCCTCGGACAGCCGGTTGGCCAGCACGCAGCCTGCCGATCCCGCGCCGACGATCACATAGTCGAAATCCTCGGCCATTGCGCCATTCCCCCGGCAATATCCCACCAGTCCCCGCCAGTGGCGGGGGGCCCGGGCGCGGACGCCCGGGGCCGTTCGTCAGAAGCGGACGTGGACCGATTTCGTCTCGGTATAGGCCATGACGGAATCGATGCCGAATTCCCGCCCGATCCCCGATTGCTTGAAGCCGCCGAAGGGCATCACCGGATCGGTTTCGCCGAAGGTGTTGATCCAGACGCGGCCGGCGCGGATCGCGCGGGCCATCTTGTGGGCGCGGCCGATGTCGCGCGTCCAGATCCCGGCGGCAAGGCCGTAGGGCGTGTCGTTGCCCTGGAACACGGCGTCCTCTTCATCCTTGAACGGGATGATCGACAGGACGGGGCCAAAGATTTCCTCGCGCGCGATCTTCATCCGGTTCTTCACGCCGGAAAACACCGTGGGCGCGATGTAGTAGCCTTGGTTGCCCAACTGGCACCCGCCGGTCATCAGGTTCGCGCCATCGGCATTGCCCGCATCGACATAGCCCATGACCCGTTCCCGCTGGCGGGCGGAAATCACCGGGCCGAGCTTGGTGTCGGCCTCGAAGGGCGAGCCGACCTTGAGCGTGGCGGCGATCCGGCTGACCTCCTGCGCCACCTCGTCATGGATGCTTTCATGCACGAACAGGCGGCTGCCGGCCGAACAGATCTGGCCCGAGTTGCGGGTGAACCCGTTCACCGCCGCCAGCACCGCTTTTTCCATGTCGGCATCGGGGAAGATGATGTTCGGGGTCTTGCCGCCCAGTTCCAGCGTGACGCGCTTGAAATTCCCGGCCGAGGCGAGAAGGATCGAGCGGCCGACCGCCGTGGACCCGGTGAAGGACACCTTGTCGATGTCGGGATGTTCCGTCATCGCCGCCCCCACCGTGGGACCATAGCCGGTGACGATGTTCAGCACGCCCGGCGGCAGCAGCCCGGTTTCCTGCGCCAGTTCCGCGATGCGCAGCGAGGTGAGCGAGGCGAGTTCCGACGGTTTCAGCACCACCGTGTTGCCGCAGGCCAAGGGCGGCGCGATCTTGAGCGCGACCAGCAGCAGCGGCACGTTCCACGGGTTGATCTGCCCGCAGACGCCCACGGGTTCGCGCAGGGTATAGATGAACTGCGCCGCATCGGTCGGGTTCGTGGTGCCGTGGATCTTGCTGGGCCAGCCCGCGTAATAGCGGAACGCATCCACGCAGGCGCCAAGGGCCGCGGCGCTGAACCATGACGGCATGCCGTTGTCGAGCGATTCCAGCGCCGACAGTTCGTCCTTGTGGCGCTCGATCGCATCGGCGATGGCCAGCAGCACCCGGGTGCGGGCATGGGGCGAGATGCCCTTCCAGTTCGGCGCCTCCAGCGCGCGGCGGGCGGCGGCGACGGCGGCATCGACATCGGCCTTGTCGCCCTCGGCGATCAGGGCCAGTTCCTCCTCGGTCGCCGGGTTCAGCACCGCGATGGTCCTGCCCGACCGCGCGGCGACCCATTCGCCGTCGATCAGCAGTCTCTTGGGCGCCCCGGCCAGCCATGCGCGTGCGGCCTTCATGCCGGGATGTTCGGGGTGCACGTCGCTTTCGCGCGGGATAACGGTCATCGGGGCCTCCTGCAAAAAGGGATCGCCGCCGCGGCCGGGGTTTGCCGGCCGCGGCGCAGGGGGATCAGTTCGTGGCGGCGGCGTTGAACGCCTCGAACATGGCGCTGCCGTCCTTGCCGGCCTTGTCCATCTCTTCCTTCCAGCTGGTGACGACCGGCTCGGCCGCCTTTTCCCAGATGGCGACCTGTTCGGGCGTCATCGTGATGGCGGTATGGCCGTTCTGGCTGACGATCCGGTCGCGCAGGGTGGCATCGCTTTTCCCCGTCCAGTCGCACAGGCTGGCCTGGGCATTGGCGGCGGCGGCGGTGAAGATCCCCTTCATCTCGTCCGACAGGCCCTGCCACGACTTGTCGCTCATGGCGAAGACGATGGCGGCGGCGCCGAGCCGCGGGCCCTCGACGGAATATTTCAGCACGTCCTCCAGATGGTATTCCGGGATGCCGTGATAGTTGTAGAGCCCGCCGTCGATGGTGCCGCGGCTGATCGCGTCGAACAGTTCCGACGCCGGGATCTTGGACGGAACCGCGCCGAGCGCCCGCACCGTCTTGTCCATCGCCGCGCCGTTCGCCCGCAGCTTGAGCCCCTGGATCGAGGACAGATCGCCCGTGATCGGCTTGGCGGTGGTGATGTGATAGGGCGGCAGCGCGGTGACGAACAGCACATGCATGCCCTGCGGTGCATATTCCGCCGTGTTCAGCGGCCCGCCTTCCTTGACGATGTTCCACAGTTTTTCGGTGCCCTCGCAGGCCGAGGCATAGGTGCCCGGCAGTTCCGCGACCGAACTGAGCGGCAGCTTGTCGGGAACGTAGGAGACGGGGATGATGCTGATGTCCGCGAGCCCGCTGTTCAGCGATCCGATCAGGTCCTTGCCCAGTTGCGCGGCGGGATAGACCTCGAACTTCACCGCATCGCCCGCCGCCTTCGTCACCTCGTCGACGAAAAGCTGGCCGCCGTGTTCCCACAGATAGACGGTCGGGTTGAAGAGATGCGAGACCTTGAGGGTCTGCGTGTCCTGCGCCAGCGCGGGCGCTGCGGCCAGCACCGCCGCCGATGCGGCCAGCGCCGCCCGGCGGGCAAGGCGGGGCAGGAACGGATATGGGGTATGTTTCATGGTGGTCTCCTCCCTGAGAACCGGGCGGCCCCTGCGGTGCGGGGCCCTGTGCCGCCTGTGCGGATGCGGATCACGCTAGGAGGGCGGGTTTCGCCATGCAATTCGTGGTTTCGGAATGCGCCATTACCGGATGGCGAAGGCGGGCCATGGCAAAGGTGGGCCGGGCAGGGCGCAACGCAAAAGGCGCGGCCCCTGCCGGGCCGCGCCTCATCCGCGGGGGCAGCCCCCCGGCGCTTCGCGGGCGGTGCGGCTGCCTTTCTTCGCTTCCTTGCGGCAGGAACACCGACAGTCGGGGCGTGTCGCCCGCGCCGCCCCTCAGACGACGCGCCTGAAGATCGCGGTCAGGCCCTGGCCGCCGCCGATGCACATCGTCTCCAGCCCATATTGCGCCTCGCGCCGGCGCATTTCGCGCAGCAGCGTGGTCAGGATCCGCACGCCGGTGGCGCCGACGGGATGGCCGAGCGAGATGCCCGAACCGTTGACGTTCATCCGCGCGAAATCGTCCTTGCCGAAGCCCCATTCGCGGGTGCAGGCCAGCACCTGCGCGGCGAAGGCCTCGTTCAGTTCGATCAGGTCGATGTCCTTCAGCGTCAGCCCCGCGCGGTCCAGCGCCTTTTTCGTCGAGGGCACCGGGCCGATGCCCATCCGGTGCGGCTCCACCCCCGCCGCGGCCCAGGAAACCAGTTCGGCATAGGGATGCAGGCCGAGGCGTTCGGCGGTCTCGATATCCGTCACCACGCAGACCGCGGCGCCGTCGTTCTGGCCGCTGGCATTGCCCGCGGTCACGGTCGCCTCGGGGTCGGATTTCAGCAGGACCGGGTTCAGCGCGGCGAGCTTTTCCAGCACCACATCGGGGCGGACATGTTCGTCGCGGTCCAGCACCACCTCGCCCTTGCGCCTGTCCTTGACGGTGACGGGCACGATTTCCTCGGCAAAGCGGCCATCCGCGATTGCCGCCGCCGCGCGCCGGTGCGAATTCACCGCCAGTTCGTCCTGTTCCGCGCGCGGGATGGCATATTCGCGCCGCAGGTTTTCCGCCGTTTCCAGCATGCCGCCCGCCACCGGATAGCGGAACCCGCCCGAGGTCACGCGGCCCCGCGCCAGCCGGTCGTGCAGCTGCGCCGGCCGCCCGCCGGTGCCCCACCGCATGTCCTCGGTATAATATTCCGCGCGGCTCATGCTTTCCGCCCCGCCCGCCAGCACGATGGAGGCGACGCCGGTCTGCACCCGCATCGCCGCATCCATCACCGCCTGCAAGCCCGACCCGCAGCGCCGGTCGATCTGCAACCCCGGCACGGTGATCGGCACCCCCGCATCCAGCGCCGCCACGCGGCCGATCGCCGGGGCCTCGCCGTTCGGATAGCACTGGCCGAAGATCACGTCGTCGATCTTTTCGGGGTCGATCCCGGTGCGCGCCAGCACCGCCTCGATCACCGTGCGGCCCAGATGGGTGGCCGGAACGTCGCGGTACATCCCGCCATAGCCGCCCACGGCCGTGCGGACCGGCTCGCAAATCACAACGCGTTTCATGCTTTCCCTCCTGGCGCTCGGGTCATCGGCGCGGCGACGACGGGGTTCGCCTTACATTACGGAATGATATTCCGCAATACGGAATGTGCGCGGATGACGTCGGCGGGTCGCCGGGCCGGGGCCCATCCGCTTTCGGGCCTGCCTGTGACATCTGTGGGCGGCGCTCCGCGCGGGAGTATTTGCGGCAAGATGAAGCCGCATGCCGGCGGGAACGCCCCGGCCCGTCTTTCACCGTGCCCCGGATAGCCCCGCCGAAGGCCGCTGCCCGGCGGCCCCGCGGCTCAGGGCGCCTCTTCCCCCGCCGGCTGCGCCGTCAGCTGTTCGATCAGCAGCCGCGCCGCGGGCGATACCGGCACCCCGCGCTGCGTGGCGACATGCATCCGGCGCACCGCCCAGGGTTCGGCGATCCGGGTGACTGATACCCGTTCGAAATCCTCGATCGACAGCATGCATTCCGGCTGCACCGTGACGCCGAGCCCCTCCTGCACCAGACTGCGCGCGGCATTGATGCCGTTCACGTTGAACCTGGGCCGCAACTCGCGCCCCATCGCGCGGGCGGCGGCGCGGATCTGGGTCATCAGCGTCGTGCCCGGGCGGATGGCGATGAAGGTTTCGTCCAGGATGTCCGCCAGCGTCACCGCGCCCATCTCGGCAAAGCGGTGCCCCTTGGGGAACACCACCACCAGCCGGTCGCTGCGATAGGGGGTCGTGGCCAGCGCCTCGTAATCCAGCCCCTCGGCATGGACATAGAGCGCCACATCCACCTCGCCCGCCTTCAGCGCGCGCAGCACGGCGGGGTTGTCCTCCTCCTGGATCTCGACCTCGATGAAGGGGAAATTGCGGGTGAAATCGCCGATCTCGCGCGCCAGATGCTGGACGATGATCGCCCCCGTCGCCGCCACGCGGACATGGCCGCGCACGCCTTCGGTGAACTCTGCCAGTTCCCGGCGCAGATCCTCCAGATTGGCGAAGATCACCTGCAGCCGCCGCGCCAGCACCAGCCCCGCCTTGCTGGGGGCCACGCCCTTGGGATTGCGTTCCAGCAGGCGGACGCCGGCGATATCCTCCAGATCCTGGATGCGCTTGGTCGCGGCCGAGGGGGCGATGTTCTCCAGCTGCGCCGCGCGCCCCAGTTGCCGTTCCTCGATCGCGGCGAGGAACAGCCGCAGGGTCAGCAGATCCACCCTGCGGATGAGTGCGTGCACGCTGAGACCGCTCACGTTTTCCCTCCCCCTGTGCGGTCTTCACGCTAGCCTTGGGCGGGGCCTTGCGCAATGCGTCAGCATCGGCGCGGGGGCGCTTCGCGAACCACGAAGGCCCGCTTCGCCAATGGCAACTGGATTGCGCGGGGGCGGGCGGGGCTAATGCCGCCATCCGGTTCGTCCTGCGCTTGCGGGCGAATCCCCGTCATATCCATCGCAAAGGACTGCCCCATGTCCCGCCGTACCCTTCGCACGCCCCTGTGTGATCTTCTCGGGATCGAGGTCCCGATCCTTCAGGCGGGGATGGGGGGTGTCGCGTTCGGGCCTCTGGCGGCGGCGGTGTCGGCGGCGGGGGGGCTCGGGACCATCGCGGCCATCTCGCCCACGCCCGC
>NZ_JAVKPH010000064.1:0-9150 GCF_031432425.1 Ruixingdingia sedimenti | reverse complement strand
CCGTGCTCAACGGCTTCACCGCGCTCGGCACGCCCATCACAGAGGTCGCAGGATAAATCTGTCCGGGGAAAGGGGAAGTCCGATCAGCAGCCGATTTGTGCAACAGAGCCGCTATGACGCGAGAACGAGTCCTGACCGTAGCGCCGGCCCGCTGTTCGCCGGCGAAAGCGACGATGAGGATATTGCGAGCGGGACCATCTACGTCCTTCGCAGCAAGTCCGATCATCCGCTTGTCACCGCCAACCGCGACGTGTTGCACAAGATCGGCGTAACCGGCGGTGACATTACCCGCCGTCTTGCCAATGCTAGACTTGATCCAACCTTCCTCATGGCCGAGGTCGAAGTGGTCGCCACTTACACGCTCTACAACATCAACCGCGTGAAGCTCGAAAACCTGGTCCACCGCATCTTCGCTCCTGCCCAACTGGACATCGAGATCAAGGACCGTTTCGGCAATCCTGTCGTGCCGCGCGAATGGTTCCTTGTTCCGCGCTTCGTCGTGGACGATGCCGTGGAGCGGATCAAGGATGGAACGATCACGGACTATATCTACGACCCGGCAGCAGCGCGGCTGGTGCGGATAGGGAATTTGGCATGAGCGGCAGTATGTTCGACGAAACTCTCCGTGCGCTTCGCCAGCTTGAAGGACGAACGCAGTTATCCATCCCTATCGAATATGATGAAGACGGGTACCTCGACAGGGAGTGTCCCGCCGACGAGTGCCTATTCCAGTTCAAGGTTCTGGCTGACGATTGGAAAGATAAGGTCCGCGACGAAGAAGTGTTCTGCCCTAGCTGCGGGCACACGGCTGAATCCGGTAGCTGGATGACACAGGAGCAGGTCGAGCACGTTAGGAAGGCGGCACTTTCCCACGTGTCCGGCCAGCTTGGCAAGGCAATGGCCCGTGACGCTGCTCAATGGAATCGCCGTCAGCCTAAAGGCGGTCTAATTTCAATGATGATGAAGGTGAACCAGCGTCCCACGCAGGTTTTGCTTCCGCCCGCCGCTGCGGAACCGATGCAACTAAAAATTACCTGCCCGGTTTGCGAGTGCCGTTATGCCGTGGTCGGGGCGGCGTTTTTCTGCCCATCGTGCGGTCACAACGCGGCCGACCAGCAATTTAGCCAGTCAGTCACCGGGATCATCCAATCCCTTGACGCGATTGGCGCGGTGAGGGCGGCGATTCCCGACCGCGACACAGCCGAGAACACTGTCCGGCTTTTGGTTGAAAACGGACTCCAGAACGCTGTCACTGCGTTCCAGCGATACGCCGAAGCACTTTACGTAAGCCTGCCGACCGCCAGCCCGGCGCGACGCAACGCCTTTCAGAATCTTGCAGAAGGCAGCGGTCTTTGGTCAGCCGCGACCAACAAAGCCTATGCAGATCACCTTTCGGCAACGGAACTGGCGGCTCTGCAAAGAGCCTTCCAGCAACGTCACTTGTTAGCCCACACGCAGGGCATCGTTGACGCGGGTTATCTGCAAAAAAGCAGCGACACCCGCTATCAGCCCGGTCAACGGATCGTCGTGCGTGAAGATGGCGTCCGCGAGACTGTTGCGCTTGTCTCCAAGCTGGCGGACGCTCTTCTTGCTGACGCAAGCGCAGCGAGGCAGCCGTGACTGCCGACCAGTATCTATTGAACATTCTCGTGGGACAGCACGTCAACAACGGGCCGACTTCTCCCGTTCGCTCCGTTCAGAACGTCCTATTGCCCGCCCTCAGCACATGGGGAAACGGCTATCTCATCGCGGTCCATCCGAGCGGATCGTTCGCCAAGGGGACGGCCAACCGCAGCGGGACCGACATCGACCTGTTTCTATCGGTCAGCGAAAACGTCCCCGGCACCATGAAGGAAATCTACGATTCCCTTTTCAACCAGATGACGCAGCGCGGCTACACCCCGAAGCGCCAGAACGTATCGGTCAATGTTCAGGTCAACGGCTACAGCGTCGATCTCGTGCCGGGACGGCGGCAGAACGGTTATTCCAACGACCATACCCTGTATCGCCGCAAGGCCGACACCTGGACCAAAACCAACGTCATCACTCACATCAATCAAGTCGCCAATTCGGGCTGCACCAACGAAATCCGAATCCTCAAACTTTGGCGCAATCAGAAAGGGTTGGATTTTCCCTCGTTCTATCTTGAACTGACAGCGATAGCCGCGCTGTCCGGTCGCTACGGCTCATTGTCGCAACGGGTTTGGACAGTTTTTGAATATCTCCGGGACCGCTTTCCGGCGGCACGGGTGATCGACCCGGCCAACACGAACAATGTAATTTCGGATGACCTGACCGTTCAGGATCGCGCCCGCATCAGCGTCGCTGCGAAAGCGGCCCTTGGCGCGTCTAGCTGGAATCAGATCGTAACATGACGGACTGGACGCTCAGGACCTTACTTGCCGCATTGCATGACGGAGTCGCGCAACGGTTGCAAACCAGCCGAAACACGATGGGCCATCCTGTTTTGAAAGGTGATGCCAGCGAAACTGTCTGGCTTGATCTTCTGAACACCTACCTGCCGGAACGATACCGCGCCGCGCGGGCAGTCGTTATAGACAGCGAAAACAGGTCGAGCGACCAGTTGGACATTGTCGTGTTCGACCGCCAGTATTCCCCGTTCGTGTTCCAGCACGCGGGCGTAAACGTTATCCCGGCGGAAAGCGTCTATGCGGTCTTTGAAGCCAAGCAGAGCCTTGATGCTGCGCAGGTGGACTACGCCCAAAAGAAGATTGCCAGCGTCCGCGCCCTTCATCGAACCAGCTTGCCCATACCTCACGCGGGCGGCACGTTCGATCCAAAGCCGCTCCCGTGGATTCTTGGCGGTATCCTCACCTTGGAAAGTGGATGGAATCCCGCGCTCGGCGACCCGGCGAGCGCGGCCCTCGCCAAAGGGGACGACCAATCCCGGCTGGACATAGGCTGCATCGCTGCGCAAGGGCTGTTCTACCGCGAGGAGCTTGGCCGCTACGTTCTTTTGCCTCACACGAAAGCCGCGACGGCGTTTCTCTTTGAACTGATCGCTCGGCTGCAAGCGTCGGCCACGGTGCCTATGATCGATGTCCGCGCTTATGCGCGATGGCTTGCTGATTAGAGCTTTCCCTCCGCTTTCCGGCGTGTTCAGAGACAGTAGCGAAACGATGATTCTGCGCCGTTTGGGCGCGGCGTTGCCGCGCGATGGCGGGCGGCGCTGCGATATGTTGGGTCTCCGCGCCGCCCGCTATCGGTCACGCCCGATCCTGCTGCGGGTGTGCTGTCGTCGGCGTTGTTGTTTCCTGTTCGGCTGCGAACGCCTCTTTCCCCTTTCCGGCCCACAGTTCCCGCGCCCGTTCGCCGTCCTCGCTGTTGAGTTTGTCGGCCATCCAGATCATTGCCCCGTAGATCATGGTGCGATCATCGCCGGTCAGGTCCACGATGCCCGCCTTGACGACGAGGCCGCCGAGTTGGATCAGATGCCGCGTGCGCTTGCGGCGCTCGACCTGCCATATGCGCATGTCATGCCGCGCCCGCGCCGCCCGATGCCGGTTGCGCGCCGCCCGGTTGCGCCGGAGCGCCGCCAGCGTCGCGGTCAGGCGCTGATGCAGATCGCCGTGATTTCCCTTGAAAGAACGCCGCGCCGCGCTTCGCCCAAGCCTCTCGCTTTCCGGTATCCTTGGTTTCCACCAGCACGATTAGCGCACCGGCCAACTCGTCGGGGGTGAGGCCGTCCGCCCCGGTGGCAATTACCAACTCGCCCAGTTGCTGCACCTTGCGTGTTTTCAGTTCGCGCGCCTTGTCTTCCAGCGCCTTCAGTTCCGCGTCATAGTCCCGTGGTTTGCGCATCATCATCTCCATAAGCTGTTGATGGAGCGATGATAGTTGCGCGGACAGCGAAACGCAGTAATGTTGCCGGGACGGTCTGGCACGGGCCGGTCCATCCCGAGATTTTTTCGAGGGAGGGCGCGCTTATACGTCGTTCCGACGTGCGCTTGGCCGTGGCAATGCTTGATCGCGATGGCGATCTATCATCTTCACGTCAAGGTCATCGGCCGCAAGGCCGGAAGCAGCGCGGTGGCATCCGCCGCCTACCGTTCGGCTTCGCGGATGCGCGACCAGCGTATCGACCGCGTGCAGGACTTTTCCAGCAAGCGCGGCGTCGTCCATTCCGAGGTCATGCTGCCGGATGGTGCGCCCGAGCATCTTAGCGACCGCGAACGGCTCTGGAACGATGTAGAGGCGTTCGAGGTCAGGAAGGACGCGCAGCTTGCCCGCGAGGTGGAGTTTTCCATTCCGCGCGAGATGACGCAGGCGCAGGGCATCGAACTGGCGCGCGACTTCGTCCAAGCCGAATTTGTCGATCAGGGCATGATCGCCGATCTGAATGTGCATTGGGACATCGGCGAGGACGGGATGCCGAAACCCCATGCCCATGTCATGCTCACCATGCGCAGCGTGGACGAGAACGGGTTCGGCCCGAAGGTGCGGGATTGGAACCGCACCGAGATGGTGGAGCGGTGGCGCGAACGCTGGGCCGAGCATGTCAACGAGCGGCTGGCAGAACTCGACATTGACGCGCGCATCGACCATCGCAGCCTTGAGGCGCAGGGCATCGGGCTTGAGCCACAAAGCCAGATCGGCGCACCGGCGCAGCGGATCGAGGGCGAAGGGATTGAAGCCGCAGACCGCGCCGACATGCACCGCGAGATCGCGCGGAACAACGGCGCGCGGATCATCGCCGATCCATCGGTTGCGCTGGACGCGATCACGCATCAGCAATCGACCTTCACACGGCGCGACATGGCGATGTTTGCGCACCGGCACAGCGACGGGATCGAGCAGTTCAACGAGGTGATGGGCGCGATGCGCAACGCGCCCGATCTGGTCGAGCTTGGACAAGACGGACGCGGCGAGGATCGGTTCACCACCCGCGACATGATCGAGACCGAACAGCGGTTGCACCGCGCGGCCGAGATGATGGCGGAGCGCGAGCGCCATGAGGTGAACGAAGCCGATAGAGAGGCAGCACTTGCGCGCGCCGAACAGCGCGGCCTTGTCCTTTCCGGCGAGCAGACCGACGCGCTTTCGCATGTCACAGACGGGCGCGATCTTGGCATTGTCGTCGGCTATGCCGGGACCGGAAAGAGCGCCATGCTCGGCGTGGCGCGCGAGGCTTGGGAGGCGTCAGGCTACGAGGTTCGCGGCGTTGCCCTGTCCGGCATCGCTGCCGAGAATCTGGAGAGCGGATCGGGCATCGCGTCCCGCACCATCGCCAGCATGGAACACGGCTGGAAGCAGGGCCGCGACATGCTGACCGCCCGCGATGTGCTTGTCATCGACGAGGCTGGCATGGTCGGCACGCGGCAGTTGGAGCGCGTATTGTCCCATGCGCAGGCAGCCGGTGCAAAGGTCGTGCTGGTCGGCGACCCGCAGCAGTTGCAATCCATAGAAGCGGGCGCGGCGTTCCGTTCGATCCATGACCGTCACGGCGGTGTCGAGATTCATGAGGTGCGCCGCCAGCGCGAGGACTGGCAGAGGGACGCCACCCGCGATCTGGCAACCGGCAGAACCGGCAATGCGATCCATACCTATGATGCGCACGACATGGTGCATGAGGCCGCATCCCGCGAGCAGGCGCGCGACGAGCTGATCGACCGCTGGGACCGCGACCGGCAGGCTTCGCCGGATGCCAGTCGTATCATCCTCACCCATACCAATGCCGAGGTGCGGGAACTCAACGAGGCCGCCCGCGACAGGATGCGGCACGCGGGCGATCTTGGCGAGGACGTGCGCGTCACAGTCGAGCGCGGCGACCGCAGCTTTTCTGCCGGGGATCGCGTCATGTTCCTTCAAAACGAACGCAGCCTTGGCGTGAAGAACGGCACGTTGGGGACCATTGAACAGGTCAGCGCGCAGAGCATGACGGTGCAGACCGACGATGGCCGCTCCATTGCCTTCGACCTGAAGGATTATGACCGCATCGACCACGGCTATGCCGCGACTATCCACAAGGCGCAGGGCATGACCGTGGACCGGACGCATGTGCTGGCAACGCCCGGCATGGACGCCCACGGCAGCTATGTCGCTCTGTCGCGCCACCGCGACGGCATGGACCTGCATTATGGCAGCGACGACTTCGCCGGTCAGGACAAGCTCATCAACACTCTGTCGCGCGACCGGGCCAAGGACATGGCGACCGATTACGAACCGGCGCAGAGCTACGCAGAACGGCGCGGCATTACCGCCCATGCCCGTGATGCCGCTGTTGAACAGATACGTGTGCCGAGCAATGCCGTTGACCGGATCGGCGACATCATCTTCAGCGTGCGCGAACTCCGTGACGGTGCAGAAGGGCCGGAAAGAGAGACGACCGGCAGGGGGATAAAGCAGGAGATCGAGGCGGTGGCGCGGGACGCCGGAATAGATTCGGAGGATGCCTTGCGCCACGCCCGCAGAATGGCGCTCATCCGTCATGCCCATGCCGTTGGCCAGGTCTTCAACGCCGAGGATGCCGGGAGCAAGGCAAGTCCAGCGCAATGGGATGAACTGGTCGATTCCCGTAAGGCGTTCGATGGGGTGCGCCCCTTTGGCTGGCAGGACGCGGAAGCGGCCTATGCCAAGGATGAGAGCCTTGCCCATGAGGCGGGATCGGGCAAGGTCAATCGCGCCATTCGCGCCCTCCAGCTCGAAACCGAGATTCGCACCAGCCCGGAGCGCCGCGCGGATCGTTTCGTGGAACGCTTTCGGGAACTCAAGCAGACCGGCGAGCGCCAGTATGCGGCGGGCGACTATTCCGGCTACAGGTCCGCACGCGCCGAGATGGGCAACATGGTCGCGGGCCTCGAACGCGATCCGCAGATGGAATCCCTGCTCGAAGGCCGCAAGAAGCAACTCGGCATCAGCATGGATTTCGACTCAGGGATGAGGCTTGGTCGGCAACTCGCCCTCAGTCACGGCCTCGGCAGGGGAAGGAGCATCGGATTGTAGGACGTAGAATCATCCTATTTACCGCCGTTTCTACGCCACACTACTACGGCGGCTAAATATCTATTGCACAACGATAATTCCTTCTTCTGTTTGGTCTCAGAAACAACCAGCAGAAGGCAATACAGCCATGCGTCAACCAGATCGTATCGTCCGCCTCAAGACCGTTCTCGCCCGCACCGGCCTGTCCCGGTCCACCATCTACCGCAAGATCGCCGAGGGCACGTTCCCGCCCCAGATCAAGATCAGCACCAACGGCGCGGGATGGAAGGAATCCGACATCGACCGCTGGGTCGCAAACCCCGCCGGATGGCAGCCGCGTTCGCGCAACGAGTTCGACTTCCTCAATGACTATTGACCGCAGGGACGACGAGAAGCCGGAGGCATCACCCCGTTCCCGACGCACCAAACGACCGCCCACGGCGTCGGAGCAGCTTGAGGAATTGCTGGGCTATCCGTGGCCGTTCCCCGGCAGGCCGCCCAAGCATGACCTCAGCACATGGACCGTCACCGATGACTGGCCCGATCCCGTGCCGGTGACGGAAGCCGAGATCGAGGTGTTCGAGCGATGGTTCGGCGACCTGTTCGATGAACTCTTTGGCCCCGGCGGCTGATGCTCCATGCGTCGAAATCGGCGTTGAAATTCGCCCTTCAATGGGTTACATGTAGTCACATATGGCTACATACGGAGGCGCGACATGCTGACCATCAACCTCAGAGACGCCAAGGCTGGATTTTCCAGCCTCGTTGATGAAGCCGTCAAAGGAGAGATCGTGACCATCACCCGTCATGGCAAGCCCGTTGCGGCCTTGGTTTCGGTCGAGGCGGCGGAGATCGCGCGCAAGGCGCTCGATCGCAAACGGCCGGGCCTTGTCAGCTATCTCAGGACGTTCCCAGGTGGAGAGTTTCCACGCAACCGCAAACCATCGCGGGATGTCGAGCTTTGAGCGGCTTCCTTCTCGACACCAACGTCGTCTCCGTGCTGGCGCCGTCGAAGTCGGAGGCATCCGCTGACTTCCTCACTTGGCTGGACCGCATGGACGCCGATGGACGGCTATTTCTGTCGGTCGTCTCCATTCATGAGATCGAGAAGGGAATCGCGCTCCTCGACCACAAGGGGGCAACGGCGAAGGCCGCGAGCCTGAAAGCATGGCTCAGTGGTCTTGTCTCCACATACGACGACAAGATCATTGGCTTCGATGCGCAGGCCGCCGCAATCGGCGGGCGGCTGGAAGCGAAGGCGCTTGCGGCCGGTCACGACCCCGGCATGGCTGACGCCGTGATTGCCGGGACCGCCGCAGCGCATGAACTCGTCATCGTCACCCGCAACACGAAGCATTTCCTGCCATTCGGTATCGCCGTGTTGTCGCCTGACGAGGCTGCCGCACAAGGAGGCCCGACATGACCGCTTCCACAATCCCCCTGCGCGCCGCCCTTTACCTGCGCGTTTCGACGGCGCGGCAGGCCGAGCATGATGTTTCCATCCCCGACCAGAAGCGGCAGGGCGAAGCCTATTGCGAGGCCCGCAACCTGCAACTGGTCGAAACCTTCATCGAACCGGGCGCATCGGCGACCAACGACCGCCGCCCCGAGTTCCAGCGCATGATCGAGGCGGGAACGTCGAAGCCCGCACCCTTCGATGTTGTCGTGGTCCATTCGTTCAGCCGGTTCTTCCGCGACCATTTCGAGCTTGAGTTCTATGTCCGCAAGCTCGCCAAGAACGGCGTGAAGCTGGTTTCGATCACACAGGAAATGGGGGATGATCCCATGCACGTCATGATGAGGCAGATCATGGCGTTGTTCGATGAATACCAGTCCAAGGAAAACGCCAAGCACGTCATGCGGGCCTTGAAGGAAAACGCGCGGCAAGGCTTCTGGAACGGTTCACTTCCCCCTATCGGCTATCGCACCGTCGCTGCCGAGCAGCGCGGCGCAAAGACAAAGAAGAAGCTGGAAATCGACCCGCTCCACGCCGACACGGTGCGGCTGATCTATCGCCTTGCGCTGGAAGGCGACGGCACTACCGGACAGATGGGCGTCAAGAACATCGTCTCCTATCTCAACAGCCGCCGCATCTTCACCCGCGATGGCGGGCGATGGGGCATCGGGCAGGGGCTCTGTTGCACAAATCGGCTGAGGGCCGGAGTTCCCCTTTCCCCGGACAGACTTATCCTGTGACTTCCGTGATGG
>NZ_JAVKPH010000063.1:0-9249 GCF_031432425.1 Ruixingdingia sedimenti | reverse complement strand
CCGTGCTCAACGGCTTCACCGCGCTCGGCACGCCCATCACAGAGGTCGCAGGATAAATCTGTCCGGGGAAAGGGGAAGTCCGATCAGCAGCCGATTTGTGCAACAGAGCCCAGATCACCAACAACAATGCCAGCCCCGTCATGATTCCGCACAAAACGGCGGAGGAGTGGTCGGTTGGAACAAATTCGTTTTTGGCCGGGACACGGCCAGGCTTGACCGTGCAAAATTGTCCGCCGCAACCGCCGACGGATTATTGTTTCTTTTGGGGATCTGATTCGCTATCTGGCCCAGAAACAATTGCGACATTCGGAACGTTTTTCGATCCTGATATGTGGATTCTCTGGAGACACAAGATAGGGGATGTATCCATAAACAGGACTTATAAGGGAGAAACCTTAGGAGGATCGAATCTTGGTTTTGGGGAATACCCTGATCTTTTGGGTACGAAAGAATCTCCGGGTCCGTTTCGCCCCGCAGCGTTCTCGCTTGATAGCGTTGCCATAGGCAATGCCACGCGAGTAATAGTTTATTCGGGTAAAAATTTTACTGGCAAGATCATCGCGGACCTGCATGGGCCTCAAGTGCTTGTGAATGGATATACATCGCGACGGATCTCAAAAGAATTTGAGGATTCAATATTCAATGATGATTGGAGTTATGCAGGTCCTCTCTTCGATCAGTTTCCTCCGTCAACACGGAGGTATATCGGAGAAGTCGGCGGTCCGGATCCAGGAAGTGGAGCACCTCTCTTCGACTGGGCCAATGGCAGCGCCAAGGTTATCTGCGATTAGCCTCGATGTCGGCAAGACGTTATTTCGCTGCTGTGACCTTTTGAATGTGGATCCCCAGATTCTGGCAGCAAAGAAGACGCCGATACGGAAACAATCTCCGCGCCAACGGGGCGATTGGCCCAACTTTGTTTCTCTCCTTCAGGACGTCTCGGACCTGCCCAGTTCGCGGCACTTTATCCAACTTCGCGATTCCGCTTGCGGTGCGGGTTCGTACAGTCTAACGAACTGCGTCACCGAAGCGCCATCCGTGGTGCTTCCCGCCTCCTCTTGATCCGAGCCCAGCCCCCTTGGCTGGTGTCTCTGGCGTTATGATGAGGCAACCATGATCCATTACCCGATCCTTTGCGGCCCCGGAACCCCGCCCTTCATTGCGAAGGCTGCGCCTCCTTCCTGAGGGCCGCTGACCGCATTCCCACCGCTCCGTTCCCGCGGCTCGGCCCCTCCATTCTGAGGGCCGACTTCCGCTGAACCGCATCTTGGCGTCCGGTCCCGGCAGATGGTCTGCCGGGGACGAACCGTCGCCATGCGAGGTTCACATGCAGATCCTGCCCAACGGAGACATCCGGCTTCCCGCCATCAGCATCGCCGATTGCGACGTCCCGCTCGCGTCGAAGGGCCATTTCTCCGGCCATGTCGTCATCGGCGGCGGCGCCGGCCGTATCACCCAGACCGAAAGCCACCTCGAGATGAACGGCATCCTGTGCCTGCACTATCGTCCGGATGTTCGCGAGGTCCGCGAACAGGTGCGGTTCGACTGGTTCGACGAGAACGGTGAGGTCTTCTCCCACTACTTCGACTGCGTCGCTGTTCACCAGGACGGGACGAAGACCGCCTTTGCCTTCAAGGCCGCGCGTTTCGCGACCCCCAAATTCCTCCGGAAACTCGGCATCATTCGGGCGCAGGCGGTGGCCCTGAAAGTCATCGACGACGTCCGTGTGGTCACCGAACAGGACCTCGATCCGACGGAGGTTCACAATGCCTGGCTCCTGCACGGCATGCGCCATCCGGATCCCGAAGCGGATGCCCGGGCCGCCGAAGTTGTCGGGGTTGCCCGCGGTACGACGAGGCTGGACGAACTGAGCGGGGAAATTGGCCTCGGTGCGCGGGGAAAGCGAGCCCTGTTCCGGCTGATTGCCGCTGGCCGGCTGCAACAGGCCGAGCTCGGCCGGCTGTCGCCGGAGATCCGGGTCATCTGCAGCGCCGCGCCCGCGAATGATCCGGTTCCACTGGAAGACCCCGCGACCGACGCTGCCGCCTGATTTCCAAATCCAAGGACAATACATGACCCTTCAATTCAACTCCGAAGGACGGCGCCTTGCGCTGTCCACCCACGACCGCGTGACGATTAACGGCGTGGAATGGCGGCCGGCTTATGGCAACGACACCGGTTATGCCCTGGCGCGCGCCGACGGGACCGGCGTCACGGAAACCTTCAGTCACCGGCAGCTCAGTCGCCTCGCCAGCGAAGGCAAGCTCCGGCACGAACCCGACTGGTTCCTGCCCGAAACGGCCGTCAAGCGGCTGGAAGTGCCTGCTGTCATGACGTCGGCCCTTACCGCGCCGGTGCGGCAGCGGATGACCGATCGGGAGGCCTTCGTCCTCGCCTTCCTCGACATGTGGAACGCGAAGGCGATCGTGAAGACCGATGCCTCGATCGACGCCAATATGCCGGCCCTGCGCCGGAAGGCGATGGAATACCTGCAGGATCCGGATGATGCCGGGCCGGGCCGGTTCGGGACCATCGAGCGGAGCATCAACCCGCCGTCCGCCCGCAGCCTGCGCCGCTGGCTGAAGAGCTACGAAGGCCACGGCGTCTCCGGCCTCGTCGATGCCATGGCAAGGCGCGGTCACCGCGGCTGCTCCTTCCGCATCGAGGAGATGGCGCTGCTGATGGCCGCTGCGCGGAAATACCTGAACATCAATCGACCGACGATCCAGATCGTGTATGAGGAGATGGTCAACGCCTTCGCGGACCGGAACGCGGAGCGCGCCCGGAAGGGCCTGTCCCGCCTCATCGTGCCTTCCAAGGCCACGCTGCGCCGCACGATCAATGGTTTCGGCCCCTTCGTGATCGTGGCGGCGCGTTACGGCGAGGACGCGGCGCGCAAGCGGTTCCGGCCGGTCACCAACGGACTTCCCCTGACCCGACCGCTGCAACGGGTGGAGATGGACGAGTGGACGATCGACATCATGGCGATCCTCACCTCCACGGGCCTCTGGGATGTCCTGACCGCTGACGAAAAGCAGATGCTCGGCGTCGACGGTAGCATCGGCCGGTGGAAACTCACGGTCGCCATCTGCGCCACCACGCGCTGCATCGTCGGCTTCGCCATTTCCGCCGAGGCGAAGGGCAGTGCCGCCCTCCAGGTTCTGCACATGATCACCCGCGACAAGGGGGGCTGGGCCGATGCGGTTGGCGCCCTGTCGCTCTGGGACATGATGGGCCTTCCCGAGCACATCGTCACCGACGGCGGTCCGGCCTTCCGGTCCGCCTTGTTCCGGCACGCCTGCGCCAATCTGGGCATCACCACCGAACGCGCGATCGCCGGAGTGCCGGAATTGCGGGCCCGGATCGAGCGGCTGTTCCGGACGATGTCGATCTCGCTGATGGCCCGCCTGACCGGCCGGACCTTCGGTTCGGTGGTCGAGAAGGGCGATGCCGATCCGACGAAGACCGCCGCCCTGACGATCGACGACATGCTGTTCGCCATCACCCGCTGGACGGTGGACTATTACCACAATGCCCCGCACCGCGGGCTGAACTACAAAAGCCCGCGCGAGGTCTGGCAGGAGCTGGAAGCGAAGTGGGGTGTCCGTCCGGCGCCGGACATGACGACGCGCCGGCTCGTCTTCGGCAACACGACGGTGCGGAAGCTGACCAAGGAAGGCATCCGCCTGTTCGGGATTCACTACCACAGCGAGGATCTCGCCGAATCCCTCTGCCAGAACCCGGTCCGGGACATGGAGATCCGGTGGCTGCCTGAAGACATCGGCGCCATCATGGTTTGCGTCGGCGGCGTGTGGAAGGAAGTGCCGGCCACGCGCCCCGGGCTGGACGGCGTCAGCATCCAGGTCTGGATGGCCGCTTGGCGCAATGTCCGGGCTGCGGATCCCCGCAGCCGATCGCATGACTGGTCGATCATGCTGGCGGCTGTCCGGGCCATCGATGAGCGCGTCGCCAAGGCCCGGCTCGCGGCCGACATGATGGTCATGGACTGGACGGAGAAGCGGGAACAGGACGTCGAGGATAACCTGTTCCGCCACGTCTCCTTCAACAATGCCGGCCCCCGCCCGCTGAACGCCGACGGCCAACTCGGGCTGTCCGTGCCCGAGGTGCCGATCACCGTTCCGCCCGTCGGCGCACCGCCGGCCGTCGAACATCCGACCTCCGCCGTGACCGTGCCTGCCGCCAAGCCGGATAGCCCCGCGACGCCCGACACCGCTACGGCGCCGGCCCCCACGAAACCTTCCTGGATCATTGAGGAGTAACCCCATGAACGCCATGACCCGCACTCCGGCGGAAATCTCCGCCATCACCGCATCCCTCCGCTCGATTTACATCCAGACCGAGCGCGACCAGATGTTTCGGGAACATCTCGACCGGCTTCTGCAGAGGGATGAAGAGGGCAACCTCCTCCCCCAGGCCGTCCGCCATTCCGGCAACGAGGAAACCCGCGGTGTGATCGTGACGGGCGGTCCCGGCAGCGGAAAATCGACGGTGATCAGGCGCAACCTCGCGAACCATCCGGCGCTCAGCGCTGCGGCGGGAGCTGAGCAGGATCACTACCTGTTCCTCAACTTCCCCAGCCCGGCCACCTTCAAGAGCGTCGGTTTCGAGGTGCTGCGTGCAACGGGTTATCCGGAGATCTCCAGCCGCCGGGAAGCCTGGAGCATCTGGTCCCTCTGCCGTTATCGGATGTTCGATCAGGGGATCAAGGTGCTCTGCCTCGACGAGGCGCACGACCTGTTCTGCAACGACCGGCGGCTCATCCTGCGCGGGCTGAAATCGCTGATGCAGGGCGATGACGCCCTGATCGTGATCCTGGCCGGCACCGATGAACTGCGGGATCTGATCCGCACCGACCCGCAGGTGCAGCGGCGCTTCTCGACGCTGGCGCTGCCTTCGGTCACGCCGGCGCTGAACGGCCCGGACATTGCCTCGGTGATCGCGCATTACTGCCGCAAGGCGGGACTCGAGCCGCCGAGGGAGGCCGATCTGGTGGACCGGCTGATGCATGCCAGCCGCTACCGGTTCGGGCGCACGCTCGAGACGGCGATCAAGGCCATCGAATGGGCCATGAAACACGGCGCGACGCGGCTCAACGTGCAGCATTTCGCCGAAGCCTGGGCCTTTGACGAAGGCTGCCCCCTCGAGCGCAACGTTTTTCTCAGCCCGAACTGGGGCGCCATCGATCCTGACCAGCCGTCCGGGTCGATCGTCCCCGCCCGCAAGACCCGCAAGGGGAAAGCGCAATGACCGAACTTCTGAGACCGTTCCTGCCGTTTGATCCGGCAGAGACGCTGCTCTCCTGGGCCGTCCGTCTGGCGGCCCTCCACACCGGCGATCGCTTCGTGCCGTTCCTGCGGGATTTCGGAATCGAACCGAAAGGTATCGTTCTCAACTCGGAAGATGCGGTGGAGAGGCTCTGCGAGGTGACCGGCCAGGATCCGGCCGTTGTTGCGCAGAACCGCCTGAAACGCGCTGGCGTTCGGCGATTTGCCCTGCGCGACGAAGTCTTTCCGCTCGAATTCACCAAGGGTGCAATGACCGCCTTCTGCCCGGCCTGTTTGGCCGAAGACGACCGGGCGGGCGGAAACATGCATGCTCATCGACGGGGGAAGCTGATCTGGACGCTGCGCCATGTGCTCACCTGCCCGGTTCACGGCTTGCCGCTCGTGGAACGGCGACGGGAGTCCTGGGATTCGATCTATCACGAACTGTCGCTGCTGGTGCCGGAAGAGGGGGAATCCCTTGCCGCCTTGGCTGAGGGGTTGGAACGGCGGGCACCGTCGGGGCTGCAGGACTATCTGATCTCACGGCTGGAGGGAGGGACCGGGCCAGCCTGGCTCGACGGACAAGGGATCGAACAGGCAGCGCGCACCACCGAAGTGCTGGGCACCTTGCTTGAGTTCGGTCGGGACCGCGTGACGAGCGATCTCACGCTCGCGGAGCGGGACCAAGCCTGCCGCACTGGTTGGCACTTCACCAGCCGCGGCGCGGAAGGGGTCCGTGAAGCGCTGCAGACGGTGCAGGATGCGTTCAGGGATCGAAACGGGAAAGTGGGACCGCAAAAGGTCTTCGGACAGATGTTCAAGTGGCTGGCTTACGGCACGAACCAAAAGGACGTCGGCCCGATCCGGGACCTCCTTCGGGAGCACATCTTTGACACGATGGCCGTGGCGCCGGGGGATGAAGTCCTGGGCGAGGTTCTGCCGGTGCGGCGGCGCCACAGCGTTCTGTCCCTGGCCGAGCACATCAAGGTCCATCCGAAGACGTTGCGGAACTTCCTGAAGGCCTGCGGCGCCGTCGCCCCCGACTGCGAGGAGCAGCCGGACAGCCTCGTCACGCTCGATGTCGCGGAGGGCGAGCGACTGGCTGAACTGCTGAAGAACGCCGTTCCTGTTTCCAACCTGCCGAAGCTCATGAACTGCACGAGGTCGCAAGCGCAATTGATGGTGGACTGCGGCATTCTCAAGCCGATCGGGCATGGAGGTATCGAGATCGGCAATAGTCGTTGCGCCATCGATCGGCGGGAGGTTGAAGAGCTGATGGCAGATCTGAAACGCCGCCTGCCGGTCATTCGGAAAGAACCGGAGGGGCGTCACGGGCTTGCCCGCACGGCCGAACTGTCGCGGGTGACTCTGGATGTGATCCTCCCGGCGCTGTTCGACGGCAAGCTGACGAGCGCCGCGCGGCTGGCCGGACAGAACGGGCTGGCGGCGGTGCGCCTTGACCCTGTCGAACTGTCTCGGTTCGCGACGGTGCGGCCGCTTGGCTATGGTCCGAGCGAAGCATTCAAGATCCTGAAGGTGTCGCTCCGTGTCGGCCGGGCGCTGCTGGCCGACCGGCCCGGGGGGCCGCTGCTGCGGTCGCGAAGGGTTCCGGTTTCGGCATTTGCCAGGGCCGGGATCTGGTTGATGCCGCAGGATGTCGCGGACTTTCAGCGCGAATATGCGACCCACGGCAACCTCTGCATGGAGACGGGGCTGCATCACATGGAACTGAGCAACGCCCTGAAGAAGATGGGCGTCGAACCGGTGGTGAACCCGGAGGAGATCGGCGTCAGGGTTTACCGTTGGGCGGATATTCGGGCCGCGCCCGTGGACATCTGGTTGAAATGAAAAGGGCGCCCGAAGGCGCCCCTGATCTGGTCTTTTTTTAGTAAGTGATATCGACCGGCGATGATTTTTGAACCTTGGTTCCGTCACCGACAGTTCCCTGGCTGTTATTTCCCCAGCATTTCAAACCGCCTGAAACAACCAGCGCGCAGTTGGAAGATGTTCCTGCTGAAATAGTTAATATGTTCTCAGGGAGATTCACTACAGATACAGGTGTAGTGCTTTTTGTAATACTGGTGCCAATTCCGAGTTGTCCACTGCTATTGGATCCCCAGCACTTCAAGCGAGAACTGTCAATTGCACAAATATGAGATTGACCACCGGAAATCGCACTTGCCCCAGATATTCCGGAAACATCGACTGGCGTGAGAGAGTTGGAAGTGGTGCCATTACCAAGGCGCCCACTATCATTCCATCCCCAGCATTTTATTTTTCCATTTTCAAGAATGGCGCAGGAGCTTCCTTCCGTGGTGGCAACCGCAATTGCCTTTGCTCCAAGATTTGAAACCGTATAAGGTGAATGAACATCAGTCTTTGTTCCATTGCCGATTTGTCCATAAGCATTCCATCCCCAACATTTTACCGCTCCACTAATGGTCGCAACACATGTATGTCCATCTTGCAAAGAAGCTGCGATTGAACGAACAACTTCATTTATGTCAGACACAGATGTTGGTACAGTTCGTTCAGAAAACGATCCATCACCAACCCTTCCAGCATTCCCCCAGCATTTTACGCCTCCGGATTTCAAAGTGGCGCATGTATGAATTGCGCCGGCTATTATTTTATCGACGTTGGAAAGATTTGAAACGATAACAGGTACGTAACTTGTTGTTTTTGTATCGTTTCCGAGCTGACCGTAAACTCCTGATCCCCAACACTTGGCTGTATCATCCGTTAACACGGCACAGGTGTGACTACCCCCGGCAGAAACTTGACGAATATTTTTCCCAAGGGTCGTCACGTTTGTTGGTACGGTGATGTCATCTGTCGATCCTTGGCCTGTTTTGCCATAGGCACCATCCCCCCAGCATTTGACACCTCCATCTGTCATCACCGCGCAAGCATGGAGGTTTCCGACAGAGATCTGGGCAACTTCCAGAACGACACCACCAACATCGATCCTGTAGACCCGTCGTCCTTCTGTATCGAGATAGGTTCCGACGACTTCAAAGGATGTTGATCCCTTGTCGGCCGGCGTTCCTGAAAGGATGCCGGTCGATGCGTCAAGCGAAAGCCATTTGGGAAGGGCGCTTTCTGCATTTCCGATGGACCAGGACATTTTGGATGCATTGGCCGGGTTGGCCTTCGGGCCACCCGTCACGGTGGCCAACGTCTTGAAGTCGAGATTGAACGTCTGGTTTTGTGTCGCGGAAATTGTCCCAACGTCCGCAAGAGTTATCGAGACGGGTTGAATTCTTGTTTTGACGGTAAAATCTGCCGTTTTCCCACCAACAGTGACCGTAGCATTGTATGTGCTTTCCCAATCCGGTGGAACCAGGCTGACCGTCAATTTATCTCCGTTCGAGATCAGACCATTCTTGACAAGGGTAATGTCGGTAAAACTGAGTCTTGGATCTCCATTACCGGATACGGAGGCCGGGGCAGGAACATCGATGCCGGAAATGATTGCGTCAGCAGAGGCGACGAGACCGGCATCCCATTCAGTCACTTCAGAAAAAAAGAAGTTCTCCGGAATGGTATCATTCTCATTGAAACCGGAAGCTGTTGCCGAAAGATTGAAGTTCAGTGCCTCGGCGCGCACCAGCGTCGTGGTTGTGATCAGGAAGATCAGGCAGGCGGTCAAGGCCTTGGCTTTCATCATCGACCTCTTTCGAATGACACGGAAGAACCGACCCTTTGGCGGCATCTTTGGTCAATGCCATTGTAAAGAAAATCCATCCTTGAAAAACAAGATTTTTATGTCGACGACGATCAAGGATGTGGATAACCGGGAATGGCAAATCGCAACTTGCGCAAAGCTAGGTTTTTCTCGTCGTTCCTGCCCATCAATCCCGATGGACAAGAACTTTGATGCCAATGGGCTCTGTTGCACAAATCCTGTGAGGGATTCATCTCGTGAATCCAGCATGGTAGCTGGGTGGCATGAGCAGACCGA
>NZ_JAVKPH010000062.1:0-9466 GCF_031432425.1 Ruixingdingia sedimenti | reverse complement strand
AAGGTCTTCCTCTCCGCCGTCGCCCTCGCTGCAACCGTCATGTTCTGGCTATGACGCGAGAACGAGTCCTGACCGTAATCTTCGCTATCTGGGCGATCACCAAATTCATCCTCGATTTTCTGGCGACAGTGATTGTCAAGAAAAAGATGTCCTGCCGGATCGCCAGAAGTATCGCATGATCCGCTGGGATTATGAACACCCCAAGCCGGGGAGGCGCCCGGCACACCGAAGAGCCAGGTAATGCCCGCCTCCATCGGAGGATCGACGATCAGGTGTGCGTCGGTCGTTTTCCTGCCCCCTTGGTTCTGGTCATGCACCTCTGGTCCCTTCAGGCAGTTTGAATCGGCCTGCCTGCTCGGTGGGGCTACCGGTCAGACGTTGCTCTTGCTTGCATTCATGGGATCGGGCCGGTCTCCAAGACGGCGGGTTTCGTGGCCGCCCGAGACATGCAGGCCGCCCTTGTCCCGGCGAATCGGATCGGCAAGCAGGCGCAGCCCGTTCAGAACCACCAGCACCGTGCCGCCCTCATGCCCGATCACGGCCAGCGGCAGCGGCAGCGCGAAGAACAGCGTCGATGCGACCAGCAGCAGCATCATGCCGATGGAAAAGGCCAGGTTCTGCCGGATCACCCGCCGTGTGCGCCGCGCCAAGGCGCGCGCGGCGGCCAACCGGGCCATATCGTCCGACAGCAGCGCCACATCGGCGGCCTGCAGCGCGACCTCGCTGCCCGCCGCCCCCATGGCGATGCCGACATCGGCCCGCGCCAGCGCGGCCGCGTCGTTCACCCCGTCGCCGACGAAGGCCACCTTGCCGCGGCCGGTCAACTCGCCCACCAGCCGCACCTTGTCCCCGGGCAGCAGGTCGGCGTCGACATCCCGCGGCGCGAAGCCGAGTTCCGCCCCGATCCGCAGCCCGACCGGGCGGCGGTCGCCGGTCATCATCCGGATCGTGCCGACGCCTTCGGCGCGCAGCGCCGCCAGCCCGGCGGCCGAGGTTTCGCGCGGGCGGTCCGCCACGCTGACGGCGCCAAGAACATGCGCGCCGCGCCCGAGCCAGATCACCGTCTGCGCCGTGTCGCGCAGGGCCGCGAACTCCGCCCCATCCACCGTGGCCCCCATCCGCGCCGCCATCCGGGGATTGCCGGCCCAGACCGCCCCTTGCGCATCCATGCCGGTGATCCCCTCGCTGGGGATGGTCCGCACGTCGTGGACCTCGGCGGGCGTGATCCCCCTGGCCGTCGCATGACGGCGGATCGCATCGGCGATCGGATGTTCGGACTGCGCCTCCAGCCCCAGGATCAGCGACAGGAACCCGGCCTCATCGTCTACGGCAATCACGGCCGTCACCTCGGCCTTGCCGGTGGTGAGCGTCCCGGTCTTGTCGAAGGCGAAGGTATCGACCTCGGCCAGCGTCTCCAGCGCCGCGCCGCCCTTGAACAGCACGCCCCCGCGCGCCGCCGCCGCGAGCGCCGAGAGGATCGCTGCCGGAACCGAGATCACGATGGCGCAGGGGCTCGCCGCGACCAGCAGCGTGGCGGCGCGGTAGAGCGCGTCGCGCATCGGCCAGCCCAGCCACAGGAACACCGCGAAGGCCAACGCCGAGCCTGCCAGCACCGCCACCGTATACCGCTGGCCGAACCAGTCGCTGAACCGCTCGGACGGCGCACGGGCGGCCTGCGCCTCGGTCACCAGCGCGATCATCCGCGCCACCGTGCTGTCGGCCACGGCCTGCATGACCCGCACCGTCAGCACCGTGTTCAGGTTCACGGTGGCCTCGAACACCTTGGCGCCGGGGCTTTTATGCACCGGCATCGACTCGCCGGTGATGGTCGCCTCGTCCAGCGATCCCTCGCCGTCGAGGATCACCCCGTCCACCGGCACCCGCGCGCCGGGGCGCAGCACCACCACATCGCCGGGAGCGAGATCGGCCACCGGCAGCTCGCTCACCGAGCCGTCCGGGTTCTGCCGCAGCGCGGTATCGGGGCGCAGCGCCATCAGCGCCTCGACCGCGCGGCGCGCCCGTCCCATCGCGCGATGTTCCAGCGTGGTCGAGATGCTGAACAGCGTCAGCAGCACCGCGCCTTCCAGCGGGGCGCCGACAGCGGCGGCGGCAAGCGCGGCGATGACCATCAGCAGGTCGATGTCGAGCACCCGTTCGCGCCACAGCGCCGTCAGCGCCCGCGCCGCCGTGGGAATGCCGCCCGCGAGATAGACCAGCGCGAGGCCGGCAGGCCCCCAGATACCCGGAACGAGGAACGCGTCGAAAGCGGCCAGCGTCATGCCGATGAGCGTGGCGGCGGTCAGCGCCGTCATCAGACGGTCGGATGAAAGATCGATATGCAATATCTTGTCTTGGCTGTGCCGCAGCGGCGGCAATGGCTGGGGAAGGTTGTCGGCAGCGGTGTGACCACTGCGCGAGGGACGGTCGAGCAGGCTGTTTGGCGCACCTCCTGTCCATCGCGCGCCCGTTCGCGGATTCGATCATCCCTTGCGCCTCGGGTCAATGTCGGCCCCTGCACCGCCGGTCGCGGCGATCAGCCCCAAAATTCAGGAGGGACATTCCCCTGTGGGTCGATGTTGCGACTTTCATCTTTCGACACCGTTCCACAGGAAGACGACCAGAGTGATGCTTACCAGCGCCAGCATAGCCAGCACCTTCAGCGTCAGATCGGTTCCGGCGGCGGAAAGCAGGATTGCTCCCACGGTTGGTGCGAGAGCCTGCGCGATCAGCGAGGGCCGCGCCAGCCCTCCCATGATCGGCGCGTAGCGATCGACCCCGAACAGGGCGAGCGGCATCGCGCCCCTGGCAATCGAGAAGATGCCGTTTCCGGCTGCATAGAGGAAAATGGCCGCCCCGACGAACGGAAGCCCGAGGGCCAGCATGGCCAGCCCCACGGCGGACAGCCCCACCGCCCCGGCAAGCGTCCAGATCGGGTGATGCCGCCCGCCACTCGCCATCTCGACCAGCCGCGCCGCGACCTGCGCCGGGCCGATCAGTGCCCCGAGGGCGACGGCCTCGGCCAAGGACAGGCCACGGCCTTGCAGCATGGTCAGCAGATGGACCGAAACGATGGTGACGGTGAGACCGGCAAGCACCATGATCGCCATCATGGTCAGGTAGGCCCGCCGCTCCGGGCCAGAAAGCCGGATCAAACCACGCCGATCTTCAGGGGTGGGAGCTGCGCGGCCGTTGCCCGGCAGGACGAACAGGATCAACGGCAGGCATAGCCCGAGCTGGATCGCCGCATAGGCTGCACAGGACCAGCGCCAGCCCAGATGTTCGATGAAGAACGCCGACAGCGGCCAGCAGACCGTGCTGGCGAAGCCGCCCCAGAGGGTCAGCGTGGTGATCGCGGATCGGGCCTCGCGCCCGTAGATGCCCCCGAGCGTGGCGAAGGCCGCGTCATAGAGACCCGCCCCCATCCCGATGCCGAGGACGATCCATCCGGCGATGAACACCGGCAACACCGGCGCGGTGGCGAGGATCAGCAGCCCCGCCGCCAGCAGGAGGACGGACAGCGCCAGCACGGGCTTGCCGCCGTGATGCCGGATCGCCTCGCCCACGCGCGGCGAGGCCATGCCGGCGACGAACAGGCCGAGGGAGAGGCCGCCGACGATCCACGACAGCGACCAGCCCGTATCGGCGGCGATGGGGGCCGCGAACACCGCCAGCAGGTAGTAGGAACTGCCCCAGGCGAAGATCTGGACGATCCCCAGGGCCGAGATCACCGGCCAGCGCCGGGCGCTCGGTATGCCTGTGGCTGTCATCCTGCTTTCGCCATATCCCTCGCCTCGCGGGCCTTCGCGTCATCTGGAAACCATCGGGCACCCAGCCGCAAGGCGACATGGACAAGCAGGATCAGCGCGGGCACCTCGACCAGCGGGCCGATCACGGCCGCGAAGGCGACCGGGGAGGCCAGGCCGAAGGCGGCGATGGCGACGGCAATCGCCAGCTCGAAATTGTTGCCCGCCGCCGTGAAGGCGATGGCCGTGGTGCGCGGATAATCCGCCTCGATCAGCCGCCCCATGGCGAAGCTGACGAGAAACTGGATGACGAAATAGAGCGCCAGCGGCACGGCGATCCGCAGGGCATCGACCGGCAGGCGCACCACGTCGCCGCCTTTCAGGCTGAACATGGCGACGATGGTGAACAGCAGTGCCGCCAGCGTGACCGGGCCGATGCGGGGCAGGAAGGCGGTTTCATACCAGGCTTCGCCTTTGCGGGCGACGAGGATGCGCCGGGTGAGGAACCCGGCCGCGAAGGGGATGCCGAGATAGATCAGCACCGCCTCGGTGATGGTCCGGAAGCTCACGTCGATCACGCTGCCTTCCAGCCCGAACAGCGGCGGCAGCACCGAGAGGAAGAACCACGCATAGGTGGAGAAGAACAGGATCTGGAACACCGAGTTGAAGGCGACCAGCGCCGCGACATACTGGCCGTCGCCTCGGGCAAGCTGGTTCCAGACCAGCACCATGGCGATGCAGCGCGCCAGGCCGATCAGGATCAGGCCGGTCATGTATTCCGGGTGATCGCGCAGGAAGATCACGGCGAGGGCGAACATCAGCACCGGGCCGATGATCCAGTTCTGCACCAGCGACAGGATCAGCACCCGCCGGTCGGAGAACACGCGGGGCAGTTCCTCGTATCGCACCTTCGCCAGCGGCGGATACATCATCAGGATCAGGCCGATGGCGATGGGAAGGTTGGTGGTGCCGACCGAGAGCGCATCGAGCGCGCCGGCCAAGCCGGGGAACACCGTCCCGAGCAGGATGCCGAGCGCTATCGCGGCGAAGATCCACAGCGTCAGCCAGCGGTCGAGGAAGGAAAGCCGCGAAGGCGGCGCGGAAGTTGTGATCGGCGGGGAGGTCATCTGTATCTCCGGTAAAGGGTTCCACCCCGCGCCCCGTCCGGGCAGGCGGCTGCGGGCATCCGGTCTCGGGGGTGGTCAGGCCGTGCCAATGCGGCAGCTCCGGGCATCCACCACCGGCTCGCCGTCTTCCTTGGTGAATGCGCCTTGTTGCGGGGGCAAAAGGTCCAGCACCGCCTCGGACGGGCGGCAGAGCCGCACCCCCTGCGGGCTGACCACGATGGGCCGGTTGATGAGGATCGGATGCGCCACCATCGCATCCAGAAGCTGATCGTCAGTCAGCGCCGGATCGCCCAGGCCAAGATCGGCATAGGGCGTTCCCTTCTCGCGCAGCAGGTCACGGACGGTCAGCCCCATGCGCGCGATGAGCTGCACCAGCATGTCCCGCGAAGGCGGGCATTTCAGATACTCGGTCACATGCGGCTCGACCCCGGCATTGCGGATCAGGCCGAGGGTGTTGCGGGACGTGCCGCAGTCGGGGTTGTGGTAGATCACGACATCCATGATCCGCCCTCACGCCACATCCGGCCGGGGCCGGGTCGCGCCCTCGGCCCGGCCGATCTCGCGCAGCCTGGTCGCAAGGCTCAACCGATCAAGAGAAGCGATAGGGAGCGCGGCGAAGGCCGCGATCCGCGCCTTCATATAGCTCAGCGCATTGATGAAGGCCATCTTGCGCTCAAGCTCGGTGCCGACAGCAGTTGCAGGGTCTTCGATCCCCCAATGCGCGGTCATCGGCTGGCCCGGCCAGAGCGGGCAGACCTCCCCGGCAGCGTTGTCGCAGACGGTGAACACGAAATCCATCACCGGCGCGTCCGGCCCGGCGAACTCGTCCCAGCTCTTCGAGCGCAGGCCATCGGTCGGGTAGCGGAAGTTCTCCAGCACCTGCAACGCGGTCGGGTGGACTTCCGCTTTCGGATGGCTTCCGGCCGAGAAGGCCCGGAAGCGCCCGCCGCCGTCCTGCCGCAGGACGCTTTCGGCGATGATCGACCGGGCCGAATTGCCGGTGCAGAGGAACAGCACATTGAACACGCGAGGGGTTTGGTCCGTCATGGCGATCACCCGCAGCAGGGCTGCGCTCCAGCCGGGGCCGAGCAGCTTTTCTGTTCCTGAAGCCAGCGGTCGCGGGGCTTGCAGCTTGCCGGGCGCGGCGAAAGAGCCACCCGGACCTGGCCATCCTCGATCCGGGGCAGCGCCGCCCGGTGAAGCTGCATCGGGCGTTCCCCGTCGCTGACCTCGAAGGTCAGCTTCGCGCTGCCGTCGAGCGCGACATGCTCGATCACCTTGCCGATGATCTTGACGAACTTGCCCGCTGGCATGTGGCTGCGATCCTCGTTCACGTCCCAGAGTTGAATGAAGATTTCCGTCCAGCTTTCCGGGTTCGCGCCACAGTCCAGCGCCTCGAAGCGCCCGACCTTGACCTCGGTGACGTGATAGCCGGGCTTCACGTTCCGGCCATCGTAGCTGAACACCAGCGGCAGATCGGCCGCGCCGTCCAGCGCCGCCAGAAGCTCGCCGATGGCAATATCTTCCGGGTCGGCCGCGCCGGTGAGCGCGCCGAGGTTGCTTCGAGCCGTCATCTACGATACCTTTCGATTCTACATTTGTAGGATTGTTGAAATATGGAAGAACGTCAAGCCCTCGCCGCCTTCGGGGCGCTGTCCCAGGAAACCCGGCTGCGCATCCTGCGGCTGCTGGTCGTCGCCGGTCCCGAGGGGCTGGCGTCCGGGGTGATCGCGGACCAGGCCGAGGTGCCCGCCTCGAACGTGAGCTTCCACATCAAGGAACTGGAACGCGCGGGACTGGTCGCCTCGCGCCGCGAAAGCCGCTCGATCCTCTACAGCGTCGATTTCGAGGCGCTGAACGGCCTGGTGCGGTTCCTGATGGAGGATTGCTGTGCGGGGCAGATCGGCCTCTGTGTCGACGTGGATCGAGCCGTGATGTGCGGCAACACCTGATCGGTCAACCGGGTGGCGGTCGCTCAGGCGGCGCCGCCACCCTTGGACTGGCGGATAGCCGGGTGTCTTCCGGTTCGGGCAGCGGCCGCGCCACCCGCCGTCAGATCGCCCCGGCCAGATGCAGGCCGAGGCCAACCAGCGCCGCCCCCCCGAGCACGAGGCCGATGCCGAGCTTCAGCCGGAACACCGCGAGGAGGGCCAGCGCCGAAAGGGCCAGCGCCCAGGCATCCAGCGTTTCCGGCACCGGAACGCTGGTCGAGACCGGCCCCCAGTCGAAAGGCTCGACCTCGCGCCAGATCACATGGATCGCGAACCAGATCCCGAGGTTGAGAATCACCCCCACCACCGCCGCCGTGACCGAAGCCAGCGCCGCCGCGAGCGCCCGGTTTTCCCGCAGCCCTTCCATGAACGGGGCACCGAGCAGAATCCAGGCGAAGCACGGCGCGAAGGTCACCCATGTCGTCAGGATGCCCCCGAACGTTGCCGCCAGCAGCGGCATGGCCCATCCCGCCTCGCGGAGCGCGCCCATGAAGCCGACGAATTGCAGCACCTTGATCAGCGGCCCCGGCATGGTTTCGGCCATGCCGAGACCGTCGAGCATCTCGCCCGGTTCCAGCCAGCCATAGGTGCCGACCGCCTCCTGCGCGACCCAGGCCAGAACCGCATAGGCTCCGCCGAAGGTCAGCACCGCGAGTTTCGAGAAATAGAGCGCGATATCGGTGAAGACGCTGCCCGGCACCAACGCGACCAACAGCGCCACCGGCAACAACCAGAGCGCGACCGCCGCCCGTCCCGCGCGGAAGGCGTTTCTTCGTGCCGTGGGCGGAAGGTCAAGCTCTTCGCCAAGGATCGTGTCGGCGTCGCTGACATGCGCGCCACCTGTGGAGCCATGTCCACCGCCGCCCTGGAAAGCCGCGATCCCGGCCTTTGTCCCGATCCAGCCGATAGCCGCCGCCAGCGCCACGATCAGCGGGAAGGGTGCATCGAACAGGAAAATAGCGAAGAAGGATGCGGCGGCCAGGCCGAGCATGACATTGTTCTTCAGGGCACGTTTGCCGATGCGGAACACCGCTTGCAACACGATCGCCAGCACCGCGGCCTTCAGCCCGAAGAACAGCGCGGTCACCACCGGCACGTCGCCATAGACCGCGTAGACCCAGCTCAGCACCATCATGGCGATGAAACCCGGCAGGATGAACAGCAGCCCCGCGATCAGGGCGCCGCGCACACCGTGCATCAGCCAGCCGATATAGGTCGCCATCTGCTGCGCCTCGGGACCGGGCAGCAACATGCAGAAGTTCAGGGCATGGAGGAAACGCGCATCCCCGAGCCATTTGCGTTCCTCGACCAGTATCCGGTGCATCACCGCGATCTGGCCCGCCGGCCCGCCGAAACTCAGCACGGCGATCCTGGCCCAGACCCCGGTGGCCTGACCCAGCGTGGGAAATCCGTCGCGCTGTTTCATGTCGCGCTCCGGCCCGCGTCGCGGGTGTTGGTCGGCCAGTTGTGGATCTCGTCCGTGGCATCGCGTGCCCAACGGTAGAAAGCGTCGTAGAGCTGCAATCCGGCATCGAGTTGTTCCAGATCGTCGGAATACATCCGCGACAGGCCCAGCGAGGCCGCCAGCAGGCCCGCCGCTTCGGGGGCGAGATTCAGACGGGCGGTATCCGCACCGCGCACGATCAGCGCCAGCCGGTCGAGCGCCGGGATGCTCAGCCGGGTTTCCTTCAGCAGCACGTCGAAGGTGCAGTCCTCGCCACGATGACTCCAGAACACGCCTTCGACGTCGAAGGGCATGGCGCCGAACCGCTCGGCCACCGTGGGCACCTCGGCCGGGGCGACGAACAGAAAAACCGCCCGCGGATCGATGAAACGCCGGATCAGCCAAGGGCAGGCGATGCGGTCGATCTTGGGCCGCGCCCGCGTCACCCAGAGGCTGCGGCCCTGCGGATCGTGGCCGGTGATCTTCGTGGTCGTGACGAGTGGCAGGCCAGCGGCAAGCCATGCCGTCATGCCACCCTCCAGATACTCGGCGGCGACTCCTTCATGGCGCAGCCAGGCGGCGATGCCCTGACTGCGCCCGTGCCCCTCGGCGCAAAGGACCACCACCGGGCGATCGAGATCGCGGGCCAGTTCGGTCAGGGCTGCGGGCGCGATGCCGTCTTCGTCCAGCCATCGTGCGGAAGGAACGAGGCGGGGTTGGGCATCCCGCGCATCCGCCCGGCGCACGTCGAGGACGACGGGGCATCGTGCGGTGCCGATCAGCTTGGCGAGCTTGTCGCAGGTTATGGCATCAGGCGCAGGCATCTGCGTTCCCTCCATTGAGTGAATGATCGGATTGGAACGCGATCTTCGGCTGGCGCCTCGTGGGGCATCGCAAGACCCCATGCCGGAAAACTCTTTCGGCGACGGTGGAATGTCAAGCGCCTGGTGTTGCATCGGCCACAATTGACACGGGCAGTTCGCATGAACCGGCAGATCTCCACGGTATCGGGCCATGGCATAGCCTGCTGCTGATCTTTTTCTGGCAGCCGTTTCGATGACGGGACGGTTTTACCGTCCGCATAGGCTCTGTTGCACAAATCCTGTGAGGGATTCATCTCGTGAATCCAGCATGGTAGCTGGGTGGCATGAGCAGACCGAC
>NZ_JAVKPH010000061.1:0-9655 GCF_031432425.1 Ruixingdingia sedimenti | reverse complement strand
TCGTGCTGGCCAACGCGCTCATCCGCGACAATCGAAAATGGAGCCCAAATGCCACTTGATCGACACGGATACTACGGCCCGCGCCCCTCCCACGAGGGAGGGCGCCATGGATAAGTGGACCCCGTCCCTCGTCGAGGCCCGTCTCGCTGAGGCGGCCTTCGTGCTCAAGCGCCTGCCCGAGCCGCGACGGCAGGGCTACTTCAGCACGTGGCCCGAGATCGTCCACTCCTTCGCCGACAAGGTGGGCCAGGAGCCGAAGCCCATGCGGGTGCTGCCCTCGCCGCAGGCGATCAGCCGGATGGAGGAGACGCTGACGTGGACCGCGTGCCTCGAACCCGTCGATGGCAAGATCGTCTGGATGCGCGCCCATGGCGAGCGGTGGAAGTCCATCTGCTGGACGGTCGGACTGCAGCGCTCGGCCGCCCACCAGCACTGGCTCTACGGGCTCTGCGTCATCTCGCTGAGGCTCAACCGGCGGCGGTTCAACCGCAACCTGTCGAAGCGGCGCGTGATCGAACTGGCCGGTGGCGCGTAACCCTGCGCGCCAGAGGGGAAGGTGTGCGGCGGACAGTTTTCGACGGGACAGAAAACCGGTTCAGGGGCTAGGTTCGGGATAAGCTCGGGAGAGGCGCGCGCAGCGCGGTCCCGAGCGAAACCATCCTTTCGTTGGCAGGTCCGTTGGAAAAGGAAAGGCGCTGATCCTTTCCTTGTGGGCCGCTGTCCGCCGCTTGCAAGCCCTTTGGCCGAGTTCGCGGTTCCTTCCTGGCGATATTCGTATGCTGGCGGGCGAAGCGCGGGACATCGCCAGCGACAGGGCCGGATTTTTGGGAAGCCACCCGGAAGCCGGAGCCACGCGCGCCCCGCGCAAACACCAATGAACGCTGGCCTTCCGACCGGACACCGCTGCTAGCCGCTGGACCCCGTGTGGAGTCCAGCCCGGCATCCGGAGTCCGGAAACCACCGGCATCCACCCGACCGAGGAACCTTGCCCACCATGACGCTGAGCTTCGCCCCGGACGCGATCGAGACGTGGCCGCTGTCGCGCCTGCAGCCCTACGCGAAGAACGCGAAGGCGCACGGGCCGGACCAGGTCGCGAAGATCGCCGCCAGCATGGCCGAGTTCGGCTGGACCGTGCCGTGCCTCGTCGGCGAGGACGGCGAACTGATTGCGGGGCATGGGCGCGTACTGGCCGCCACGCAGCTCGGGCTGACGGAAGCGCCGGTGATCGTGCTCGGGCACCTGACCGAGGCGCAACGGCGGGCGTACCGCATCGCGGACAACAAGCTGACCGAACTCGGCACCTGGGACGAGGCGCTGCTGTCGGCGGAACTGAACGATCTTCTGGCCGCGGATTTCGACCTGTCGCTGGTCGGTTTCTCCGACGGCGAGCTCGACAAGCTGCTGGCTTTCGTGCCGGAGGGGGACGGTGAAGAGGGCGGCGCCGGGGGCTCCGTGCCGCCGGTGACCATCCCCGAACCGCCGCGCAATCCGGCGTCCCGCACCGGCGATCTGTGGATCCTCGGCGACCACCGGTTGCTCTGCGGCGACAGCACCAGCGCGGCCGACGTGCGCCGCCTGATGAATGGCGAGCGGGCGATCCTGTTCGCGACCGATCCGCCCTATCTGGTGGACTACGACGGCTCCAACCACCCGACCCGCAACAAGGACTGGTCGGCGTCCTACGGCACGACCTGGGACGACTCGAGCCAGGGCGCCGAGCTCTACGACGGCTTCATCGCCGCCGCCGTCGCCGAGGCCATCGCCGAGGATGCCGCCTGGTACTGCTGGCACGCCTCGCGACGCCAGGCGATGCTGGAAGCGTGCTGGGAAAAGGCCGGGGCATTCGTCCATCAGCAGATCATCTGGGTGAAGGACCGGGGCGTGCTGACCCGCTCGCACTACCTTTGGAAGCACGAGCCCTGCTTCATGGGCTGGCGACGCCCGAACCGCCCCCCGAAGGTGGCCGAGGAAACGCTGCCCTCGACATGGGCGCTGCCGAGTTTCGCCAAGGACGACCGGCCCGACCACCCGACGCCGAAACCGCTCGACGCCTTCGGGATCCCGATGCGCCAGCACGTCGCCCGCGGCGGGCTCTGCTACGAGCCATTCTCTGGCTCCGGCTCGCAGATCATGGCGGGCGAAGCCAATGGCCGCCGCGTCTTCGCGATGGAAATCAGCCCGGCCTACATCGATGTCGCCGTGGAGCGCTGGCAGGCCGAAACCGGCAAGGACGCGATCCTCGACGGCGACGGCCGGACCTTCGCGCAGGTGAGAACCGAGCGGCTGGGCGACGCCACCGATACGCCGGACCCGGACGCCGCCCCCGAACCAGCGCGAAAGCGCAAGACCGCCGCGTGACATGCATGACCTGGCTCTACCTTCCTCCGGACGCGCTTCCGGAACCGGAGACGCATGCCTCTTCGGCCTCTCCCTGTGCTCCGGCGCAGGCGGACTCGACCTTGGTCTCGCCATCGCCATCTCCGGTTATCGTGCTGTGGGCCATGTCGAACGGGAAACCTATGCCGCAGCCACTCTCGTGGCGCGGATGGAAGACGCGTCCATGGATCAGGCTGTTGTCTGGGACGACGTTGCCACCTTCGACGGCCGCCCGTGGCGCGGCGCGGTGGACATCGTCACTGCGGGCTATCCGTGCCAGCCGTTCTCGGTCGCGGGTAAGCGCCGCGGTGCCGACGACCCGCGCCACCTCTGGCCGCATGTCGCCCGCATCATCGGCGAAATCAAACCGCCCTTCGTGTTCCTCGAGAATGTCGCCCATCATCTCCGCCTCGGCTTCCCCGAAGTCGCCGGAGGACTGGTCGGCATGGGCTACCGCCTTGCGGCAGGCCTCTTCACGGCGGCGGAAGTCGGCGCACCGCACAAGCGCGAGCGGCTGTTCATCCTCGCCATCCGCGAGGGGGACGAACTGGCCGACCCCGCGCGCCTGCTCTGGCACCCGGTCGAGTGGCGGGAACCGGACGGAACTGCTGCGGCTCTGGCCGACGCCCCGGGCCAGCGCCAACGAGAACCGGCAGACGAAGCCAACGCCGTCGCAGGCAGCGGGGCAGCACGGGATGAACCTCGCGACGACGGCCGCGATGTGGCCGACGCCGCAGACCGACAGCTTTCGCAGCAGAGGTGGCGCGCGGAGGGACGAGAAGGGTCTGGACCAGCTGGCGAGGGACTGGCCGACACCGATGGCCAGCGACGGCTGCAAACCGAGCGCGGGCAACCGGCGGACAGCCGACCTGACCCATGCGGCCGGGATGTGGATGACGCCGACGGCGCGCGATCACAAGGATGGGGCGACGACATTGGCGAACACCCCGGTGAACGGCCTGCTTGGCCGCTAGGTCCTGGTGACGCTGATGGCTGGGCGCGATACCTCCGAGCCGCGCCGGACCTTGAACCCGCTGTTCGTCGAGGCGCTGATGGGCTGGCCCACCGGGTGGACCGGCTTCGGCTCTGTGGCAACGGCGTGGTCCCGCTGGTTGCAGCGCATGCGCTGCGAACTCTCGCGGCTGAACTGCTGGCCGATGGATGAGGCGGCATGAGAACGTGGACGATCCATGAGATCGTCGACGCCTGCGCCATGACGACGGGCGAACTGAGCCAATGGATCTCGCGTGGTCATTTCCGACCTTCCGTGGCTGTGCGGCCCGGTCAGCGCCGGCGGTTCGATTGGCGCGATCTCGCATGCCTTGCAGTCATGAGAATGCTGAGGAAGCACTCACTATCGTTAGACGGGATGGCGCTGATCGTCTCGGACCTGCGCGACGACCTCGCCGGGATGAACGACATCTCCGACATCTCGGGCCGGTCCTTCTTCTGCGCGGACTGGGGCAAGAAACAACCCTGTCCGACCGTGGGGCTCGTCACCGAAACGGATCTCTTCGCGGTGCTGAAACGGCGACCCGAGACCGTGATCATCGTGGACGTTGCGACCGTGTACCGTGATGCTGCTGGTGCAATCCCCGTCGTGACGGCCGCGGGAGGTGCCGCGCAGTGAAGCAGAGCCGGATCATGTCGATGGTCGAGGCCGCGACGAATGTCGTCGTCGGCTATGTGCTGGCCATCGCCACGCAGATCGTCGTGTTCCCGTGGTTCGGGATCGAGACGGGGCTTGCGGAGCATCTGACCATCGGCCTCGCCTTCGTCGGCGTTTCGCTGGCGCGCGGCTACCTGCTGCGTCGGTTGTTCGAGGCGATCCGGGTCCGGAGCGCAGAATGAGACACCGCCGCCCAGAATGCGGGGCGGCGGCTCATGGGCATTGGCTGACCGATCTACCCGTCCCCTTGGCGGAGCGTGGCGTGGACCGCGCGCCAATCCACCCCTGCGTCCCTGAGGGCCTCGCGCAGCTGCTTGATGAGGCGCCATGGCACGCGGGCCTCGTAGGAATGCTCGTGCTTGCGGAGCGGGGGATATGCCGCCAGCTGCAGCGCGATCCCGAGGATGCGGTGCTGCGGGTCCGGGCGGTCGGCGGGGCTCAACGCCCCGCCCCCTCGGGCATGTCGCGGATGCGGTAGCGACGTGCGCCGCCATCGACCTTCTCGGAGATGATGGTCAGCCCGAGCTTCTTTTTCAGGGCGCCGGACATCGCTCCTCTGACAGTATGACTCAGCCAGCCCGTTTCGGCGACGATCTCGTCGATGGTCGCGCCGCCCTCGGCGCGGAGCATCTCGATCAGGGTCTCCTGCTTGGTGCCCTTCCGACGCTGGACCGGGGCGGTCGGCGTCTCAGCCGGCGGCGTGTCGTCCTGCTCGTCCGTGATCCCGAGGGTGCTGTAGGCCAGTGGGGTGGCGCGCAGCGTGATCGGGCCGCGCTCCTCGTCGTGCCGCCAGACCGTGTTGAGGTCCGTGGCGCCGATTTCCTCGATCAGGCCCTGTTTCAGGAGGCTCTTGCAGACGTTGCCGACGGCGCCGCCCTTGAGGCTGGCGGTGACGGGAAAGACCGCTCCGTCCTCGCGCGCGCAGGCGGTGGAAAGGATGATGGCTTGGGCGTCGGAAAGCTGGTTCTGGGTCATGGGGTCGTCTCCGTATTCGGGCCCGCGTCATGCGGCGCCTTCTACGACCCCGAGCCGCGCAGGGCGCGCGGCGGGAGTTCCGGCTGTGCCGGAGATCAGCGGGCGTGCTCGCCCTCGCCGAAGGCGCTGTCGGTGATGCGCTTCAGGAGGCTGGCGTAGTGTTCGAGGGTGCCGACCATCGCCCAGCCCGCTTCGTCGGGGTGGCAGTTGAAATGGTCGTCGCTGAGTGCCTGCAGGCGGGCGAGCATCTCGTCGATCTCGGCCTTCTTGCCGATGAAGGCCGCGAGCGCGGCTTCCTTGTTCCGGCGCGCCTTCTCGGCGCGGAGTTCGTGGCGCGGCGTGGTGATCGGGTTCAGGCGGGTGGTCATCGAGGTGGCTCCTTGTTGAGTTGCATCGTCCTTCTGGAAACACGTTCCCTCTGTCCGCGAGGCTTATCAACTCGATAAGCACATGATCTTGAATGATATTCGGAGTCGTCGATGCAGGGCATGAGCGAGCGCCAGTACGCCGCGCATGTCGGGCTGTCGCGGGGCGCGATCCAGAAGGCGAAGACGGCCGAGCGGCTGGTCCTCTATCCCGACGGCAGCATCAACGCGGCCGCCAGCGACGCCAGGCGTGCCGAGACGACGGACCCGTCCAAGACCCGCAAGCCGCCCGCACCGAAGATGAAGCCCGTCCCCGAGGCTGCTGTGGCCGCTGTCGGCGACACGCTCCGCGAACAGGGGCTGGCGGTCCCGGCAGTCGGCGGTGGCACGACCTTCCTGCAGGCCAAGACCGCGAACGAGGTGCTGAAGGCCCAGGAGCGGCGCATCCGGCTCCAGAAGCTGAAGGGGGAGTTGATCGAGCGGGCCCGCGCGCTGGCGCTGGTGTTCCGCCTGGCGCGGGAGGAACGGGACGCATGGGTGAACTGGCCCGTGCGTGCGGCGGCGCTGATGGCGGCAGAACTCTCGGCCTCGTGCAGCGACGCGACGGGCCAGCAGATCACCGTGGAGCCAGCCGCGATGCAGAAGGTCCTGGAGAAACATGTACGCGCCCACCTCGACGAACTCGCCGAGGTCCGGCCCGACTTCCGGTGAGAGCAGCGATGGCCTGACGGACTTCGACGGCGCGGGCGAGATCCTGCGCGCCTGGGGCAGCGGGCTGCGCCCCGATCCGGACCTCACCGTCTCGGAATGGGCGGACCGGCACCGGATGCTCTCGGGCCGCGCCTCCGCCGAGCCCGGGCGGTATCGCACGGTGCGCACGCCGTACATGCGCGAGATCATGGACCGGCTGAGCCCCGGCGATCCCACGCAGCGGATCGTGTTTATGAAGGCCGCGCAGGTCGGCGCGACCGAGGCGGGCAACAACTGGATCGGGTTCGCGATCCACCAGGCACCGGGGCCGATGCTCGCGGTCCAGCCCACGGTGGAACTCGCCAAGCGCAACTCGCGCCAGCGGATCGACCCGCTGATCGACGAAAGCCCCGAGCTGCGGGAGCGGGTGAAGCCCGCGCGCTCCCGCGACGCGGGCAACACGATGCTCTCCAAGGAATTCGCGGGCGGCATCCTGATCATGACCGGCGCCAACTCGGCGGTCGGGCTGCGGTCCACCCCGGCGCGGTACATCTTCCTCGACGAGGTCGACGCCTATCCCGCCTCGGCCGACGAGGAAGGCGATCCGGTGACGCTGGCCGAAGCACGGTCGCTGACCTTCGCCCACCGGCGCAAGGTGTTCCTGGTTTCGACGCCCACCATCCGGGGTCTGAGCCGGATCGAGCGGGAATACGAGGCGTCCGACCAGCGCCGGTTCCACGTGCCATGCCCGCATTGCGGCGCGATGCAGTGGCTGAAGTTCGACCGGCTGCGCTGGCAGAAGGGACGGCCGGAAACGGCGGAATATCACTGCGAGGGCTGCGACGCGGCAATCGCGGAACACCACAAGACGGCGATGCTGGAGGGCGGCGAATGGCGGGCGACCGCCACCGCCGCCGATCCGACCACGGTCGGGTATCACCTCTCGGCGCTCTATTCGCCGATCGGCTGGCTGAGTTGGGAGCGGATCGTGCGGGCATGGGACGCGGCGCAGGGCTCCGACGAGGCGATCAAGGCCTTCCGCAACACGATCCTCGGCGAGACATGGGTCGAGACCGGGGAAGCCCCCGACTGGCAGCGGCTTTATGATCGGCGGGAGCGCTGGACATCCGGCACCGTGCCTGCGGGCGGGCTGTTCCTGACCGCCGGGGCCGACGTGCAGAAGGACCGGATCGAGGTCGATGTCTGGGCCTGGGGTCGCGGGCTGGAAAGCTGGCTCGTCGATCACGTCGTCATCGAGGGTGGGCCAGATCGGCACGATTCATGGTCGGAGCTGACCGCGCTGCTGGACAGAAGCTGGCCGCATGAACGCGGCGCGCATCTCAGGATCGCGCGGCTCGCCATCGACACCGGCTACGAGGCGCCGGCGGTCTATTCCTGGGCGCGAGCGCAGGGGTTTGGGCAGGTGTCGCCGGTGAAGGGTGTCGAGGGGTTCAACCGCTCGAGCCCGGTGTCGGGGCCTACCTTCGTCGACTCGACCGAGGGCGGCAAACGCCTGCGGCGCGGGGCGCGGCTCTGGACCGTGGCGGTCTCGACCTTCAAGGCCGAGACCTACCGCTTCCTGCGGCTGGCGCGCCCGACCGAGGAGGAGATGGCCGACGGGGCGGCATTCCCGCCCGGCTCGGTGCACCTTCCGCACTGGGTCGAGAACGAATGGCTGAAGCAGTTCGTGGCCGAGCAGCTGGTGACGGTGCGCACGAAGCGCGGCTTCGCTCGGCTGGAATGGCAGAAGCTCCGTGAGCGAAACGAGGCGCTGGACTGCCGGGTCTACGCCCGCGCCGCCGCCTGGATCGCGGGCGCGGACCGCTGGCCCGAGTCGACCTGGCGCGACCTCGAGGATCAGCTCGGGGCCGCCCCCACCGACACCGATCCCGCCGGGCAGATCAACCGGCCGGGACAGGCCCCGCAGGGCAAGCGCCGCTCCGACTGGCTCGGACGGCGTGGAGGATGGTTTTGATGACCGACTGGACGGAATCCGAGCTTTCGGCGCTGCGCCGGGCCTATGCCAGCGGCACGACCCGGGTCAGCTATGACGGCAAGTCGGTGGATTACGGCTCGGCCGAGGACCTGCTGGCGCGCATCCGCACCATCGAGCGCGCCATTGCGGGGACGACCCGACCGCTGCCGTTGGCGGGGCTGGCGGGCTTCTCGCGCGGGGACCGGTGATGTCGGCGACCTGGTTCGATCACGCCATCGCCACGGTGGCCCCCCGAATGGCCGCGCGCCGCGTGATGGCCCGTCAGGCCTTCGAGACCCTGACGCGGGGCTATGACGGGGCCGCGCGCGGGCGTCGCACCGAGGGCTGGCGCGCGCCGGGGTCCTCCGCCGACACCGAGATCGGCGTGGCCGGGGCGCTCTTGCGCGACCGGATGCGCGATCTGGTGCGCAACAACCCGCATGCGGCGAAAGCCGTGGCGGTGCTGGTCAACAACATCATCGGCGCAGGGATCATGCCGCGCGCCGCCAGCGGCGACGACACGCTCGACCGGAAGGTCGATGGGCTCTTCGAACGCTGGACAGCGGACTGCGATGCCGATGGTCAGCTCGACTTCTACGGGCTGCAGACGCTGATCTGCCGCGAAATGGTCGAGGCGGGCGAGGTTCTGGTGCGCCGAAGGCTGCGGCGGGCCAGCGACGGTCTCCCGGTGCCGCTGCAACTGCAGGTGCTGGAGGCCGACTTCCTCGACGCCACCAAATCCGGCGCCCTCGGCGCGGGACGGCTGGTGCAGGGGATAGAGTTCGACCCGGTCGGCAAGCGCCGGGCCTATTGGCTGCATGCCGAACATCCGGGCGACGCCTACGGCGCCTTGCAGAACGGGTTGCAGAGCCGCCCGGTCCCGGCGAGCGAGATCGCCCATGTCTACGAGAAGCAGCGCACGCAGGCGCGCGGCGTTCCATGGGGCGCGCCGGTGATCCGCAGCTTGCGCGATCTCGACGACTATGAAGTGGCCGAGCTGGTCCGCAAGAAGACCGAGGCTTGCGTCACCGCCATCGTGTTCGGCGACGACGAGGCGCAGCAGGGCATCGCGCCATCCGTGGTCGACGCCGACGGTAACCGGGTCGAGCAGTTCGAGCCGGGGCTGATCGCCTATGCCCGCGGCGGCAAGGACATCCGCTTCAACCAGCCCTCGGCGACCGGCGGCTACGGCGAATACAAGCGAGCGAGCCTGCACACGATCTCGGCCGGGTTCCGGGTGCCCTACGAGTTGCTGACGGGCGACCTCAGCCAGGTCAACTATTCCTCGATCCGGGCGGGGCTCGTGGAGTTCCGCCGCCAGATCGACGCGGTGCAGTGGCAGCTCTTCATCCCGATGTTCTGCGCGCCGGTCTGGCGCTGGTTCACGGAAGCGGCATGGGCGGCGGGGGGCTCTGTTGCACAAATCGCGTGAGGGATTCATCTCGTGAATCCAGCGTGGTAGCTTGACTGCATGAGCAGACCGACACCCCCGATCTACAAGACCAGGAACTGGCCCGCCTATAACCAAGCGCTCAAGCGCCGCGGCTCTCTGACGATCTGGTTCGACCCCGCCATGACGTGGAAGGCCGCGCCGACTGGCAAGC
>NZ_JAVKPH010000060.1:0-10206 GCF_031432425.1 Ruixingdingia sedimenti | reverse complement strand
CACCTCCAACGCTCATGCGCCCGGAGAATGGCCCGGTCAGATCAGAAGCGGCAGGAGGGGATCAGCGTCGCGCTTACTTAAGGTCTTCCGTGGTCCAAAGTTCATACATGCTGGCTGCCCCGCTTTCGTGCTTGCCCCGTTATTCACGGGGCAGCCTGAGGCGTTGCGTCAGCGACTCACGAAAGACGAGCGGACCATGAGCCCAGGATTGCGACGCACCGGCACGGGCTTGGCCGCCTCTTCCTTCGCACGCTGCGCAGCCACGGCCGCTTTCTGGGCAGGCGTCATTTTCCAGGGTGGCGTTCCAGGTGGCGGAAGATCCGAGGCTTCGGTGGGCACGGGGTCGGCCGGGGGCAAGGCCCCTTCCCCGGCGTCTGTCGGCACCTCGGTCCCGTCTGCCAGCGGTCCGTCTACCTTGGGCGGTTCAGCCCGCAGCATCTCTTGAAGCCTCGACCCGCCCTTCATGGCGTAGAAGCCGTGAAGTGCCGCGTAGGCGTAGACCAGACAGTCCCACGGTTCCTGGTCACTTGGCTGGTTGGCCCAAGTGGTCATACCGGGGTTGCCCTTCAACGGTTTGGGCCGCTCTTTGGTCAGGCGCTTGAAGAAGACCTGGTCGCATGGCACGGCACCCGGCAGCGGCGCCGTCGGGAAGTGTATGGAGCCGGGCATACCTGGCTCGCGGGTCAGGCGGTCGAACAGGGTATCCTTCGCAATGTAGGTGTCGATGGTGTGCATGACCCCACCGTGTTTCGACTTCGAGGGCGAGGTTGGCCACATGGGCTTGCGGCGCTTTCCGCCCGGGTTCGAGTAGCCTTGGATTGGCCACCACCGGCGACCGGCGCGCTGCATGCGGTTGCAGAAATCCATGACCTGTTGGCCGTGGTTGCCGCCGGTGTCGATGGCCGCCACGGACACCGGCATTTCACGGCCGTTGGGCAGTTTCCAGCGGCGCAAGAGCAAGGCTTCAACGGCGTTCCAATGTTGTGCGGAGTCCAGCCCGCCGGCGTCGCGAACAACGAAGTGCCCAATCAACCAGAGCTGTTCGCCGGGCGTCACGGCGTAAATGCTGACTTCCGAGTAGCCGAGCTCGCCTTCTTTGCCTTCCTGGTTGTCGACCCCCGCAAGCACCACGACCGTTCCGGTCGGGGCTTCCGCCTCATAGATTTCCAGACGCTCTTGCAGCTCGTGCGGATCCGCCGCTTTCTTTGCGTCGGGCTCCTCCCACACTTCACCCAGCGAAGTGTTCACGAACGCTTGGAGCAGTTCTGTGTTGCCAACGCGCGCCTCGTTCGTGGCCTTGACAAACTCGACGGCCAGGCGGCCCCAGGAAGCGCGCTTGAACGGCGACAGTAGCGCCGGGAAATGGAAGCCAACACGGCCAGGCAATCCTACGGCTGTCGGCCTCCACTCGCCCCTTTCCAGCATAGCGGGCTTTTCGTGGTGCTCGATGACGCAGCCGTTGTGCTCGCAGACGTAGTAAGCCTGTTCGGGCCTCCCTTCTGGCCACTTGACCCCGTGCTCGGTTTCCCGGCCACCCCATTTCAGGTATTGGAACTCGCCGCAGTGCGGGCACGGCACGAAATAGCGCCGCTGGTCTGTCATCAGGAAACGACGGTGGATGCGGCTGCCTTTTGCCGTTCCAGGCGACGAGCCCAGAATCATTATACCGTCGTCGAAGCTCTCGAGGCGCTTCGACATGAGGGTGATTTTATCGCCCTCGCTGGTGGCCTCGCCCCCGGCGTTCCACTGTGGCCTGTCGACTTCGTCACCGAAGATCCGCCAAGCGTGGTATTCCGAGAAGTTGTCAGGCAGGACGGCGTCCTTAAAATCCAAGGTCGAGCCGGTGACAGAGATCTTCGACTTCCAGGGTTGGCGTTCCAGGTTCGGAAACAGGTAGCCCACCTTCTCGGACTCCTGTAGCATCGGGCGGATGTATTTGCGCTCGAAGGCTCGTGACGAAGATTCCTTGGGGTGGATGGATACAACGGGCTTGGCTTCCTGCTCGATGCAGTAAAGCTCCATCGCCGCCATCAGCTGGGTGAAGCCGGTCCGGCTCGCCTTCTCAACATCAATCTCTTCCACCCCCGGTTCAGCCAGGGCATCCATTATGCCGCGCTGAGGCGGGAAGAGACGGAAGTCGCCGGGCAAGGATGACGTCGTTCGGGGCAGTTTCAGCTTTGCCTCTGCCCATTGCGATGGGGTCAGGCGCGGGCGCGGTGCAAAGACGGTAGCGTTGACACTCTCCAATTCGCGGCGCAGGCGTGCGGCGGAGTCCCCAATAGCATCCCGGACAAGCTGCTTCTCGTTCATTCGTCGCCCTCAGCGGCAAACTCGATATCAAGGGGTGACTCCGGCTCCTCTTCGGCCTCGAAATGTTCCGGGACGGTCAGTTCCGCGCAGATGGCTTCGACCTCGTCTCGCACGAGGCCAGCAATCAGAACGCGTTGTTCAACATCGGGAACGCGGGCAGCAACACGGGCATCCAGGTTCCCGAAGGCATGACGTGCACGGGCAATCTGGGCAGAGTAGACAGCGGCGATGACGCCCTTCTCCACAAGGTCCTCGCTCTCCTTTTGAAGCGCCAAGATCTGCATGAGGGCCGAGGTGCGCGACTTGACTGCGTCCCAGCGGGCCTTCATTGCCTCGGCCTGCGCCACAGTCATCGAGTCCATCTCTTCGTCGGAAACGGACTCCACCTTTTCCAGCTTCTCGACGGCACGCTGGGTATCCCGGGCCACCAGCCAGTCAACCACTTCTGCAGTCCAAAACTTCCACTCACCGGCGCCGCTGGCGTCCGGCCGGCTTTCGTATGGCATGCCCTCGGTCTCGGCCCACCTGGTCACCGACTGGCGGTCCCGACCCAGCAGCTTCGACAGAGCCAACGCAGAGACCAAGTCCCCCTTTCTATTTGATTTTCTTGCCATTGAGCGCCTCGCGTTGTTGCGTGATGGATAGCTTTTTTTGAAATTTTATTAGCCAAAAAGGTCGGGGCGTCCGGAATACCCGTGATATTTGCTAATGCCAGGGACCCCGGATACACGCCCGGTCGACCCCCAAACAGTCAAAAAGCATAGGTTTTCCAATGGTTTAGCGCGCGCCATCGTCGCCCCCTCCTATGGGAAACCGGGCCCGCTTCCGCTCGGACCACGTAAGTGCTTGTTTCTTCTTGTTTCTTGCCCGCATGACGAACAGGGCCACGAGCACCGCCCATGTCCCTGTTCCTGCGATGATGGGCAGAAGCAAGTCATTCATTTTGCTTGCCTTTCTTTGGTTCGGGACCGGCCTCCTCGGTCTTCTCCCGCGTGTGTTCTGGACCCAACGCCTGGACCAGGATGACGTCCTCGATGATGTCGTCGATGACGGCCATTAAACGCCGGTCGAAGGGCGCGCCCAGCCGCATAGCAGCACGCGCTGCCACCTGTCGCACCTCTGGCACGGTCAGCGTGATGTTGTCAGGCGCGCTCATGCGTATGCCCCCAGATGCGGCGCTGGCGCGCGTGGGGGGGGGCCGACGGCACTGGGTCTTGCGGCTCATGCACCACCCAGAGCATCGTGCGCCCCGCGACCGTGATGTTGTGCACCGACCGACGGTCGATGCAGGCTTCACGGCAGAATGCGCGGATGGCGCGTTCGAGGGTCAGGGGGCTCATGCTCACTGCCCCCGGGCGCGGGCGATGGTCGCCTCGATTTCGGCGTCCGTGTATTTGCCCGTCAGGGCCGACCGGATGACGTATTCGTCCAGTGCCGCAGGGTCGTGGTCGGCGGTCGCCAGCTCTTCAAGCCAGGGCTTGATGACGTAGTCAACGAACCGGATGACCCCGTAGCACGTGGCGGCGAGCGCGGCGTTCCACGCAAGGATTTCGAGAAATGTGTTCATGGCGGGCCTCCCTTTTTGTCCCTACCAAGCAGGTAGGGAAGTTCTTTCTCGGCTCAAAACGCGCGATACGAAGAACGCGTGCGAAGAGCCCAATATTCGGCGCTGCGCTGCGCTTTTTCTTTGCGCTCCTGATGCGCAAGGATGGCTTTTGTCAGCCCGAGCGCGAGCAAGTAGGCGACGCCGAGAAAGCCGACGACGAAGGCGATGGCGGCGAGGATGGTGAGCATCATGGACGTTTCTCCTGGCGGTTGGGTTGGACTTGCTTTGCAGATAGAAAGGATGTGGGGCCTACCCAAACCCGGCGCACAAAAATCTTCTGGGGGCACGTGGGGCAGACCGGGGGCAAGACTTCCGCCCCCTGTTTTCCAATCCAAAACAGACGCTTGACCCATCGGGGGCAAGGGGGCAGGACTTTCGCCAAAACTTCCCTATGGTAGGGTGTGTCGTTGTGGTGGTGTGAGTCCTCTGTCCGATCGACACACCACCACAAAAGTGAGAACCTCGCACCACGAAAGAATGCAAAACAATGCCCCCTTGCCCCCTGGGGTATAACTGTATGTTTTCTATAAGGAAGTAGGGGGCAAAACTTCCGCCCCCTGCTTGCCCCCTCGCCCCCTCCACAAAAAAGTTTTTGGATCCGCCATTTCTTACCCATTTGGCCTGGTGCGGTGATGAACCGCAGCTCCGACTTCGGACCTGAAAGCCCCCGGTTTGGCCACCGGGGGCGGCCCGAGCGAAGAGCAGCCAAAAGGTCGAAGAGGAGGAAACCCCATGACCACGTCGAGCAAGCAAGCCGCCCAAGAGCGGCACGATGAACTGTCCGCTGCGCTCGCCGCAGCGAAGATTGAAGCCGCCCGCGTCGCCGCCGAGGCCCGCGTCGCAGGCAAGGACACCAAGGTTGCGCTGGCCGTTGCCGCCGCTGAAGCGAAGGCCGAGGTCGCCCGACTGGGCGAGGAGCTGAAGGTCGCCGCCCGGAACCTGAAAATCGCGTCTGCGGCACAGGCGGCGCTTGACAAGCGCGCAGCTGCGGCTGTGACCGAATCCGTCGAGCAGCAGACCGAGGTCAACCCTTTTGCGCGTGAAGAGATCTCATGGCCCGCCATTGCGACCTGGGTCGCGAAGCGCATCCGGGACGGCGTTTGCTACGTCGAAGCCGCCGGCTGGGGCGAGTGGACGGGCACGCACTGGGAGTTCTCGATTAAGCCGTCGCCCGAGCTCTTGAAACGCGTTCGCCAAGTCTACTCCGCCGGTGGCGGTGTGGTGCTGGAAAAGCTGAACGCCAACCCACGGTCCGCCAACTACGTTCTTGAGCACGCTCAGGCCGACCTCACTCTGCCCCGGTCTTTCTTCAACAGCCGGGAAGTCGCCCACCTGGCAGCTTTCCAGAACTGCACGGTGGACCTGCGCACCGGCAAGACGATGCCGAACAACCCGCTCCACTACATGACCGGAGCCTTCGAGTGCGACTACAACCCCAAAGCGGACGCCGCGCGTGTCGTCCGCACCTTCGCCCGGTTCTGGCCCGAAGATCCGGACACGGCGCGCTGCTTCCAACTGGCCTTGGGCTACACGATGACGGCCGAGGTGTCTGCGAAGCGTGTGTTCTTCCTGGTCGGCAACCAGGAGGACAGCTCCAAGAACGGCGACAACGGAAAGTCGCTGGTCCAGGGCGCCATGGCCCGCTTGTTCGGCTTGGGTGGCGGCGGATGGGGAACGACCGTGAAGTCGTCGCTCATCGTCGACACTGGCGACCGCGACGCCAACTCGCACGACGGCGCCAAGGTGCCCCTGATTTGGCGCCGGTTTGCTTTGGCGTCCGAGTTCCGTCTTGGCGCCTCCATCGACGCCGGGGAGTTCAACCGGGTGTCCGGTGGCGACCCACAGAGCGCCCGCCCGCCGCACGCGGAGAAGGCCCAAGGCTTCGTCAACTTCGCGTCGCTTTGGCTTTCCATGAACACTGTCCCACGGTTCAAGACCTGGGACAAGGCAACCCGGCGTCGCCTCACACCGTTCGAGTTCAAGGAGACGTTCTACGACCCGGAGGACTGCCCAGAAGGCGGCCAATTGAAAGAGCTCGACTTGGAAATGTGGCTGGAGTCCCGCGACGGCCAAGAGGCCTTGGCACTATATGCCGTCCAGGGTGCAATGGCTTTCTACGAGAGAAACGGCGGCAAGGCTGGCAACCTGCCCGACAGCGTCTCCATGCTGGCCCTGCGCGACCGGATCCTGCGGTCCGGCAACCCATTCCTCGACCTGTTCGAAGAATGTTTCGAGTTCGACGAGGCATTCGACCTGAAGCAAAGCGCGGTCACCACCCTTCTGCACGTGTGGAACGGCGTCCGGCCCAAGCCACACGAGAAGGAACAGTTCGTCGCTGCTTTGAAGGGCATGGGCGTCGTGGAGGTCAAGGTGCGCGGCGAGCGGTATTTCCGTGGTGTTGGCCTCACCGGCGAAGGCATGAAGCGCTACGGCGCGAAGAACACCGACCAGCCGCAAGTGAAGCGGAGCGGCCCAGTTGTCGTGTCCATGGCGGCCGCCACCGCAGCCGAATGAACCCCGCCGGGGCCGGGTTACGCCCCTCGCTCGACAAACTGCCCCGGCTTCGGCCGGGGCTTTTTTCATGGCCTGGTATTGCCTTTCCAGGCGCCGCCCCCAATTCCGCGAGCGCGCGCAACCAATCGATTTCTTTACGTTTTTTCTGATTTGCGGCCTTGTAAACGTCTCCGAGGAACCGAAGTTACCGGCATGAACCAACCAAAGGAGACTGAAAATGGACGTAGAAATTAAGCGCAACGACGGGGTTTCGGCACATGCAGCAGTGGCACTGCTTGCCAAGCTGCAACCGCACACTGACCGATTTTTTGCCGCGCTTGCCGCAGAGGGGATTGATGCAACGCCTACGGCGATGAATGTCGCAAGTAACATGGTGTTTGTTGAGTTCCTGTGCGCAGGTTACTCATTTTTTGTTTCCGTCAGCATCGAAGACCAAGCCAACCAAATGCTTTCTATGCATGCCCGGATAAATGGCTTCGTGCACGGTTCGCAACTCTACTTTCAGGTAAAGCGACGCGGGAAGTCGAGGGAAATGGGTGGCAAGCTGGCCTCTGATTTCAAGGCAAGCATCGCTCGCTTTATTGACAGCGAACGGCGCGTCAAAAGAACAGAGGGTAAGCTGATCGCCGCAGGCTTCAGGAAGCACACCTCAAGCGCGTTTCGGCTCTATGACGTCGTAGCACACGTCTACGCAGACGGAAGAGTGATGCTGAATTCCGGGCTTATTGAAGTTGAAGACGCCCTTCGGTCCGTCGGCATTGAAGACGCACACTACGACCCCGACCTTGAAGAGGAAGACGCCGCGTAACCGCACTACAAACTTTTTCGAACGGCCGCGAAAACTTCGCGGCCTTTTCCTTCGTGTTTTTACGACCCACAAGAAATCTTCACTTTTCGGGCCGAAATCTTCACCGGTTCTGGGGTTCGGGACATATCTCCTTTTCATGGGAGGGCGATGGTCGCCCTCCCGAAAAAGGAGAGACTGCCATGAACCGCATCGAACGCACCGAAGAAGCCGTCGCCCAATACGGCGACATCGCCTACCAAGGCAACGGCCGGTGGCTTTGCCACGACACGGGCATCGAATACAGCAACGCCGATATCGGCGCGATGTTGAAGCCCGCCTTGGTCAAGGCCCCCGCCAAGCCGTTGTCGCAAAAAGCGCTAAACGCGCGCAATGCGGCGAAGAACCATGGCATGAAGGCCCTCAAGGGTAGCGCCGCCCAGAAAGAATGGGCCGAGAAGATACGTGCGGAAAAAATCTCGTTCGCCTTTTCTTCTTACTTCCCAGAAGCGGAGCGCCCCGAAGCCCTTGAAGCTCTTGCCCGACTGACGAAAGCCAAATTTTGGATTGAGAACCGCACCAAGAGCTCTGACGCGATTTTCAAACTGGCTGTCGCTTCGCTGCGCGCGGAGCGCAAAGTCGAAGAGATCGAAGAAGCCCTGAATCTGTTCATCATGCTTGAAGAGCAGAAGCTCGGGAACTTTGGGATGGGCTTCAACACTGGGCGCTGGCCGGCAGAAGCGCGCAAACGGTTTGACGAACTGCGCGACGAGATGAGCAAAGCCGGTCGCGACATCATCTGACACACCGCCCCCAACAGGGCCAACAACAACAGGGAGAAACCCATGAAGACCCGCATCAACCCCCAACGATTTTTGAAGGTGCTCGACGAGCTCCACAAGGGCGCCCCCATCCTCTGTGTTCAATCGAACCAGGGCGCGCCCAAGGTTTGGACCGCCGACCACCCGCCACTTGGCGTGCCTTTCGCATACTGGCACGCGTTCGAAGCCCTGCCGACGACCGAGGCCCTGGGCGAGGCCATCGACCACCTGGCCGACCGGTCGTCCGCAGCCCGGACCCGGGCCCGCATTGCTGAGGCCACGCTCGCGAAGCGCGTTCCAGGTGGCTATGTCGACCGCCGCGCTGGTGTGGAAGGGGGTGCGCAATGACCGCCCAACCCACCACCATGCGGGGGCTCCGCCCCCGCACCCCCGCCGAACACGAAGCGGCACGAGAGGATCTACTGACAGCCCCGACAGGGCACGCCCGACTGGCTTTTGCTGCATGCTTGGGGAAGTGCCCAGTAGGATTTCTATGGGATTTGTCCAGCGTCTTGAACGCGCGGGTGTTCCGCGAGCTGCGCGCGGGCAATCTGGAAAAGATGGAGCAGTTGCTGCGCCGGGTCGAGTCCTTGAACCGGGAGTTGGAGCACCGGATGAGACTGTTGGCCGGAGGGATGTGCGATGAGAATTGACGCGCTTGGAATCATGGCCGAAGCCCGCAAGCACAAGCTCAAACCCATCGCGGGTCTGGCCGAACCGGCTGCCTACCTCCGCGACCGCATAGGCAAAGCGGAGGCCATCCTGTCGGCTGGCCGCGACTCCGAGCACTGTTCCGACACGTTCCGTGCCGGGTGTGCCAGGTTGCTGGCAGAGGTCCACGAAATGCGCCGCGCGTGGGTTGGTGCGTTCGGCCGGGACTGGCACACGGGCGAGCCCGTGCCCGTGTGGAAACGCCCCGACACCGTCCACGTCCGGCTGATGCAGTCCGCGTATGTGTGCCACGAGCAGCTGCGCTTCCACCGGGGATGGGTCAAAGCGTCGAATGTCGCCGAACGCATACACCGTGCGGAGCAGCGCGAGCTGGGAAGACCTGCCATGGAAGCGGCGGCCCGTGCGGCGGCAGAACGGGCCCGCGTCGAAGCCGACCGTCTGCGTCGCCAGCGGACCGAAGCGCGGCGGCAGGAGGCAGAGCTGGCTGCGTTCCGAGCTGGCACCCTGCGGTTCGTGAAGTTCCCGGACGAGCGGAAGCCCAGGCAGAGGGTGCGGTCGCGGTGGGGATGAGACCGCCCACGGCCCACGAGCAACTGACCAGCGCGGCCCGGTTCGGTCGCGCTGGAACGGTGGACCTGTGGAGGGGCCGGGCGGATCCGGATCCGGTCGTGCGGTGGCTGGCACTCATAGAACTCGCCCGCCGCCATCCCATCTACCGCTGCTGGTAGGCCGCCCATGGGCGGCCTTTCTGTTTTGAAACGGCCCGGCTTTTACCCACCTGCACTGGCAGGAGGACGTCATGGACACCGGGCCCACACTCAAAGAACAGCAGCTCGCATGGGCGGTCGCGTGGCAGGACCACGGGGACCGGGAGGCTTTGGCACGTCTGTGCCAGAGCGTGGAAGCCTTTGTCGCCCAGCAGGCAGGCAAGCGCGCGTTCGACCAGGACATGCGGAAAGAGCTTCTCGCGGAATACCGTCTCGCGGTCGTCGAAGCGGCTGGCCAGTTCGACCGGGAGCGGTCTGAGGGTTTCGTGTCGCTGTGCCGCTACCTCATGCTGAACAGAAGCAAGCAGGTGTATCGGCACCGCAGCTCGCCCGCGACGGTGCCCGAAAAGGTGTGGGCGCCGGCCGGTCGCGTAGCCATTGTAGGACAGGACGACGAACAGACAGTGGATCTGGTGGCTCCCGAGCCATATGCCGAGAGCACGCCTGGCCTCGACCTGGTGAAACGGGTCGCCGACGACGCAGGACTCACCGCCCGCGAATGGCGGGCCTTCCAGCGGCACTTCCGGGGCGAGTCCCAAATGGAGCTTGCCGAGATCTGGGGCTGCACGCAGGCCTACGTTTACCAGAACGAACAGTCTGCGTTCCGAAAAATCAGGGCGGCGCTACAGGCACGAGGCCTCGAGCTCGAAGACCTGAGACTGTGCCGAATTTTGTGCCTGACGCGTTGTGTTAGGCCATTGGGAAGCGGTCTTCGAACATGATGGCGAGCTG
>NZ_JAVKPH010000006.1:0-199669 GCF_031432425.1 Ruixingdingia sedimenti | reverse complement strand
ACGTTCGACAGATCAACTCCACCCCCATCCGCACGAACACGCACCTTAACGTTGTAGTCAATAACTCGCTTCACAGGGACCAAAACCCTCATGAGCCGGCTCTCCTTCGGATATGGACCGGACAGAAAATTGCCCGCGCCCTGCTGTTAGCTTCAAAGTTCTGTCAGGGACAACCGCAAAACGCGCCCCCGATGCGGCATTCCGGCTCAGCGGGTGAGCCCGGGCACCCAGAGCACGTCGTCGGCGCCGTCATTGTTGGCGATGCGCCCGGCGACGAAGAACCAGTCGCTGAGCCGGTTGAGGTATTTCACCGCCTCGGGGTTCACGGGTTCCGCCGCCGCCAGATCGACGGCCAGCCGTTCGGCCCGCCGGCAGACGGTGCGGCAAAGATGCAGATGCGCGGCCAGCGCGCTGCCGCCGGGCAGGATGAAACTGCGCAGGGGCGTCAGCCGCGTGTTCATCGCGTCGATTTCCGCCTCCAGCCGCGCGACCTGGGTGGCGATGATGCGCAGGGGGGGATATTCGGCCTCTGCGTCGCGATCCATCCCCGGGCGGCAGAGGTCGGCGCCCAGATCGAACAGGTCGTTGGAAATCCGCGCCAGCGCGGCGTCCATCTCTTCCCCGGCATGCAGGCGGGCCAGGCCCACGGTCGCGTTCGTCTCGTCCACCGTGCCATAGGCCTGCACGCGGGCCGATTGCTTGCCCACGCGCGTGCCATCGCCGAGCGCGGTCTGCCCGGCATCGCCGGTGCGGGTGTAAATCCGGGACAGGACGACCATCTAGAATCCTTTCGTGGAACGCCAGTAGGCGAAGGCGACGATCAGCGCCACCGCCACCGCCTGCGCCGCAATCCGGTAGCGCATGAGGCGGTTGGCATGTTTGCGGTTGAACTCGCCCCCCTTGGCGAAGCCGCCGATGCCGACCATCAGGATGGCCAGCACGACAAGCGCCGCCACGGCGGCAAGGATGAACATCGGGTCATTCAGCAGCATGGCGCATCCCTCTGGGTCTGCCTGCACATAGCGCATCCCGCGGGAAAGGGAAACGCCGGCTCAGCGCCGCGGGCGCCCCCGCCACGTGCCGAGCCAGCCGGTGAACCGCCCCCAGGCCCCCCGCGCGCGGTCGCGGGCGCGGTCGGCGCGTTCGTCGGCACGGTCGAGCGCGTCGCCCACATCCTCGATCACCGGGTCGATCATCCGTTCGCGGAACTGCGCCAGCATGCGCCAGATCATCAGGATCGCCAGGGCCAGCAGCGTCAGGATGACGATATTCACCCAAGGGATGAGCGTCGCGTCGGGGCCCGAGACCTCGCGCACCGCCACCGCGTTGGGGAAGATCGAGAAGAACTCGTTGCGCCAGCCGTAATGGGTGATCGCGACCCATCGGGGGCTCTGCGCGGTGGATACCAGATCGCCGGCCTGGGTCTGGAGGTTGAAGCTGTTGACCTTGAAATAGGGCGGCCAGCTCCACCCGGTATCCTCGTTGCGGTAGACCATCGGGCGGCCCCTGGGGCTCATCGTCTCGATGAACTTGATGTCGCGGCTGCCGGCGGTGGTGGTGGAGGTGCCCACATCGGGCGCGGCGAAGAACCACGCGTTCTCGCCCAGATCCATCCGCTGCGTATGGGTGCCGACGATCCGCACGATATCGCGCTGCGGCAGCGTATAGTGGAAGAAGGCGAAGACCAGCAGCGCCAGCAGCGCGATCAGGGTCCATTTCACGTAACGCATGGCGGCCTCAGGTGAAGTTGAGCAGATAGACCAGCACCGTGACGGCGATGATCGGGATGACATAGACAAGCACGATCAGCTTGCGGCGAAAGGACTTGCGATAGGCCTGCATCCCCCGTTCCACATAGGCGTCGCGGTCGCCCGGGCGCCCCTCTGCCTCCCACCGGTCCTCGAGCCTTTCGCGCCGGACGGAGGCAGAGTAGAGCGAGACGAGCACATAGACCACCGTCAGGCCGACCAGCCCGAGGATCGCCAGCCGGATATAGCCCATCAGCCCCGCCCTCCTTTCCGTTGCACCGCCCCCCAGGGGCCGACGATATCCACCAGCCCCTGCGGCGGCACGGCCGGGCGCGGCGCGGGGCGCGGGGCCTCGTCCATCGCGGGTTCGGGGCCGAACAGCGCCGCGCGCGCGCCGGCCTTGTCGATCTTGTATTCGCGTTCCAGGAAATCCGCCACATAGCCGCGCTTCACATCCGACCAGCGGGCGTAATCGGCGTAGAACTTTTCCTTGTGGCAGATGAACAACTGCCGGATGTCCAGCGGCGACAGTTCCGACAGCAGCATGTTGACCAGATCGCGGTCCGGCCCCGACCGGGCGCGCAGCGTGTAGAAATAGGCCGGGTGTTCGGAACTGATGCGCGGCCAGTCGCCCCCGGCCTCGACCCAGCGCAGCAGGTCCGCCAGCCCCCTGAATTCATCCGGCAGCGCCGATCCCAGCCGCCGCGCGATCCCCCGCAGGTCGGCCCGCGTCGCCTGCCCCAGATCGAGGCCGAGCGATTCCGCCGCATCCACCAGGATGAAGTCCATCTTCTGGCGCAAGAGCGCCGCGGTGTTCACCCCGCGCGCCTCCACGATGCTTTCCACCAGCCGGTTGCGTTCCAGCCAGTCGGCGATGTGGTTGCGCTGCGTCAGCCCCATCACCTGCGCGATGGGCAGCGGTCCGAGGGCCGAGGGCGGCGCCACCGTGATCGCGGCCGGATGTTCCACCCCGCGGAAGATGTAGATGCCGCCGAAATGCGCCGTCCAGAAGTTCGGCTGTTCGAACCCCATCGCCGGCAGGCTGACCGGCACCCGCGTCACGTCGCCGGTCTTCTGCGCCAGCACCAGCATTTCCGCGACCAGCACATCGTCGCGCCAGCCGTCGGGTTCTGCCCGGAACCGCTCGATCAGCTTCGCCAGCTTCGCCGCATCGGCGACATGGCCGCCGATCGTGTCGGCCTCGATGGTGATGCGGCGGATGTCGAACAGGCGGGCCGGGTTCGACAGTTCGTAGACGGTGTTCTGCAACTCGCCCGCCACCGCATCCCGCGCGGTCAGGGCGAAAAGCTGCGGCTCGTTCGCGGCGATGAACTGCCGCAGGATCCCGCGCGAGGTGGAAAACTTCGCATGCAGCAGCGGCGCCGATTTCTGCGCCGTGGTCAGCAGGATGAACTGCCGGTTGCAGCCATTGGGGTTGAGGTAGAGGTCATCGCCCAGTTCGTCCCCGATCTCGGGCGAATAGCCGGAAATGTCGACGTGGAAATCCGCCAGCGCCGTGGTCCTGCCGGTCAGATGCTTCAGCGCGCGGTTGTAACGCTCGACCAGCGCGGGCGAGGACACCTCGACAAGGTTGCCGAACATCAGGCCCTTTTCGATCAGCCGCCGCATGCCGCCCCCCGGAAGGTTGCAGGCTTCATCCTGCCGGAAACATTCCGCCGGCCGCAGGGGGTGCGGGGGGTTGTACCCCCCGCCATGGGCAGGTGCACCGTCATCCCCGCCCCTCCTGATACCGCCGCCGCGCCTCTTCCGCCCGGCCCATGTCGCGGACCATCGCGTCGATGGCGGACTCGTCGGACTTGTCGGCATAGCGGAATTCGCTGTCCGCGTAGCGGTTGATTTCCTGCACCACCATGTCCACCGTGATCGGCTGCATCAGGTCGCGGATCATCGCCATCTTGCGGTCGTAGGGCTGGAACAGGAACAGGTCGGGGTTTTCCATCCAGTCGTCGGGCAGTTCGACATCGGTCGCGCGCACCTTGACCGCATCGGTGATGTTCTTGATCGCGCGCCCGGTGAAGCGTTCGTCCGCCCGGCTGATCGCCGTGAGATAGGCCCCCAGTTTCGCCAGCGTGTCCAGCGGGCCGATGTCGGCCGTCACCCGGTCCCAGACCCGCACCAGCCCGGCTTCCTGCGGGCGGGAATGGGCCTCGAAACTGGCCGCCACCGCGCGGCGGATTTCCTGCGCGGCGTAAAGGTCGTGTTCGCCAAGCGGGATCTTGTGGTTGCGGCCCAGAAGCAGGGTGAGGATGTCGATGTAATCCTCGCGGCTTTGCGGCCCGTCGACAAGGAAGCGCGCGCCCGCGCGCTGGCGCAGGGCGTCGTCGACGTTTTCGGGAAAGTTGGAAAACATCCCGAAGGTGCAGTTGCCGCGCACCACGGTATTGGCGCCTGCAAACGCCTCCATGAACACCGCCGTCACCTCTTGCTGGCCCGCCGATGACTGCCGGTCGCCGCGCTTGCCCGCGATCTGGTCGATGTCGTCGATGGTGCCGAAGCCGATCACCGCCGGGTCCAGCACATTGGTCACGAAGGCCTTGGCGTTCTGGCCCGACTTGCCCTGATAGCTGTCGATCTGGTCGATGGAAAAGTTCTGGTAGCGGAAGGGATAGCCCACCGCCGTGCAGTAATCGTTCAGCAAGCCCGCCATCATCTGGATCAGCGTGGTCTTGCCCGTGCCCGGCTTGCCGTCGCCCATGAAGGTGAAGATGAACCCGCCCAGTTCGGCGAAGGGGTTCATCTTGCGGTCGAAATCATAGGCCATGAGCATCTTCGACAGCTTCATCGCCTGATGCTTGGCGATATGGTTGCCGATGACCTCGAACGGTTTCTTGAACGCCATCGTCAGCACCGTGCCGCGCGCCTTGCGGGCGGGGGTGAAGCCGGCAAGGGTCAGCCCGTCCGCCTCTACCCGCCAGCTGGCCGCGGCGAAGGGGGCGGTGCGGGGGGCGGTATCGGCGCGGGCGGCGGCGCGGGCCATCAGCCCTTCGGCAAAGGCCGCGACGGTGGCGACAAGGCGGGCGTCGTCGGTGCCGAAGGCGGCGATGTCCTGATCCAGTTCCCACAGCGCACCGTGCAGGGCCAGCGGCGCGTTGTCGGTCAGCACCTCTTCCACCCCGCCCACATCCACCGTGACCTCGCCCAGATGCGGGGCGATCAGGAAGGCGGCGGCATTGGCGAAGGCATGCAGCACCACCAGCGCCTCGGCGGCCAGAAGTTCCGTGAATTCCACCCGCCGCGCATCGGCCAGGCGGTTTTCCAGGTTGGCCTTCTTGAGCTCCGCCAGCCCGGTGCGTTCGCCAAACGTCTCGCCCATCGCCAGCGCGATGGCCAGCGCGCGGCGCAAGGCCTGCATGACATTGGCCTGCATCGGCGTGACCAGCCCGTCCTCGGCCGCCGCGGTGATCCGCTCGATCAGCCGCACGGCGCCGGGGCGCGCGGTGGGGCGGGTGACAAGGCCGGGGGTGGTGGACCGGAACCGGGGCCGCGTACCGATACCGGGCGAGCGTTCGGCCACCGCCGGGGCCGCCCCTTCGCGCGGTTTCGCCAGCCGGGGGGCATGGTCGAACCCCTCCATCAGCGCCAGTGCTGCGGCGTAATGGGCGCGCACCGCATCCTCGCGCAGTTCCATCGTGTCGCGTGTGCCGCTCATCCCCGTCCCCCTAGCGCGCGCTGATCACCCGGCCGCCCGCGCCGACGACGAATTTCCGCACGTCGCGGAACCCCGGCGGGTTGCGTTCGGCCAGCACCTGATAGGGCCGTTCGGGCAGGATCACATAACGGTCCGTCCGCGTGGCCCCGGTTTCCGCCCCCCGGCCCAGAAAGGGGTCGAGCGCATAGACCTGCCGTTCCACGCTGCCGAACCAGCCCGATTTCGCGCGCGTCGTGCCGCTGGCCTCCAGATCCTCGATCGTCCAGACCAGCGCCCAGTCCTGCCCCTCGGGCGCGCGGGCCTCTGCCAGCACCTCGCCGATGGGGCCCGATTGCAGGGTGAAGCTGGCGGAATACATCGGCCCCAGATGCAGCCGGCGCAGCCGCAGCGGATGCAGGTCGTCGAAATCGGTATCGAATCCGGTGGCGACGGTCAGCAGCTTCAGCCCTGCCAGCGACTGCGCCATCAGATGCGCGCGCACCCGCGGCCAGCGCCGTTCGTCCTTGGCCAGCGCCACGCGGCCGGAATCCGCGACCTCCATCAGCCAGACCACGGGCAGGTTGATCTGGCTGTCGTAGACCGCCCAGGACAGCAGCCAGATGCGCCGCCCGGCCTCTTCGCGCAGCCACAGGATTTCCGGGTCGTTCTGCGCCCAGAACAGATCCCCCTGGATCAGCGCCTCGGCGTAAAGCCGCTGCGACAGCGCGAATTGCAGCCGCGTGGGCACCGACAACTCGCCCACGATCTGGCGGATCATGCGGTCCTTCAGTTCCGCCTCGGACGGCATACCTTGCAGGTTGCGCAACGCATGCTGCGCGTCGTTCGCCATCAGCAAGAGTTCCTGATAGACGGGAAAGCCGCTTTCGTGCCGGTCTATCGTCAGCCGGTTCGGCAACAGCGCCTCGGCCCGCCCCGTCAGCAGGTATTTGAGCGACAGCGCGCGGAAACTGTGCGCCAGCCCCTCCAGATAGCCGCCGAGGATGCGCAGTTCGGCCCGCGTCAGGCGGCCTTCGGTTTCCAGTTCCGCCGCGACGCGGGCCAGCGGCGGGGCGATGCGGTCGAACTTGGCGAAATAGCGCCGGGCGACGGCGTTGTCGTAAAGTTCCAGATGGTCGCTGGCGAGGTCGGTTTCAGCCATGGTTCACCGGCGCGCCGGTCATTCCCGCCCGTAAAGGTTCTTGTCGTGCTTTTCCACGATGGCGGCAAAGCGGCGGGCAAAGCGTTCGTCGGCCTTGGCCTTCTGTTCCAGCACCTTGCGGGCAAAGACCATCTGGTCCTCGTGCGCCTCCATCATCTCGGCCATGCGCTGGTTGGTGGCGGTGCCGATGGCGGCCATGGCGGCCTGCGCCTCCTGGTCCGTCTTGACGCCGATCTCGTTGATGCGATGGGCCACGTCCTGCTGCTGTGCGGTCTTGAGGCTTTTGGTCAGCGCGTCATACAGCACCACGCGCTGCCTGGTATCGGTTTGCAGCTTGTTGATCAGCACCATCTGCGTCGCCGCCTGGTTCTGAAGGCTGTCGACCCAGGTCTTGCCCTTTTCGATATAGCGTTCTAGCGTCTGGCTTTTCGCCAGTTTCACCTGTTCGTCCTGCACCAGCGCGTTGTGGCGGGTGTTGAGTTCCGCCAGTTCGGTTTCCAGCCGCGTGCGGGCGGCGGCGTCCTGTTCCACGCTGATGCGGTTTTCCAGTTCGATGATCTTCGGGTCCATCCCCGCGATTTCCGCCCGCACGGATTCGAGCGCGGCCACCGTCGTCTCGCGTTCCACCAGCGTATCGCCCAGATTGGCCTCGACCCTGGTCTTCTGGTCGTTCAGCAGGTCCAGTTGCCCCTGCAACAGCCGCACGATCACATCGGACTTGGCGATCAGATCCTGCAACTTGTCGTCGATCGACGCCGTGCGCAGCCGTTCCTGCCGCATCGATTCCGACTTGCCGCGCGAAAAGACGCCGACGAAGCTTTCCCACCCGGTTTTCGACCGCATCTCGTCGAAATCCCGGGAAAAGCCCGCCGTCACATCATCCAGCCCCATGATCAGTTCGGCGATGTTGGCGTTCATCAGGTCGGCATGCTGGCGCACATCGTCCAGTGTGGCATTCTCGATGTCGATCTCGGGCTCGCCGGCGAGGGCCTTGGCGCGCGCGGCCTCCACCCGGGCGGTGACGGCGGAAATCCTGGCCTGGGCCTTGGCGACCTCTTCCTGGCTTTTCCTGATCTGCGCGTCGAAATCGGCCATCCTGTCCTCCGGCGGAAAATGGGTCGCATGCCATCAATTGGGGATGTTATGACAAATTGCATCCCCGCCGTCATCCGGTTTTGCCCATTGCGGCGCAGGTCGATGCGGGGCAGGCTGGAACGATGTCCGATGCCCTGATCCAGACCCAGATCGCCGCCCGGCGCGACAGCCTGATCGCGCTGACGCAAGACCTGATCCGCATCCCGACGCTGAACCCGCCCGGGCGCCACTACCGCGAGATCTGCGATTACCTCGCCGCGCGGCTGGCGGCGTCGGGGTTCACGGTGCAGCTGCTGCGGGCGACCGGCGCGCCGGGGGACAGCGAGACCTATCCGCGCTGGAACCTGCTGGCGCGCCGCGAAGGCGCGGGGCCGGGCGACTGCGTGCATTTCAACAGCCACCACGATGTGGTCGAGGTCGGCCACGGCTGGACGCGCGATCCGTTCGGGGGTGAACTGGACGGCGGGCGCATCTATGGCCGCGGCGCCTGCGACATGAAGGGGGGCCTTGCCGCCAGCATCATCGCGGCCGAATCCTTCATCGCCGCCCGCCCCGGCTTTCGCGGCGCGATCGAGATTTCGGCCACGGCGGACGAGGAATCGGGCGGTTTCGGCGGCGTCGCCTGGATGGCGCAGCAGGGGTATTTCGCACCCGAACGGGTGCAGCATGTCATCATCCCCGAACCGCTGCACAAGGACCGCATCTGCCTGGGCCACCGCGGCGTCTGGTGGGCGGAAATCGAGACGAAGGGGCGCATCGCCCATGGCTCCATGCCCTTTCTGGGCGACAGCGCGATCCGCCACATGGGCGCGCTGCTGGCGGAAATCGAGGCGACGCTCTACCCCCATCTGACCACCAAGCACACCGAAATGCCGGTGATCCCCGAGGGCGCGCGGCAATCGACGCTGAACATCAACTCCATCCACGGGGGCGAGCCGGAACCCGAACCCGGCTATACCGGCCTGCCCGCGCCCTGCGTCGCCGACCGCTGCCGCATCATCCTCGACCGCCGCTTCCTGATCGAGGAACGGATCGACGAGGTGAAGGCAGAGGTGACGGGCCTTCTGGAACGCCTGCGCGCCGAACGCCCCGGTTTCGCCTACGAGATCCGCGACCTGTTCGAGGTCCAGCCGACGATGACCGAAAAGGATGCCCCCGTGGTGCGCACCGTCGCGGCGGCGATCGAGAAGGTCCTGGGGCGGCAGGCGGAATATGTCGTCTCGCCCGGCACCTACGACCAGAAGCATATCGACCGCATCGGCAAGCTGAAGAACTGCATCGCCTATGGGCCCGGCGTGCTGGATCTGGCGCACCAGCCCGACGAATGGGTGGGGGTGGACGACATGGCCGACAGCGCGAAGGTGATGGCGCTGACGCTGGCCGAACTGCTGCCGGAATAGCCCATGTGTGCTGGCGGCGCCGGGGGCTTCGCGCCCCGTGGCCTGCTGGTTCTCGAACCAGTGGCGCACCAGCCGACGCCCCCGCGGGATATTTATGGACAGAGAATGAAAAGGGGGGTCTCAGGAACACCTCTTGCCACATTTTCTGTCCCTTAAATATCCCCGCCGGAGGCTCCCGCACCCTCCGCCGGGCCAAACGCCGGGCGGGAGCCCCGGGTTCCGCCTATGGCGCGCATAGACGCAGCGGACGGTTGCGGGCGGCGCGGGGCGCGCGGTAATCTGCCCCCTGCGCCAGAACGGAAGAGCCCATGACCCTGCACCAGTTCACCACCCCCGCCGCGGGCGAGCCGCGCCTGACCTCGCTGTCGCATGGCGGCGGCTGCGGCTGCAAGATCGCCCCCGGCGTGCTGGAAGGCATCCTGCGCGGCGCCTCGGCCCTGCCGGTCCCGCCGGAACTGCTGGTGGGGATCGAGACCTCGGACGACGCCGCGGTCTGGCGGCTCAACGACCGGCAGGCGGTGGTGGCGACGACCGATTTCTTCATGCCCATCGTCGACGACCCCGCCGATTTCGGCCGCATCGCCGCGACCAATGCGATCAGCGATGTCTATGCGATGGGCGGCACGCCGATCTTCGCGCTGGCGCTGGTGGGGATGCCGGTCAACGTCCTGTCGCAGGCGACCATCGGGCAGATCCTCGACGGCGGCGCCGCCGCCTGCCGGGCGGCAGGGATCCCGATCGCGGGCGGGCATACGATCGATTCGGTGGAACCGATCTATGGCCTCGTCGCGCTCGGCATCCTCGATCCCGCGCATCTGAAGCGCAACTGCGATGCGCGGGCGGGGGACGTGCTGATCCTCGGCAAGCCGGTGGGCGTGGGCGTGCTGTCGGCGGCGCTGAAGAAGGGCGCGCTGGATGCCGACGGCTATGCCGGGATGCTGGCGACGACGACGCGGCTGAACACGCCGGGGCCCGAACTGGCCCGCCTGCCCGGCGTGCATGCGATGACCGATGTCACCGGCTTCGGCCTTGCCGGCCATGCGCTGGAAATGGCGCGCGGGTCGGGCTACGGCATCCGGCTGGACTGGGCCGCGGTGCCGCTGGTCGCGGGCGCGCGGGCGCTGGCGGCGGCGGGGCATGTCACCGGCGCCTCGGGCCGCAACTGGGCGAGCTATGGCGCGCGGGTGGCGCTGGACCCGGCGCTGACAGACCTCGACCGCGCGCTGCTGAGCGATCCGCAGACCTCGGGCGGGCTGCTGGTCGCCTGCGCGCCGGATGCGGCGGGCGAGGTGCTGGCCTGTTTCCGCCGCCATGGTTTTGCCGACGCCGCCGCGGTCGGCCGGGTGGAGGGTGAGGCCGGGATGCTGTCGGTGGGCTGACGGCTATGGGGCGCATAGGCGCGGCCGAGGGGCGTTTGACAAGGCCCCGCCCGCCCCGCAGACTTTCCCCGAAGAGGGGGAAACCATGACGCGGCAAGGCATCGTCCCGGGCTAGCCCCCCTTTCATATCATCGCCACCCGCCGCCGCCTGCCCCGCCGCAGGACGGCCCCGCCATGCCCACGCAGGACGCCATGACACCCGATCCCCGCACCGCGCTGCCCTCGATCGACCGGCTTCTGCGCCATGCGGATGCGGCGGCGCTGGCCGCCGGCCATGGCCGCCAGCGGGTGGTGGCGGCGCTGCGGGCAGAACTGGCCGACCTGCGCGCCGCGGGCGGGGCGGCGCCGGGGGATGCCGCGCTGCTGGCCGGTTGCGCGCGGCGGCTGGCGGCGGGGGCGGCGCCTTCGCTGGTGCCGGTGCTGAACCTGACCGGCACGGTGAACCACACCAACCTCGGCCGCGCGCTGTGGTCGCAGCGGGCGGCGGATGCGGCCTATGGGGCGATGCGGGGGGCGGCCAATCTGGAATTCGACCTCGACCGGGGGGCGCGGGGCGCGCGGGACAGCCATACCGAACGGCTGCTGTGCGACCTGACCGGGGCAGAGGCCGCGACCGTGGTCAACAACAATGCCGCCGCGGTGCTGCTGATGCTGAACACGCTGGCGCAGGGGCGCGAGGTGATCGTGTCGCGGGGCGAACTGGTGGAAATCGGCGGCGCCTTCCGCGTCCCCGACGTGATGCGCGGCGCGGGCGCGCGGCTGCGCGAGGTCGGCACCACCAACCGCACCCACCGGCACGACTATGCCGGTGCGATCGGCCCCGATACGGCGGCGCTGATGAAGGTGCATGCCAGCAACTACGCCATCCGGGGCTTCACCGCAGAGGTGCCGCAGGCCGATCTTGCCGCGCTGGCCGCCGGCCACGGCCTGCCCTTCCTGATCGACCTCGGCAGCGGGTCGCTGCTGCGGCTTGCGCAATTCGGCCTGCCCGACGAACCCACCGTGCGGCAGGCCATCGCCGACGGCGCGGATGTCGTCAGCTTCAGCGGCGACAAGCTGCTTGGCGGGCCGCAATGCGGGATCCTTGTCGGCAAGCGGGAACTGATCGACCGCATGCGCGCCAACCCGCTGAAACGCGCGCTGCGGGTGGACAAGGTGATCATCGCCGGGCTGGAAGCCACGCTGCGCGCCTGTGCCGACACCGATCTGGCGCGGCGCGAGATCCCGACCCTGCGCCTGCTGACCCGCCCGCTGGCCGAGATCGCCGCCTGCGCCGAACGGCTGCACCCGGCGGTCGCGGCGGCGCTGGCGGGGGTGGCAGAGGTCGCCGTGATCCCCTGCCGCAGCCAGATCGGCAGCGGCGCGCAGCCGGTGGACCTGCTGGACAGCCGCGGCCTTGCCATCACCCCGCGCGCGGACGGGCCCTCGGCCAGCGCCATCGCGCGGATGTTCCGGCAATTGCCGCTGCCGGTGATCGGGCGCATCCATCAGGGGGCCTTCATCCTCGACCTGCGCTGTCTGGAGGACGAGGGGCCGTTTCTGGCGCAGCTTGGCCATCTGGGGGCGGGCCGGTGATCGTCGCCACCGCGGGCCATATCGACCACGGCAAGACCACGCTGATGCGGGCGCTGACCGGCATCGACACCGACGCCCTGCCCGAGGAAAAGGCGCGCGGGATTTCCATCGACCTCGGCTTTGCGCATATGGACCTGCCGGGCGGGGGGATCATCGGCTTCGTCGACGTGCCGGGCCACGAACGCTTCATCCGCAACATGCTGAGCGGCGTCTATGCCGTGGGTCATGTGCTGCTGGTGGTGGCCGCCGACGACGGGGTGATGCCGCAGACGGCGGAACATCTGGCCATCGTCGGGCTTCTGGGCGTGGCGGGGGGCACGGTGGTAATCACCAAGGCCGACCGGGCAGACCCCGCCCGCATCGCGCAGGTGCAGGCAGAGATGCGCGCGCTGCTGGCGGATGCGGGCTGCGGCGGGTTCGGCATGGTCACGGTATCGGCCGTCACCGGCGCGGGGATGGACAGGCTGACGGCCCGGCTGGCAGAGGTCGCGGCGGCGGAACGCCGGGCGGGGGGCGCGGGCGGCCTTGCGCGTTTCGTCGTGGACCGGGTGTTCGTCGCGCAGGGCAGCGGCACGGTGGTGCGCGGCACGGTGATCGCGGGGGCAATCGCGCCGGGCGACACGCTGACCATCAGCCCCGCGGGCATCCCCGCCCGCGTGCGCCGCCTGCAACGCCACGGCCGCGCGGCAGACCGCGCGCAGGCGGGCGAACGCTGCGCCATCAATCTTGCCGGCATCGACCATGCGGCGGTGGCGCGCGGCGACTGGCTGGTCGCGCCCGCCGCCCATCGCCCGACCGACCGGATCGACATCCGCCTGCGCGTCCTGCCGTCGGAGGCCGGGGCGCTGAAACACTGGACGCCGGTGCATCTGCATATCGGCGCGGCCGACATTCCCGCCCGGCTCGCCCTGCGGCGGGGCGAAGCGCTGGCCCCGGGGCAGGAGGGGCTGGCGCAGCTGCGGCTTTCCCGCCCGGTGCAGGCGGCGGCGGGCGACCGGCTGATCCTGCGCGACCAGTCCTCCACCCGCACCATCGGCGGCGGCGCGGTGGTCAACCCCTTTCCGCCCCGGCGGCGGGCGGAACGGGCCGCGGTGCTGGCGGCGCTGGACGGGCGCGGCATGGCCGAGGGGCTGGCGGCGCTGCTCGACACCCTGCCGGGGGGCGTGGGGATGGGTTGGTTCGCCGCCCTGCACAACCTGGCCGCCGACCGGGCCGCGGCCCTGCTGCCCCCCGATGCGGTGCGGATCAAGGCCACCGCCTTTTCCGCGCAGCAGGTGGAAAGGCTGGGCCGCAAGGCCGCCGCGCGGGTGGAACGGTTCCATGCCGAAACCCCCGCCGCGCCGGGGATGGATCTGCGCCGCCTGCATGCCGAGACCGCCCGCGCCCTGCCCTTCGAGACCTTCCAGGATCTTGTCCGCCAGTCGGCGCGGGGATGGGGGCTGGACCTTTCGGGGTCGCAACTGCGCCGCGCGGATCATGACCCGACGCAGAACCCGCAGGACGAACGCAACTGGCGGCTCATCCATCCGATCCTCGACCATTCCGGGTTCCACATCCCCTCGGCCCGCGAACTGGCAGAGGAAACGCGCATCCCGCTGGCGATGGTGCGCGATCTGATGCACCGCAAGGCCGCGACCGGCGCGCTGGTGCGGCTGACGGCGGAACGGTTCACCCTGCCCCATGTGATGGAGGCGGCGGCGGAAAAGGCCGCGGCCGCCGCGCGGCGCATCCCCGGCGGGCAGTTCAAGGCCGCCGATTTCCGCGACGAGATCGGCACCGGCCGGACCATCGCGATCGAGATCCTGGAATGCCTCGACCGGCTCGGCCGCACCGTCCGGCAGGGCGACCGGCGCGGCATGGCCCCCGAACCATAGACCATGCCTATGCAGACGATATGTTGCCGCACGCCACGATTGCCCGGGTGCCGATGATGTGCCGATATTCGGCCGACCGGCCCGCCCCCATCGCCAACCGGAGGATCCGATGACCTTTCGCAGCCTGTCATGCCTGGCCGCGCTGGCCCTGCCAGCCGCCGCCGCGCAGGCGTTGACGCCCGCCGATGTGGCGGTGCTGGCCGGCCCCTGCGCCGCCTGCCACGGGCCGGACGGGCATTCGCCCGGCGCCATCCCCGCCATCGCCGGGCGGGCAGAGGAACACCTTGCCACCCGCATGTTCGCCTTCCGCGACGGGCAGGACCCGGCGGCGACGGTGATGCCCCGGCTGATGAAAGGCTATGACGAGGCCCAGATCCGCGCGCTGGCGAAATGGTTCGCAGAGGGCCGACAATGACGGAAGGGCGACAATGCGCCACGCGGCGCGCGGTGCTGGCAGGGCTGGCGGGAACGGGGGCGGCGCTGGCGCTGCCCGTACTGGCAGGGGCCCGGACGGGGGCCCATGTGGCGGTCATCGGCGGCGGGTTCGGGGGCGCGACCGCCGCGCGCTATCTGCGCCGCGGCGCCCCCGACCTGCGGGTCACGCTGATCGAGCCCGCGGAACGGTTCTACACCTGCCCCTTTTCCAACCTCTACCTCGGCGGGCTGCGCGACTGGGACAGCATCGGCCACGGTTATGACGGCCTGCGCGCGGCGGGGGTCGAGGTGATCCACGCGCGGGCAGAGGCGGTGGATACCGCCGCCCGCCGCCTGCGGCTGGCCGGGGGGGCGGAACTGGCCTGGGACCGGCTGGTGATCGCCCCCGGCATCGACCTGCGCTGGAACGCGCTGGAAGGTTATGACGCCGCCGCGGCCGAAATCGCCCCCCACGCATGGAAGGCCGGGCCGCAGACGCAGCTTCTGCGCCGTCAGATGGAGGCGATGGAGGATGGCGGGACCTTCGTCATGGTCATCCCCGGCGGCGCCTACCGCTGCCCGCCCGGGCCCTATGAACGCGCCGGGATGGTCGCGCATTACCTCAAGACCCGCAAGCCGCGGTCCAAGATCCTGCTGCTGGACGCCAAGGACAGGTTTTCCAAACAGCCGCTGTTCATGCAGGGCTGGCAGGCGCTTTACGGCGACATGATCGAATGGGTGGGGCTGGATGACGATGGGCAGGTCGTGCGGGTGGATGCCGCGCGGCGCGCGGTCGAAACCGCCTTCGGCACCATCCATCGCGCCGATGTGCTGAACGTGATCCCGCCGCAGATGGCGGGCGGGATCGCGGCGGATGCCGGGCTGACCGATGCCAGCGGATGGGTGCCCGTCGATCCCGCCACCTTCGCCGCCCGGCAGGCAGAGGGCGTGCATGTCGTCGGCGACGCGGCGCTGGCCAGCCCCATGCCCAAGTCGGGCTTCTGCGCCAATGCCCAAGGCAAGGTGGCGGCGGCGGCGATCCTGGCCGATCTGGCCGGGCAGGCGCCGCCGGAGGCGTCCTTCGCCAACACCTGCTACAGCATGATCGCGCCCGACTACGCCATATCCGTCGCCGGGGTCTACCGGGTCGAGGGCGGCGCGGTGGCCGAGGTCGCGGGCGGCACCAGCCCGCTGGAGGCCGACGCCGGTTTCCGCGCCGCCGAGGCCCGCCATGCCGCCGGCTGGTACGCCGCGATCAGCGCCGACATCTGGGGGGCATGATGACCACGCTGCTGGCGGTGTTCCTGCTGGGATGCGCCTTCGGCGCGGCGGCGCGGGCCGGGCGGTTCTGCCTGCTGCGCGGCGTGCGCGGCTGGATGGACGGGTCGGACCGCACGGCCCTGCGCGCCTTCGCGCTGGCGCTGGCCGTGGCGCTGGCGGCGTCGCAGGGCTTGCAGGCGGCGGGGGCGGTGGATCTGACCACGGCGCTGCCGGTGCGCGACAGTTTCGCCCTGCCCGGCGTGGTGCTGGGGGGCGTGCTGTTCGGATGGGGCATGGTGCTGGCCAATGCCTGCGGGGCGCGCGCGCTGGTCTTGGGCGCGGGCGGCAATATGCGGGCGCTGGTCGTAGTGCTGGTGATGGGCGTCACCGCGCAGGCCAGCCTTGGTGGGGTGCTGGCGCCCCTGCGGCTGGCGGTGCAGGGGGTGGGCACCGTCACCCCCGCCGCCGCCACGCTGCCGGGGGGCGCGGCACTGGCCGCCCTGATCGCGCTGGCGCTCGCCGCCTTCGCCCTCGGCCCCCCTGCCCTGCGCGCCCGGCCCGCCGAGGCGCTGGCGGCGCTGCTGATCGGGCTTTGCGTCGCCGCGGGCTGGTGGATCACCACCCATGTCGGCACCGACCCCTTCGACCCCCGCCCCCCTTCGGCGCTGAGCTTCGTCGGTCCGCTGGCCGAGGGCGGGCTTTACCTGATGATCGCCACCGGCATCAGCCCCACCAACGGCGCCGCGCTGGTCGCGGGCACGCTGGCCGGGGCGCTGGCCACGGCGCTCGCCACCCGCAGCTTCCGGCTCGAATCCTTCACCGGCCCGCGCCAGATGCTGCGCATGCTGGCGGGCGCGGTGCTGATGGGGTTCGGGGGGGTGCTCGCACTCGGCTGTTCCATCGGGCAGGGCCTTTCGGGCCTGTCCACGCTGGCCATCGCCAGCCTTCCCGCCTGCGCCGGCATTCTTGCCGGCATTGTCACCGGCCTGCGCCTGACCCGCGCCGCCCCCCGGATGGAGGTAACACCGTGATCACCCGCCGCACCCTTCTGACCGCCGCCCCGGCATTGACGCTCGCCACCGGGCTTCTGCCCGGCGCCGGGCTGGCCGCGCCCGCCGCGCTGACAGCCGACACCCGGCTTCTGCCCCGCAAGGGCAAGGGCCCCCGCATCGTCATCTGCGGCGGGGGCTGGGGCGGGCTTTCGGCCGCGCGCCACCTGCGCGACCGGATCCCGGATGCCGATGTGATCGTGCTGGAACGCAATCCCTTCTTCTGGTCCTGCCCGATGTCGAACAAATGGCTGATCGACGTGGTGGACACCCAGTTCCTGATGCACGACATGTTCGCCCCGGCGCGCAAATACGGCTACACGCTGGTGCAGACCGAAATCATCGGGATTGAGCGCGACCGCAAGCAGGTGCGCACCACCCAAGGCACGGTGGACTACGACTATCTCATCCTCGCCGGCGGCATCCGCAACGCCTATGACGCCTGGTTCGGCGACGACCGCGCGACGGCGGAATATACCCGCCAGCACTTCCCCTCCGCCTATACCCCCAGTTCCGAGCATCTCGCGCTCAAGAACAAGCTGAAGGATTTCAAGGGCGGCACCATCGTGATGACCCTGCCGCCGCCCCCGCACCGCTGCCCGCCCTCGCCCTATGAACGCGCCTGCCTGATGGCCTGGCACATCAAGGTCAACAAGATCCCCGGCAAGATCCTGATCCTCGACCCGAAACCCAAGATCGCCCCCATCGGCGCGGGCTACAAGGCGGCGTTCGAGGAACTTTATCCCGACATCATCACCCATGTGCCGAACGCCAAGGTGAAAGAGGTCGATCCCTACAACAAGCGCATCATGACCGAGGCGGGGGATTTCGACTTCGACGACGCGGTGCTGATGCCGCCGCATCAGGCCTCCGACATGGTGTGGCATGCCGACCTGATCGCCCAGACGCCCGAGGGCAAGCCCACCGGATGGGCCGACATGCATCCGCGGCTCTTCACCGCGAACAGCGACGATAACGTCTACATCATCGGCGATTCGATGGGGCCGATCGCGGAAAGCTTCGGCCACTATCCGAAAAGCGGCCATGTGGCGAACGTCGTCGCCCGCATCGCCGCCGACAACATCGCCGAACGGGTGGCCGGCAAGGAGGTCGTGGCGCAGCTGCCCGACAACCTGTGCTACATGCTGGTCAACGGCGACCCGCGCGAGGCGATCTCGGTCGAGTTCACCTATGATCTGGACGCCGAGGGCCAGGTGGTGCAGACGCAGATCGACATCGACGTGCGCACCCCCGACCTGCTGGCCGAGGATTTCGTCTGGCTCGAAGGCAAGTTCAATGACTTCCTCGCGTGAATCCCGCTGGCGGCCGTCGCGCCGCCAGATCCTGATGACGGGGCCGGCGCTGGCGCTGGCCCCGCTGCCCGCGTTTGCGCAGGTGACGACGACCGCCCGCCCGCAGCCCGACGCGGCAGAGGCCGACCGCATCGCCGCCGAATTCGCCGCCGGCGCCCTGCCCCTGCCCGAGGGGCTGGTGCTCGACCTGCCGGTTCTGGGCGACAACCCGGGGGCGGTGCCGGTGCGGGTGTATCTGGACCGGCCGGTCACGCCCGATTACTGGTGCGCGGAAATGATCGTGATCGCCGAACTGAACCCCCGCCCGCTCGCCTGCCGCCTGCGGTTCACGCAGGATACCGGATCGGCCGATCTGGCGGTGCGGCTGCGGCTGATCCGCAGCATGCATGTGCGCGCGCTGGCGCGGATGAACGACGGCCGGGTGCTGACCGTGCGCCGCCCGATCACCGTCACCGCCGGCGGCTGCGGGATGTGAGGGCGCCATGACCACACGTCCCCCCCGCATCTGGATTTCCAACGCCACCCCCGCCGTGGGCGAGATCGTCCGCCTGCGCACCCAGATCGCCCATCCGATGGAAAGCGGCTTTCGCATCGATGCCGCAGGCCGGCCGATCCCGCGCCACATCGTCACCCGGTTCGAGGCGCGGCTGGACGACAGGCTGTTGCTGGAATGGGAACCGCAATCCGCGATCTCGCAGAATCCCTATCTGGAATTCACCTTCGCCGCCCGCCAGCCCGGCACGCTGCGCATGACCTGGATCGACGATCTGGGCGAAACCATCACCGCGGAAAAGGACATCACGCTGGCCTGACCCGGCCCGGGTGCCCTTTTCATTTTCTGTCCCTAAATATCCCGGGGGTCCGGGGGCTGGCCCCCGGCGCCGCCCGAGACACCCGCACCACCCCATTCAAGCGCCCCAAGGGAAGAACTGGCGGAAGGGAGTGGGAGTCGAACCCACCAAAGACTGTCGCAGCCTCAACCGGATTTGAAGTCCGGCCGCCCCACCGGGGACGATTCCCTTCCCGAAGCTCAGCCCGCGCAGCGCGCAACCACCCTCGCCGCCGCGGCACGGCCATCGGCCAGCGCGTCGGTCAGCATCCCGCCATAGCCCGCACGCACGGCCCCCACGGCCAGCACGCCGGGAATGCGGGTTTCCATCTGCGCGTCCACGGCGACGGCCCCCGCATCGTCCAGCGCCGCGGCGGGCAGCAGATCCGCGTTCGGCACCAGCCCCACGAAGGGAAAGACGCCGGCGCAGGGCTCTGCCACCTCTGCCCCGTTCTCGCGCAGGCGCACCGTGGTCAGCACGTCGTCGCCCCCCAGCGCCGCGACCTCGGCGCCGAAACGCACGCGGATCGCGGGGGCGGCGGCCACAGCGGCCACCAGATCGGGGCGGGCGGTGAAGGCCGTGCCGCGGTGGACCAGATGCACCACGGGGCAGAAATCGGCCAGCACCAGCGCCTCCTGCAGGGCGGAATCGCCGCCGCCGACCACCATCACCGGCTTGCCGCGGAACAGCGGCCCGTCGCAATCGGCGCAATAGGACAGGCCCCGGTGCGCGAACGTCTCTTCGCCCGGGACCCCCAGCCTGCGGTTGCGCGCGCCGCTGGCCAGCACCGCATGGCGCGCGCGGCGGGGGCCGCTGGCGGTGTCGAGTTCGACCCGGCCATCCGCGCCGGGGCGCAGGGCGGACACGGGTTCGAACAGCAGTTCCACCCCCAGATCGCTGAGCCGCATCATCATTTCCGCCGACAGATCCGACCCGGACGCGGGCATGCCCGCGGGCCCCGGCGACAGGTGGTTCACGTTCAGCACCAGCCCGCCGAACATGTTCGCCTCTGCCAGCGCGACGCGCAGCCCGGCCGCTGCCGCCGCCTCTGCCGCGGCCATGCCGGCGACGCCGCCGCCGATCACGAACATGTCGAAACTGCCGCCCATGTCACGCCTCCCCCGGGTATTGCGGCGCGAACGTATCCGCCTGCCCCCCGCGGGGGCCGGGTGTCCGTTCACACCTTGCTTGCTGTGGGGGCCAGATTGTGCCGCGCCCGCCGGGCTGTCAATTCGCACCCCCGCGCGCCTATGCCCCCCACAGGACCGGGCCGGGGCCGGCCGGGCGACCCGACGTCATGCGCCCGCTTTGTCCAGCCGGTCAAAAAACAATTGCCAGACAAGGAAAAATCGGGATCCTCGATCAAAGCATCCCGCGCGCGCCGCACAGCCGCCATGAACGACGACTGCAACCATAAAAGACCTGGGAGTTAGCCGGATGAAGACCATTCTCACCCACCTTGGGGTGGCACTCATGTCCACCACCATGATGGTGTCGGCCGCGTCGGCCGAAACCATCCGTTGGGCGCGCGCCTCTGACGCGATGACGCTCGACCCGCATTCGCAGAATCAGGGCGTCACCCATACTTTCGCCCACCACATCTACGAAACGCTGCTGGACCGCGACGTGCAGGGCACGCTGACCCCGCGTCTGGCCACGGAATGGAACCTGAAAGACGGCGACCCGACCACCTGGGTGTTCAAGCTGCGCGAAGGCGTGACCTTCCACGACGGCGCCGCCTTCACCGCCGAGGATGTCGTGTTCTCGCTCGACCGCGCGCGGTCGGCGAAGTCGAACATGCGCCAGCTGCATGCCGATGTGGCAGAGGTGATCGCGGTCGACGACCTGACCGTCGAGGTCAAGATGAAGGGGCCCTCGCCGCTTTATCCCAACAACCTCACCAACACCTTCATCATGGACAAGACCTGGTCCGAGGCGAACAACGTCATCGAGGTGCAGGACTATGCCGCGGGCGAGGACAACTATGCCGTCCGCAACACCAACGGCACCGGCCCCTATATCCTGCAATCGCGCGAGGTCGACGTGCGGTCCGTGCTGACGGCCAACGACAAGCACTGGGCCGAAACCAAGCCGGCGGTGACGGAAATCATCTATCTGCCGATTTCCGACAACGCGACCCGCGTCGCCGCACTGCTGTCGGGCGAGGTCGACATCGTGCAGGACGTGCCGGTGCAGGACATCGAGCGGCTGTCGGGCACCGGCGGGATCAAGGTGGAAACCGGCCCGGAAAACCGGGTGATCTATTTCGGCTACAAGTTCGGCGATGCGCCGCTGGCATCGTCCGACATCAAGGACCGCAACCCGATCAACGACCCGCGCGTGCGCGAGGCGATGGAACTGGCGGTGGACCGCGACGCGATCAAGCAGGTGGTGATGCGCGGCCAGTCGATCCCCACCGGCGTCGCCACGCCCCCCTTCGTCAACGGCTGGACCGAAGAGCTTGACGCCTATCCGGCCGTGGATCTGGAAAAGGCCAAGGCGCTGCTGACCGAGGCGGGCTATCCCAACGGGTTCAGCATCACGCTCAACACCCCCAACAACCGCTACGTGAACGACGAGGCGATCAGCCAGGCGGTCGTCGGCATGCTCGGCCGGATCGGGATCAAGGTGGCGCTTTCCTCGTTGCCGATCACGCAGCATTCGCCGCTGGTCATGAACAGCACCACCGATTTCTACATGCTCGGCTGGGGCGTGCCGACCTTCGATTCGGCCTATGTGTTCAACGATCTGGTGCACACCAAGGAAGGCAACTACGGCGCCTACAACGCCGGGCTCTACAGCAACCCGGAACTGGACGAAAAGATCCGCTCGCTCGGGTCCGAAACCGATCTGGACAAGCGCAACGCCACCATCGCGGAAATCTGGAAGGTGGTGAAGGAAGACCGCGTGCTGCTGCCGATCCACAACCAGGTGCTGACATATGCGATGAAGGACAACATCACCCTGCCGGTGCACCCGGAAAACCAGCCGCGGATGACCTCGGTCACGCTCGACTGATCCGTCCGGCGACAATGCCGCCGCGCAGGTCCACAGCCCTGCGCGGCGGTTTGCCTTCTAGCGACGGAGCCCGGCATGCTTGCCTTCATCATCCGCCGGCTGGCGCAATCGCTTCTGGTGATGCTGGTCGTTGCGCTGATTTCCTTCATGATGTTCCGCTATGTCGGCGACCCGATCGAAAGCATGGTCGGCGTCGAGACGCGGCTCGAGGACCGCGAGGCGATGCGCGACCGGCTCGGCCTCAACGATCCGGTGCCGATGCAGTTCCTGCGCTTCGTCGGCAATGCGGTCCAGGGGGAATTCGGCATTTCCTACCGCCTGCAACAGCCGGTGACGGAACTGATCCTCAGCCGCCTGCCCGCGACGATCGAACTCGCCTTCACCTCGGCCACGCTGGCGCTGGTGGTGGGGGTGGTTCTGGGGGTGTTCACGGCGCTGAGGCCGAAAAGCTTCATGGCCGCGGGGGTCATGGGGGCCTCGCTGGTGGGCGTGTCGCTGCCGACCTTCCTGATCGGGATCGGGCTGATCTATGTCTTTTCGGTCGAACTGGGCTGGCTGCCCTCGTTCGGGCGGGGGGCGGTGGTGGAACTGGGCTGGTGGCGCACGGGGTTCCTGACCGAATCCGGGGTGAAATCGCTGATCCTGCCGGCCATCACGCTGTCGCTGTTCCAGATGACGCTGATCATGCGTCTGGTGCGGGCCGAGATGCTGGAGGTGATGCGCACCGAATACATCCGCTTTGCCCGCGCCCGGGGGCTGACCCGGCGGGCGGTCAACTTCGGCCATGCCCTGCGCAACACGCTGGTGCCGGTGATCACCATCACGGGGCTGCAACTCGGGTCCGTCATCGCCTTCGCCATCGTGACGGAAACGGTGTTCCAGTGGCCGGGGGTGGGGTCGCTCTTCATCAACTCGGTGCAGGTGGTGGATGTGCCGGTGATGGCGGCCTACCTTTTGTTCATCGCGCTGGTCTTCGTCATCATCAACCTTGTCGTCGACATCCTCTATTACGTCGTGGACCCGCGGCTGCGCGTGGACGGCGGCGGATCGGGACACTGAACCATGACCACGCAGGATAGCCCTACGCAGCATACCCCCGCCCCCCCGCCCCGGCCCGCGGGCTGGCTGAAACGCGCGCTCGACAGCGACATGTTCTATTCCTGGCGCCGCTCGCCGGTCACGGTGGTCGCCACGGTGGTGGCGCTGGCGCTGATCCTGATGGCGCTGTTCGCGCCGCTGATCGCGCCCTACAACCCGTTCGATCCGTCCAGCCTCAACCTGATGGACGGCTTCACCCCGCCGGCGACCAAGGCCGCCTTCACCGACAACTGGTTCCTGATGGGGGCGGATCATCAGGGCCGCGACGTGCTGTCCTCGATCATGTACGGCAGCCGGATCTCGCTGCTGGTCGGCGTTCTGGCGACGCTGCTGGCGATGAGCCTCGGCATCGCGCTCGGCCTGACCGCGGGGTACAACGGCGGGGTGATCGACGCGGTGATCATGCGCATCGCCGACATCCAGCTGAGCTTTCCGGCGATCCTGATCGCGCTGCTGATCTTCGGCATCGCGCGCGGGGTGATCCCGGCGAGCCAGCAGGAAAACATGGCGATCTGGGTGCTGATCCTGGCCATCGGCCTGTCCAACTGGGCGCAGTTCGCGCGCACGGTGCGGGGCGCGACGATGGTGGAACGCGAAAAGGATTACGTGTCGGCCGCCCGCATCATGGGGGTGCATCCGATCCTGATCCTGATCCGGCACATCCTGCCCAACGTCCTGGGCCCGGTTCTGGTGATCGGCACCATCGGCCTTGCGCTGGCGATCATCGAGGAAGCGACGCTGTCCTACCTCGGCGTGGGCGTGCCGCCGACGCAACCCAGCCTCGGCACGCTGATCCGCATCGGGCAGCAGTTCCTGTTTTCCGGCGAATGGTGGATCCTGTTCTTCCCCGGGGTGACGCTGGTGTTGCTGGCGCTGTCGGTCAACCTTCTGGGCGACTGGCTGCGCGACGCGCTGAACCCGCGGCTGCGGTAAGGGGGCAAGGATGACCGAACCGCTTTTGTCCGTGCGCAACCTGACGGTGGAATTTCCCACCCGCCGCGGCATCCTGACCGCGGTCGAGGACATATCCTTCGACATCCTGCCCGGCGAGGTTCTGGGCATGGTCGGGGAATCCGGGGCCGGCAAGTCGATGACCGGCAATGCCATCATCGGGCTGATCGAGCCCCCGGGCCGCATCGCCCGGGGCGAGATCCGCCTGCAAGGCCGGCGCATCGACAACCTGCCGCCGGATGAGATGCGCGCCGTCCGCGGCCGGCGCATCGGGGTGATCTTTCAGGATCCGCTGACCTCGCTCAACCCGCTCTACCGCATCTCGGACCAGCTGGTGGAAACGATCCGCACCCACCTGCCGCTGTCGCGGGCCGAGGCGCTGAAACGCGCCGTCAAGCTCTTGGACGATGTGGGCATCCCCGATGCCGCGCGGCGGATCGACGATTACCCGCACCAGTTTTCCGGCGGCATGCGGCAGCGGGTGGTGATCGCGCTGGCGCTGTGCGCCGATCCCGATCTGGTGATCGCGGACGAACCGACAACGGCGCTGGACGTGTCCGTGCAGGCGCAGATCATCGAGGTGATGAAGCAGCTCTGCGCCGAACGGGATGCCGCGATCCTGCTGGTGACGCATGACATGGGCGTGATCGCGGAAACCGCCGACCGGGTGGCGGTGATGTATGCCGGGCGCATCGCCGAAATCGGCCCGGTGCGCGACGTGATCAAGGACGCGCGCCATCCCTATACCGCGGGTCTGATGGCGGCGATCCCGCGGCTCGGCGCGCATCTGGACCGGCTTCAGCAGATCCCCGGCGCGATGCCGCGGCTGTCCGCCATCCCGCCCGGCTGCGCCTTCAATCCCCGCTGCCCCAAGGTGTTCAACCGCTGCCGCGTCGAACGCCCGGCGCTGAGCGTCATCGAACCCGCCCGCCAGGCCGCCTGCTGGCTCTACCCCGGAGTGACCGAAGCATGACCGAGGTGCTGCTGGATGTCCGCAACCTGTCGCGCCGGTTCGACGTGTCGAAGCCCTGGCTGAACCGCAAGCTGGAAGGGCTGCCCAAGACCTATGTCAACGCCGTCGATGACGTGAGCTTCACCGTCAACCGGGGCGAGACCTTCGCGCTGGTGGGCGAAAGCGGGTCGGGCAAATCCACCATCGCGCGGCTGATCGTGGGGCTGTTGCGGCCCACGGCGGGCGAGATCTTCTTCGACGGCCAGTCGCTGTCGCGCGGGCTGGAAGGGGCGCAGGCGCGGCGGCTGCGGCGGCGGTTCCAGATGATCTTTCAGGATCCGCTGGCCAGCCTCAACCCGCGCTGGCACGTGACCGACATCATCGCCGAACCCCTCCGCGTGTTCGAACGCGGCATGGGCGAGCGCGACCGCCGCCTGCGGGTGGGCGAATTGCTGACGCTCGTCGGCCTTTCGCCCGAGGACGGGGTGAAGTTCCCGCACCAGTTTTCCGGCGGCCAGCGGCAGCGGATCGCGATCGCCAGGGCACTGGCGGCGCGGCCGGATTTCATCGTCTGCGATGAACCGACCTCGGCGCTGGACGTGTCGGTGCAGGCGCAGATCCTGAACCTGATGAAGGATCTGCAACGCGAATTCGGGCTGACCTATGTGTTCATCTCGCACAATCTGCAGGTCGTGCGGCATATGGCGGACCAGATCGGGGTGCTGTACCTGGGCCGGCTGGCAGAGGTGAACGCCGCCCCCGTGCTGTTCGACCGGCCGCGCCATCCCTATACCCGCATGCTGCTGGATGCGGTGCCCGACATCGACATGACGGGACGGCAGCGCAAACGGGTGGAGGGCGAAATCCCCTCGCCCCTGAACCCGCCGCCCGGCTGCACCTTTCACCCGCGCTGCCCGCTGGCCGATGCGCGCTGCCGGGTCGAGGTGCCCCGCCTGATCACCGGCGTCGCCTGCCACGCGGTCGAGGAAGGCCGGGCGCCCTGGGCGCCGATGCCGGTGCCTGCCTAGACCGGCACGATATGGTTGTCCCAGGCCAGCGGCGCGGCGCGCAGGGGGTGCAGGGCCTCGGCCACGCGCCACAATCCCCCGCCGCCATCGCTGGCGATGAAATCGCCGTCCAGCGGCGCCAGCCCGCAGATGTCGGCGCGGCGGTGGGTGGCGAGGGGGCGGCCATCGGCGGCGAACACCATCACCGCCCCGCCGCGGGGGGAACTGATCGCCACCTTCCCCGCCACCGCGGCGATGGACCCGGCATAGCCCTGCATGGTGAACATCTCTGCCGGGTCGGGCTCGCACAGCCGCACCGCGCCGTTCCGCCACAGGCCCAGCAACGGCACGGGCTCTGCGGGATCGCCCTCCCACTGCATGGCGAAGGCCACGCCATCGGGCAGCAGCGCCAGATGGCGGATGGAGTTCCGATGCAGATCCGGGGGCAGTTCCACCAGATCCTCCACCGCCCCCCGGTCGGACAGGAACGCCAGATTGGGCCGCATCGTATCAAGGTTCAGCTTGCTGCGGTCCTGCGGGTCGGTAGCGATGCCGCCGTTGGCCACCACGATGCGCCCGTCCGGCAGGCGCTTCAGGTCGTGCGGGCCGATCCCGCCGCTGTCCCATTCGCCCACCCGGGTGAACCCGCTGGTTTCCCACAGCCCGATGCGCCCGGCGGAGCTTTCGGCCACCACCTCTGACGTCATCAGCAGCGTCCCATCGGCGGAAAACGCGCCATGGCCGTTGAACTGCCGCCCCGGGGGCGGGGTCAGGCGGTGGGTGACATGCCCGCGCGCGCAATCCAGTACCAGCGCGAAGGTGCCCGGGCGGCGGGCAAAGGCCACCGCCAGCGGGCGCACCGGATGGGCGGCGGCGGCATGGCCCCGGGCGGGCAGCGGCAGGCTGAAAACGCTGTCCCCCGCCAACGACAGCCCGTGCAGCACATGGCCGCCTTCCGCCTTGCCCGCCGCCAGCCACGCCGGGCTGCCCGCATCGGCCCAGGTCATCCGCGGCAGGGCGGCGGCGGCAAGCCCGGCCAGAAAGGCGCGTCGTGTCGCCATCGCTCAGTCCCCGTCCAGCGCGTTGAAACCCAGACCCACGCCAAGGCGCGGCGCGATTTCCGCCAGTGCCGCGGCCCGCGCGGCGCGGGTGGCCTGTTGCAGGATCTCCACCTTCAGCCGCCCCTGCGGGTCCGCCACCCCGGCGAAAACGGGATCGTCCAGCCCCTCGGCCAGCGCCACCGCCCGGTCCAGCGCCGCGCGCGTCTGCGGCGCCTCGGCCGGTGCCGCCAGCGCCATGGCCATGCCCCGCAGCGCCCGCAACGCCAGCGTCACATTGCGCAGCGACCGCCCCGCCGCGCGCGCCTCTGCCCGGTCGGGGAAGGGCCGTTCGAACGTGCCGAGAGGACGGCCAAGCCGTTGATCGGCCAGATGTTCCAGCCCCGTCACCAGCTGCGTCAGCAGGGCCTGCCGCGCCTCTGCCTGCGTCAGGTAGCGGCTGTTGCCCGGCCCGCCCGGTTCCAGCAGCGCCGCCGCGAAGCCATCCCAGCCCGCGCGGATCTCTGCCGCCATGCGCGCCAGATCGGCCGCGGTGGCGCGGATCAGCGGGCAGGGGTCGGCGGGCAGCGCCGTGGCGGGCCACAACAGCCGTTCCAACCCCGTCAACCCGCGGGCCGCCACCGATTGATCGGCAAAGGCCCCGGGCGCCAGCGCCGCCGGATCGCCCGCCAGCAACGCCCGCTGCGCCCGCCAGCCGAGCCCCTTGGGGTCGGGCCAGAAGGCGATGGCGAGCGCGCGGCCCGCTTCCTCTGCCGGGCCGAGGTGCAGATGCTGCACCCCCATCCAGGCGTCGAAAGCCGCGTGATAGGCCGGGCGCAGCACATCGGCATCGCACCCCCCCTGCGCCGCCCGGTCCAGCGCCGCCGTGGCGGTGGCGAAGGCGTCATAGCCGGGCAGGACATGGGTATCCACCACCTCTGCCACATCGGCCCGGGCGGGGGCGGCCAGCAGCAGGGACAACAGCAGCACGCGCAGCATCAGAGGCTTTCCAGAAAGGCAATCAGGGCGTCGCGGTCGGCTTTGGTCAGCGCGGCGAACCCGTCGCGGGCGGCCTGCGCCTCGCCACCATGCCACAGAATCGCCTCTGACAGCGAGCGCGCGCGGCCATCGTGCAGGAACTGCGTATGCCCGCTGACGGTGGCGGTCAGCCCGATCCCCCACAGCGGCGGCGTGCGCCATTCGCTGCCCGTCGCCCGCCCCTCCGGCCGCCCGTCCGCCAGCCCGGGGCCCATGTCGTGCAACAGCAGGTCGGTATAGGGCCAGATCAGCTGAAAGCTCTGTTCCGGCTGGCCCTTCAGGCGGTGGGTGACATGCTTGGGCACATGACAGCCGGTGCAGTTCAGGGCATGAAAGACCCCCTTGCCCTGCAACACCTGCGGGTCGTCGATATTGCGCCGTTCGGGCACGCCGAGGTTGCGGGAATAGAAGGCGACCAGATCGAGGCTTTCGGCATCGACCTCCAGCCCGTCGCGGATGCCGGGTTCCTGCCCGTGCGGGGCGCTGCGGCAGGCGGGCTGCGCCGCGGTGCATTCGCCCCAGGGGTCGGGGTGCAGGGGGGTGGACAGGCTCATATCGCCGGAAAAGGCCCCGGCGGATTGTTCTTCGACCGTGGGCTTGCCGGCCTTGAGGCCGAACCGCCCCAGCATCGGCACCCCGTAGCGGGCCGAGGGCACGATCTGCGCCCGGCCCGAAATCCCGTCGCCATCGGCATCATCGGGATCCTCGTGCGCCAGAATATCCGCCGCCGGGATCGCCTCCAGCAGCCCGAGGCCGATCATCTGCGGCGCGACGCGGGGCGAGATCATCAGATCGGCGGGCAACGGGCCATAGCCGGGGTTGGAAATGGCATAGGTGGGACGGCGCAGCGTGACCACCGTGCCATCGGCGAGCGTCACGGGTTCGTCGGTATAGTCCACCTCCATCCGCCCCTCGGCGGCATGGCCGGGGGCGGCAAGATCCTGCAACTGCCCGCCATAGACCGGATCGGGGCGCGTCGCGATCCATTCGGCGATCCCCGCCGCCGCGGCCTCCGGCGTCTCGGCCGGGCGCGACAGGCGCAGGAACATCGACACGCGGGCGTCCTGCGGCCCTTCGGGCGGGTGGCCGCGGCCGTCCTTCAGGTGGCAATCCTGACAGGCCCGCGCGTTGTAAAGCGGCCCCAACCCGTCGGAGGCCAGCGTCGAGGACGGCGCCGCGACCCATGTCTTGCGGAACAGCGCATTGCCGAGCTTGAAGGCCATTTCCCGCCCGAACGGCATATTGGCCGAGGACAGCGAAAAGGCATCCGCCGTGGCCCGGGCGCGCACCGTGGCGGCGCCGGCGGGGTTCGCCTCGAACGGTTCGGGGCCGGTGAAATCCTCGGGCGGGGTCAGCACCTTCGCGATGCGCGCGGTTTCCGCCGCGGTGCGGGGGATCACCGGCAGGTGGCGGTCATCCAGCGTCTGGCCAGGGGCGGGGGCGGCGGCAACAAGCGCCGCAAGCACAAGGGGGCGAAGCATCGGGCGATCCTTTCGCCCCCTTGGATATACCTGTTTCCGACTGTTTCAATCGGAAATCGCGGGCTGCGTTATTCGGCCTCATCCGCCGGTTTGGCGTTCAGCAGGCCATAGCGTTCCTCGCCCAGCTTCTCGAACAGGCCGATCTGGGTTTCGAGGAAGTCGATATGCCCTTCCTCATCCGCCAGCAGTTCGTCGAACAGCGCGCGGCTGACGTAATCGCCCGCCTTGTCGCAATATTCGCGCGCCTCGATGTAAAGCGTGCGGGCATCGTGTTCGGCGGCCAGATCGGCATCCAGCGTTTCGCGGATGTTCTGGCCGATGCGCAGCGGGTCGAGCTTTTGCAGGTTCGGATGACCTTCGAGGAAGATGATCCGTGCGATCAGCTTGTCGGCGTGATGCATTTCCTCGATCGATTCGGTGCGGGACTTGCTGGCCAGCCGGCCGAAGCCCCAATCCTCTTGCAGCCGGTAATGCAGCCAGTACTGGCTGACCGCGGTCAGTTCGGACCGCAGCGCGGCGTTCAGGTATTCAATGACTTTCGCATCGCCCTTCATGGATCACCCCATTCGTTGCGCAGAAACACTCGGCTGCGTCTGAAGCGAAGGTAAGCCCTTGAAGTCGCCCTGTCCATGGGGCGGCAATCACTTTTTAGAACAATTCTAAATCTGACAAAATCCGTCTACTTGAGCCGCCGGGCACGCATCCTTTGCAGCATGGGGGGCACCGCCGCGTCATCCCCGGGCACGCCGAAGCTGTCGCAGTTGCGCATGGTGTCGAGGAACAGCGGCATGCAGCCGCCGCAATCGGCGCGCTTGCCGAGCGCGTGATAGATCTTGCCGGGGGTGATGATCGTCTCGGGGTCGGATGCGCGCATCCAGTCCACCGCGGCGCGGATCTCGTGATCGGCGATGTTCATGCAGTGGCAGACGATCATCGCGGGATCCTCACTGGAACACGGCAGAGGGGTTGTCGAGGCTGTCCGACCCCTCGAATTCGATCTTGGACAGGCCGAGCGCGGCCACCGCGCGTTCGATCGAGGCGGTCTGCGTCACCAGCGCATCGACCGCCGCCATGATCAGCGCCTCGCCCTCCTTGTTGCCGGGGGCGAGCATCTGGTCATAGGCGGTGCCGCGTTCGGCCGCATCCTTGATCGCGGCCAGCGCGGCCATCGTGGCGTCGAGTTCCGCCTTCAGCTGCGCATCCACCGCCGGGTCGGCCCCCGCCACCAGTTCCGACAGCGAGGGGCCGGAAAGGGTGGTGCCGTCCACGCGGGTATAGCTGCCCAGATAGACGTTCCGAATGCCGAGACCGTCATAGTAATGGCTGTTGTGGGTGTTGTCCGAGAAACAGTCGTGTTCCTCCTCGGGGTCGTTCAGCATCAGGCCGAGCTTCATCCGCTCGCCCGCCTGTTCGCCATAGGACAGGCTGCCCATCCCGGTCAGCATCGCCATCAGCCCGGCCTGCGGATCGGCGGTGACGGCGGTGCGGGCCTCGCCGCCCTCGGCCCATTGCGCGGCCATGAACTCCAGATCGCTGACCAGCAGGTCGGTCGCCGCGACCAGATAGGCCGCGCGGCGGTCGCAGTTGCCGCCGGTGCAGCCTTCGCCCTGCACATAATCGGTATGGGGACGGTCGCCCGCGCCGGGGGCGGTGCCGTTCAGATCCTGCCCCCACAGCAGGAATTCGATCGCGTGATAGCCCGAGGCGACGTTCGCCTCGATCCCGTCGGCCTCGTGCAGGGTTTCCGAGATCAGATCGGGCGTGATCGCGGTGGCGTCGATTTCGGTGCCCGACAGGGTGAATTTCGGCGTCGCGATCACGTTCAGCGCCGCCAGCGCGTTTTCCTCGTTCGTGGCGGTGTCGGCGGCCACATAGTCGATCAACCCCTCGTCCAGCGGCCAGGCGTTCACCTTTCCTTCCCAGTCGTCCACGATCGGGTTGCCGAAGCGGTATGCCTCGGACTGCTGATAGGGGATGCGGGCGGCCAGCCAGGCGCCGCGGGCGGTGGTCAGCGTCTGTTCCGACGGCATCGCCACCAGCGCCTCGACCGCGGCCTGCAAGGCGCGGGCGGTGGTCAGGCTGTCCTCATAGGTGGCGGCGGCGATGTCTGCATAGGTCTTGACCACCCCGGCGGGTTCCGCCGCCAGAAGCGGCGTGGCGGTCAGCGCGGTGGTCATCAGCGAAGCGGCGAGGAAACGGCGGAACATCGGGCGTCCTGTCTGCAAGCGGGGGGCACGGGATCCGTCATGGCACCCATGCAATCCCGCCCGCCTGACCGCCGGCAGGATCGGGGCCAATTTCCGACAAAAGAAGTCGGCTGTAAAGACTGATTCATTCAGTCGGAAATCAAGAATGTCGTGAACTGCCCCGGTTCCGGGCGGAACCATGCCGGGGCAAGCCCCGGCCTACGGGCACAGCGCCCTTTTCCCGCCGGTTGGCCATGGCGGAGAGATGCGCCTCCGGCGGGGATATTTAAGGACAAAAAGTGAACACGGGCCTACCCTGCCTCACTTTCTGTCCTTAAATATCCCGGGGGGTCCGGGGGGCTGGCCCCCCGGCGCCGGCCTCAGACCAGGCGGCTGACCTCGACGGCTGCGCGGATGAAATCGGCGAACAGCGGGTGGGGGGCGAAGGGTTTGGATTTCAGTTCCGGGTGGAACTGCACGCCCACGAACCACGGGTGGTTGCGGTGTTCGACGATTTCCGGCAGCCGCCCGTCGGGGCTCATGCCGGAAAACGCCAGCCCGCAGCCTTCCAGCGCCTCGCGGTATTTCACGTCGACCTCATAGCGGTGGCGGTGGCGTTCCTCGATCCTTGTGTCGCCGTAGATCCGCGCGGCATGCGAATCGGGGGCCAGCACCGCGGTATAGGCACCGAGCCGCATCGTGCCGCCCTTGTCGTCGCCCACCTTGCGTTCGACCTTGTGGTTGCCCTGCACCCATTCCTTGAGGTGGTAGACGACCGGCGTGAACCGGCGCGCGCCCTTTTCGTGGTCGAATTCCTCGGACCCGGCGTCCTCCACCCCGGCGAGGTTCCGGGCCGCCTCGATCACCGCCATCTGCATGCCGAGGCAGATGCCCAGATAGGGGATGTTCCTTTCGCGGGCGTATTGCGCCGCCTTGATCTTGCCTTCAGTCCCGCGTTCGCCAAAGCCGCCGGGCACGAGGATGGCGTGAAACCCGGCCAGCAGGGGGGCGGAATCGCCGCGCTCGAACACTTCGGCGTCGATCCATTCGGCCCGGACCTTCACCCGGTTGGCCATGCCGCCATGGGTCAGCGCCTCGGCGATGGATTTGTAGGCGTCTTCCAGCTGCGTGTACTTGCCCACCACGGCGATCTTCACCTCGCCCTCGGGGTGGGTCAGGCGGTCCATCACGTCTTCCCATTTCGTCAGGTTCGGGCGCGGCGCCGGGGCGATGCCGAAGGCATCCAGCACCGCCTGGTCCAGCCCCTCGCGGTGATAGGCGAGCGGGGCCTCGTAGATCGTCCTCAGGTCGTAGGCCGCGATCACCGCCGATTTGGGCACGTTGCAGAACAGCGCGATCTTTTCGCGTTCGCGTTCGGGGATCGGATGTTCCGACCGGCAGACAAGCACATCGGGCGCAAGGCCGATGGATTGCAGTTCCTTCACCGAATGCTGGGTGGGCTTGGTCTTGAGTTCGCCCGCCGCCGCCAGATAGGGCAGCAGCGTCAGGTGCATCAGGATCGACTGGCCGCGCGGGCGTTCGTGGATGAACTGGCGGATCGCCTCGAAGAACGGCAGGCCCTCGATGTCGCCCACGGTGCCGCCGATCTCGCACAGCATGAAATCGCACTCGTCCTCGCCGATGTGCAGGAAGTCCTTGATTTCGTTGGTGACATGGGGAACCACTTGGATGGTTTTGCCCAGATAGTCGCCGCGGCGTTCCTTTTCCAGCACGTTGGAATAGATCCGGCCGGAGGAAATGGAATCGGTCCGCCGCGCCGAGACACCGGTGAAGCGTTCGTAATGGCCCAAGTCGAGGTCGGTTTCCGCGCCGTCGTCGGTGACGAAGACCTCGCCATGTTCGAAAGGCGACATCGTGCCGGGATCGACGTTCAGATAGGGGTCGAGCTTGCGCAGCCGCACCGTATAGCCGCGCGCCTGCAACAGCGCCCCGAGCGCGGCCGAAGCCAGCCCCTTGCCGAGCGAGGACACCACACCGCCGGTGATGAAGATGTAACGTGCCATGCGGCGGCCCCCGTGATCTGGCGCAATCTGCGCGGTTCTTGAGCCCCGCGGGAATCGCGGGATCACGGGACCAAAGCTATAGCCGGTCCCGCGGGGCCGCGCAACGCATCGCAAGATGCTGGAAGCGCAACCCGGGCATTCACTACGGATAGTGGTGCGGATCCTGTTGCAGCCCCGCCACGGGGCCGCGGTTCATTCCGCGCGCGGCGGGGCGGCGGGCGCGTCGCTGCGCGGCGGCGGCAGCAGTTCGGACGCCGGCGGCAGGCCCGGCGCAACGGGGGCCGTCACCGGCGCCTCGCCCCCGATCTGGTCGATGACCGATCCCGTAGAAGCATCGCGCGCCGCCAGCACCGTCAGCACCAGCGAGGTGATGATGAAGGCGATGGCGAAGATCCATGTCACCTTGCTGAGCGCGGTCGCCGCGGCGCGGCCGGTCATGACCCCGCCGCCCCCGCCGATGCCAAGGCCGCCACCCTCCGACCGTTGCAGCAGCACCACCCCGATCAGACAGAGGGCGAGGATCAGATGGATGGTCAGGACGATATTCAGCATGATGCGGCCTTCGGCGGAGTATGGGCCTATCTAGGGCCAAGCGCGCCACGCCGCAACCCCGAAGGCGCCCCCCCGCGTACCCCGCGAATTGCGGGTTTCGCCGGGGCGCGCGGGGCGCTATACAGCCGCGGGTTTGCATCTGTCAGGAACATGTCATGGCCAATGTGGTTGTCGTGGGTGCCCAGTGGGGCGACGAGGGCAAGGGCAAGATCGTCGACTGGCTGTCCGAGCGCGCCGATGTGATCGCGCGCTTTCAGGGCGGCCACAACGCGGGCCATACGCTGGTGATCGGCAACAACGTCTTCAAGCTGTCGCTGCTGCCCTCGGGCATCGTGCGGGGCGGCAAGCTGTCCGTCATCGGCAACGGCGTGGTGCTGGACCCCTGGGCGCTGATGGCGGAGATCGACAAGCTGCGCAGCCAGGGCGTCATCGTCAGCCCCGAGAACCTGATGATCGCGGAAAACACCCCGCTGATCCTGCCGCTGCACGGCGAACTCGACCGCGCGCGCGAGGGGCAGGTGGGCATGGCCAAGATCGGCACCACCGGGCGCGGCATCGGCCCGGCCTATGAAGACAAGGTGGGCCGCCGGTCCATCCGCGTGGCCGACCTTGCGGACGAGGCGACGCTGGACCTGCGCATCGGCCGGCTGCTGACGCATCACAACGCGCTGCGCGCGGGCCTCGGGCTCGACCCGATCGACATCGCGGCGCTGCGGGCGCAGCTGACGGAAATCGCGCCGCAGATCCTGCCCTATGCCAAGCCGGTCTGGAAGGTGATGCACGACGCCCGCCGCGCCGGCAAACGCATCCTGTTCGAGGGCGCGCAGGGGGCGCTGCTGGATGTCGATTTCGGCACCTATCCCTATGTCACCTCGTCCAACACGCTGGCGGGGATGGCGGCGACGGGCACCGGGCTCGGCCCCACGGCGGTGGATTTCGTGCTCGGCATCGTCAAGGCTTACACCACGCGCGTGGGCGAGGGCCCCTTCCCCACCGAACTGCTGGACGACGACGGCCAGCGCCTTGGCGAGCGCGGCCACGAATTCGGCACCGTCACCGGGCGCAAGCGCCGCTGCGGCTGGTTCGACGCGGTGCTGGTGCGCCAGACCTGCGCCACCTCGGGCGTGTCGGGGATCGCGCTGACCAAGCTCGACGTGCTCGACGGGTTCAGGACGCTGAAGATCTGCGTGGGCTATGAACTGGACGGCCAGCGGCTGGATTACCTGCCGACCGCCGCCAACCTGCAGGCGCGCGTGACGCCGATCTACGAGGAACTGGAAGGCTGGTCCGAATCCACCGCCGGCGCGCGGTCCTGGGCCGACCTGCCGGGGGCGGCGGTGAAATACGTCCGCCGGATCGAGGAACTGATCCAGTGCCCCGTCGCGCTGCTGTCGACCAGCCCGGAACGCGATGATACCATTCTGGTGACCGACCCCTTCGCGGACTGATCCCATGCGCTGCCTGCTGATCGACGCCCATCCCGACGCCGACCGGCTTGCCGCGCATCTGCTGGACATCTACGCCGCCGCCCTGCCCCCCGGCACGGCGGTGGAGCGGCTGGCGATCCGCGAACTGGCGTTCGACCCGAACCTTGCGCAGGGCTACAGGGCCCTGCCGCCGCTGGAACCCGACCTCGACCGCGCGCTGGCGGCGATCGAGGGTTGCGACCATCTGGTGCTGGCCTTTCCGCTGTGGTGGGGGGCGGAACCGGCGCTGCTGAAAGGGTTCTGGGATCGCGCATTGCTGCCCAGGCGCGCCTTCCGCTATCACGATGCGGATCCGTGGTGGGACAGGTTGCTGGCCGGGCGGTCGGCCGATGTGATCGTGACGATGGACACCCCGCCCTTCTACCTGCGGCTGGCCTATTTCGACCCCCTCGGCTGGCGCTATCGGCGGCAGGTGCTGGGTTTCGTCGGCTTTCGCCCCATCCGTTTCCACTATTGCGGCCCGGTCCGCAGCGGCGGGGCGGAACGCGCCCTGCCCGGCTGGCGCACCCGTCTGGAACGCGCGGCGCGTTCGGCCCCCGGCCTGCGCCGCAGGGGGGCGGCCCGATGACCCACCGCAGCCGCAAGCGACTGGCGCTGCTGATCCTGCTGGTCGGGCTGCCGGTCTATATCGTCGCCGCCGTCAGCCTTGTGAACATGCTGGACCGGCCCCCGATCTGGGCAGAGCTTCTGGTCTATATCGCGCTCGGCTTCGTATGGATCCTGCCGTTCCGCTTTGTCTTTCGCGGTGTGGCGCATGGCGATCCGGCCGATGAAAAGGCAGGGGAACCGCCGGATCCCCCTGCCTGATACTCGTTACGCCAAGCGGATACCCCGGCGCGCGCCGCCTATCCGGCGATACGGCGCGCCTCGGCCTCGATCGCCGATCCTTCGGCCAGCGCGAACTGGCCCCGGCGGGTCTTATGGATGCGCCCCTCGCGCAGAAGGGTGCCGAAGGCGCGCAGCACATCCTCGCGCGGCGGCGGTTCGCCCCCCGCCAGCACGGCGGTCAGCCGGGTGATCTGCGGCCGGGTGAAGCCCTCGCGCCCCTCGGCGAGGCAGATGAAGGCGGCGGCGGCCTCCAGCTGACGGTCGAGCGTTTCGGCCTTCAGCCGGCGGGCGAATTCGGGAAAGCTGTTTTCCCCGGCAAATATGTTTTCCGGCGCGTCGAGGTTTTCGGCCTCTTCGACCTCCTGCGTCAGTGCGAGGCTGCCGGTGCTGATCCGCCGCGGGCGCACCACGCGCGCGGGTTCCACAGGGGCGGCGGGGGTGGGGGCTGCCGGGCGGTCGATGCGCTGTTCCGACACCAGCACCAGCGGCGGGATGCGGGTCGCCTGCACCGGGCGCGGGCGCGGGCCGGGGGCGATTTCCGGGCGGCGCGGGCGCACCACCTGGGCCAGATCCTCGCGGTAGGGGTCGACGCGCTTCACGCCCGCCCCCTGCCCGCCCGCGCTGCGTTCGGCCTGGGTGACGGCCACGGCGGCCTTCAGATGCGCAATGGTCGCGGCGCGGCGGCGGCTTTCGGGGTCCTCGAACTGCGTTTCCGCCGCCCGCATCAGCCGCGACACCGCCGCATCGCCATCTTCCGACGCCTCCAGCACCGCACGCCGCGGTTCGGGTCGGGCCGGGGCTACGGGCCCGGACTCGGACATCGACTCGGGTTCCGACAGGGCCGCGGGCGGTTCGTCCACGTCGAGCGCCCGGGCCAGCGCGGCCGCGGCCGCGTCGGGCAGCGACGCGGCGTCGTCATGCGCCGCCTCCATCTCGCGTTCCAGTTCCGCCAGTTCGCGCGCCAGTTCGGCCTCTGCCTCGGGCGACAGCGCGACGACGGATTCGGGGTCGGGCATGGGGGCGGGTTCGGGCGACAGGGCCTCGTCAACCAGCGTTTCGGGCGCGGGCTCCGCCTCTGCCGGCCGCCCCAGACGCCGCACCTTGATGACCCGGGCCCGTACCGGCTGCACCGGCGCATCCTGCGCCTCGGCGGGTTCGGTCACGGCCTGCGCAGCCTCGGCCTGCGCGGGTTCGGAGGCAGGCTCCTCCCCCCCGTCCGGTTCCACCGACAGCTGCGGTTCGGCAGGCTCTTCCTCGGCGGGTGCTTCGGCAGCCTCCACCGCAACGGCCTCGACAACCGGCTCGGCCCCCGCCCCGCGCAGGGTGTCGAGCAACGCCCCCAGGTCGGGTTCCCCTTCGGCTTGCGCCACGGATTCGGCCTCGCCCACGGACATCCCGGCACCCGCGAGAGTATCGAGCAGCGCGGCCAGATCAGGCTCGGCCTCGGCTTCCGCCGCCGGTTCGGCCACAACCTCCGCCACCTCCGCAGCAGCCTCGGCCCCGGCGAGGGTGTCGAGCAGTGCAGCCAGATCGGGCTCCGCCTCGGCTTCCGCCGCCGGTTCGGCCCCAACCTCCGCCGCGTCCGCAGCAACTTCGGCCCCGGCGAGCGTGTCCAGCAATGCGGCCAGATCGGGCTCCGCCACCGGCTCCACTGCGATCTCCGCCTCGCCCACAGCAGCTTCGGCGCCGGCAAGGGTGTCGAGCAGCGCGGCCAGATCGGGTTCGGCCTCGGCCTCCGCCACAGGTTCCGCGTCGCGCAGAGGCGCCGGTTCCTCTGCCACCGGCTCCACCTCGGCCACGGCCGTTTCGGCTGCAAGGTCGGCGGGCGCATCGTACTGGGGGGCGAGGTCGGGGGCTTGGATGGCTTCGACCTCGGCCGCGGCCTCCATCGTGGTCTCTTCGATGGCTTCGGCCGCGATCTCCGGCAGGGGGTCTTCGGCGGGCTCTGCCGCGACCGTCACCGGCAAGGGTTCCTCCACCGCTCCCTCTTCCGCCACGGCGGGGTGTTCGGCGGGCTCCTCTACCTGCGGCGCGGGTTCGGGGGCGAGCAGATCCTCGTCCAGTTCCGCCAGATCGGCGGCCAGCACCGCGGCGGCGGGTTCCGGCGGCGGGGCGACGGGTTCGGGCTCGGCGGCGAAAGCGGGGGCAGTCAGCGGGATGTCCACCGCATCCTCCGCCTCGTCGATGGCCGCGGCCAGCGGCGGGGCCGCGCGCGAACGGTCCACCGCCGCGCGGATGCGGGCGAGCTTGGCGGCCACGCTTTCCTCGACCTGCCCGGGTTCGGGGGTGATCACCTGCGGCTGCGCGCGCGGGGGCTGCGGGACAGCGGGGGCGGCCTGCGGCGGCGCGAAGGCCGCGACCGGCGCGGCAACCGGGGCAACCGGGGCGACGGGCGGCGCGGCCTCGGGCGCGGGGGCGGCCACTGCCGCCGTCACCTCAGGCGCGACCGGCGCAGCCGCCGGGGCGGGCGCCTCTGCCTCGCCCGCCCGCAGCAGCACGCCGTTGTCCTGCACCTTGGCCTCCACCCGGCGCTGGATCTCTCGTTCCGCGATGCGGTGCAGCATCGCCGCATCCGGCTGCGGCGGTTCCGCGCCGAAGTAACGGTCTTCCGCCGCAAGGTCGCGGAAGTATTCCGCGATCGCCTTCATGGTGTTGAACGGCTCGTCGAACCCTTCCAGCGTGCAGGAAAAGGTGCCGTAGGATACCGTCAGGATCTTGCTCGGACCGACCATGAAACGTTCGCCTTCTGCAAAACTCGTTCCCCTCAAATTACCATCCGCCACGCCGATTCCGTGATTGGATCAGGGTAATTTGAAGGATTGATTATGGCCCCGATTGTGTTCCCCTGCCTTAATTGCCATGTCATCGGCCATGCAGGAACCCCTTCTGAGATCACAAGATGGCATCACACTGGTCGGCGGCGCCCCCCTGTCGGCGCGCGTACTGGCCGAGGCGCTGGCGATCGCCCCCTTGCTGGTGGCGGCCGATGGCGGGGCGGACCGGCTGTTGCGCCTTGGGCACCTGCCGCAGGCGGTGATCGGGGATTTCGATTCGATCACGCCGATGGCGCGCGCGGCGCTGGCCGACCGGCTGCACCACCTGCCCGAACAGGACACGACCGATTTCGACAAGGCGCTGCGGTCGGTCGAGGCGCCGTTCATCCTCGGCCTCGGGTTTTCGGGGGCGCGGATGGATCACGGGCTGGCGGCGCTGAACACGCTGGCGCGGCACCCGGGGCGGCGCTGCCTGATCCTGTCGGGGCACGACGTGGCCTTCCTCGCCCCGCCGGACCTGCGGCTCGACCTGCCGCCGGGGGGGCGGCTGTCGCTGTTCCCGCTCGGCCCGGTTCAGGGGCAAAGCGAGGGGCTGCGCTGGCCCATCGAGGGGCTGGCCTTCGCCCCCGCGGGCACCATCGGCACCTCGAACCGGGTGGCGGAGGGGGCGGTGCGGCTGCGGTTCGACGCGCCGCGGATGCTGGTCATCCTGCCGCGGGCCCGGCTGGCGGCGGCGCTGGCGGGACTGCGAGCGGCGGATGCCTGGCCGCCAGACGCTCGCGGTGGATGATGTAGAGGCCCGAGGCGACGATGGTCGCGATCCCCGCCCAGGTCAGCAGGTTCGGGAAATCGCCGAACACCAGATAGCCGAACGTGACCGCCGACACCATTTCCAGATAGTGCAGCGGCACCAGCGTGGACGAGGGCGCAAGCTGCAACGCATAGGTGATCGCCATATGCGCCAGCGTCGCCCAGAACCCCACGCCGAACAGCCACAGCCAGTAGATCCCCTGCGGCATCACCGGATCGAGCGCGGCGATCCCCGTGCCCTCGGCCCAGACCAGCACCGGCAGGCACAGCAGCACGCCGGCGACCGAGGTCTGCATCTGCATCGTCACCGGATGGAAATAAAGCGACATGTGCCGCGTGATCAGCATGTAGCAGGCAAAGGCCACCGCCGTGCCGAGGGGATAGAACGCCGCCGCCCCGAACGCCACGAACGAGGGCTGGATCACCAGAAGCGCCCCCGCGAACCCCACCGCCGAGGCCGCGATGCGCCGCGGCCCCACCTTTTCGCCGAACACGAGCCAGCCGAGCAGCAGCACGATGAAAGGCTCGACAAAGGCGATGGCCAGCGCGTCGGCGATCGGCATCACCGCGATGGCGGCGACGAAACCATAGGTCGCCAGCAGCAGGAACAGCGCCCGCAGCGCCACCATCCCCATCTGCCGCGGGCTCATCCCCCAGCCCAGGCGCATCAGCAGCACGACGGGCAGCATCAGCGCGCCCTGCACCGCGAACCGCGCGAAGGTGATCTGCCCCACCGGGATCGCGTCGGAAGCAAGCTTGGCATGCACGTCCAGCAGCGGCGCCAGCGCGCAGAAAGCCAGCATGAGCCCGACGCCGGGCAGGATGCGGTGTTGGTGCATGGCCTTCTCCTGCGGCGGGGACCGGAGTCGGGCGCGCCCCGACCTATGGGCCGCCTAGCATGGACCCGCGGGCGGGGCAAATCGCCGCGGTTTACGCCCTGTTAACGGCTTTGCGCGAGGGTGACGCGAACGAAAAGGGAACCCGTGATGATCATGATGATGACCCTGCTATTGCTTGCGGCGCTGTTTGCCCTGCCCCGCCCCCTTGCCGCCCTGCGCCTGCGGGGCGATTCCCCCTCGCGCCCCGGCGGGGCTTTCCCTATAACCTTGCCAGACCCCGACCGGAGGAGCCCATGGCCGCTGACCTTTCCCCCATCGACAAGGCGAAGTTCGTAGCCGCGAAACGCGCTGTCGAGTTCATCGAGGACGGCATGCGCGTCGGGCTCGGCACCGGGTCGACCGCGGCGTGGATGGTGCGCTGCCTTGCCGAACGCATGCGCGAGGAAGGTTTGCGCGTCACCGGCGTGCCGACATCCAGCCGCACGGCGGGGCTGGCGCGGCAGTTGGGCATCCCGATCACCAGCCTGGACGAGGCGCGCTGGCTCGACCTGACCATCGACGGGGCAGACGAATTCGACCACGACCTCGCGCTGATCAAGGGCGGCGGCGGGGCGCTGTTGCAGGAAAAGATCGTCGCCACCGCATCGGACCGGATGATCGTCATCGCCGACACGGCGAAAGAGGTGGCGCAGCTTGGCGGCTTTCCCCTGCCGCTGGAGGTGATCCCCTTCGGCTGGCAGACCACCAAGGCGCTGATCGAGGAAACGCTGGTCAGCCTCGAGGTTCTGGGCCGCGACGTGACGCTGCGCATGAACGGCGAACGGCCCTTCGTCACCGACGAGGGCAATTATATCGTCGACCTGCATCTGGGCCGGATCGGCAACCCGCGGCAATTGTCGCTGGTGGTCAACCAGATCCCGGGCGTGGTGGAAAACGGGCTTTTCATCGACATCTGCGACATCGTGGTGATCGGCCATGGCGACGGCCGGGTCGAGGTGCGCGACATCAACGCCGGCACGGTGGAACAGGACCGGGTGGAATTCGCCGATACCGACAACATCTTCGCCGATCTCGGGGACTGAGCGGATGACGTTCGACTATGACCTTTTCGTCATCGGCGGCGGATCGGGCGGGGTGCGCGCGGCGCGCATCGCGGCCGCAGAGGGCGGCGCGCGCGTGGGCCTGGCCGAGGAATACCGCATGGGCGGCACCTGCGTGATCCGCGGCTGCGTGCCGAAAAAGCTGATGGTCTATGCATCGGCCTATCCCGGCCAGATCGCGGATGCGCGCGCCTATGGCTGGCAGGCGCAGGCGGGCGGGTTCGACTGGGGCCATTTCCGCACCGCGCTGGCGGCGGAACTGACGCGGCTGGAAAACGCCTATCGGGGCACGCTGAAAAACGCGGGCGTCACCACCCACGACAGCCGCGCGGTGGTGGAGGATGCGCATACCGTGCGGCTGGCGGACGGCACGGCCCTGACCGCCAAACATATCCTGATCGCCACCGGCGGGCGGCCCTTCGTGCCCGACATCCCGGGGGCGGATCTGGCCGTCACCTCGAACGAGATCTTCTCGCTGCCCGCCCTGCCCGACCGTGCGCTGATCGTCGGCGGGGGCTTCATCGCGTCGGAATTCGCCTGCATCCTCAACGGACTGGGGGTTCAGACCACGCAATACTACCGGGGCGAAGAAATCCTGCGCGGCTTCGACGACGAGGCGCGCCGCCATGTCGCCGACGCCATGCGCGCGAACGGCGTGGCGATCCGCTGCAACACCGATGTGGAACGGCTGGAAAAGACCCCGCAGGGCATCCGCGCCGTGGCGACGGACGGCACGGCGGACGTGTACGGCCTCGTTCTCTACGCCACCGGGCGACGGCCGAATTCGGCGGGCCTCGGGCTGGAACGGCTGGGGGTCGAGATCGGCGCGAAAGGCGAGATCGTCGTGGACGGCTACAGCCAGACCGCCGTGCCCTCGATCTATGCCGTGGGCGACGTGACCGACCGCATCAACCTGACCCCCGTGGCGATCCGCGAGGGGCAGGCGTTTTCCGAAACGGTGTTCAAGGGCAGGCCCACGCAGGCGGATCACGACATCGTGCCCTCGGCGGTGTTCACGCAACCCGAACTCGGCACCATCGGGATGACCGAGGAAGCCGCGCGCGACCATGGGCCCGCCGAGGTCTATACCGCCACCTTCCGCCCGATGCAGACGCTGTTCGCCGGGCGGCAGGACAGGGTGCTGATGAAACTGATCGTCGCGAAGGACTCGCGCCGGGTGCTCGGCTGCCATATCGTCGGCCCGGGCGCGGGCGAGATGATCCAGCTGGCGGCGGTGGCGATCCGCATGGGCGCCACCAAAGAGGATTTCGACCGAACCGTGGCGGTGCATCCCACCATCGCGGAAGAACTGGTGACAATGAAAACCCCCGTGCGTGGCTGGTAATGCTTGATTTCCGCCCGGAAATCACCAGTTAGCGACAAGGAAAACGACAAGGGATAGGTTAATGGCGGGAACAGGCGGACCCTGGGGTGGAGGTTCGGGCGGCGGCGGCAACGACGACCGCGGCGGCAATCGCGGACCGGGGGGCGGCGGGCGCCGCCCGGAAGGGCCACAGATCCCCGAGATCGACGAGTTGATGAAGAAGGGCCAGGAACAGCTGCGCGTGCTGATGGGCGGGCGCGGCAACGGCGGCGGGCGCGGCACGGGCAACGGCGGGGGCGGGCCCTCGCCCATCTTCACCCGCCAGGGGCTGGTGCTGGGCGCGCTGGCGGTGGCGGTGCTGTGGGGCTTCATGTCCTTCTACACCGTCAAGCCCGAGGAACGTTCGGTCGAACTGTTCCTGGGCGAGTTTTCCGGCATCGGCAACCCGGGCCTGAACTTCGCCCCCTGGCCGCTGGTCACTGCCGAAATCGTGCAGGTGACGGGCGAACGGAACACCGACATCGGCACCGGCCGCAACGGCCCGCAGGACACCGGGCTGATGCTGACGCGCGACCAGAACATCGTGGATATAGAATTCCAGGTGGTCTGGAACATCGCCGACCCCGACAAATTCCTGTTCAACCTTGCCGATCCGGTCGACACGATCCGCGCGGTGGCGGAATCGGCGATGCGCGACATCATCGCGCGCTCCGAACTGGCCCCCGTGCTGAACCGCGACCGCGGCGTCATCGCGGCCGACCTGCGCACGGCGATCCAGTCCACGCTCGACAGCTATCAGTCGGGGATCAACGTGGTCCGTATCAACCTCGACCGCGCCGACCCGCCGCGCGAGGTCATCGACAGCTTCCGCGAGGTGCAGGCGGCGCAGCAGGAACGCGACCGGCTGGAAAAAGAGGCCGACGCCTATGCCAACCGCGTCACCGCCGGCGCCCGCGGCGAGGCCGCGCGGCTGCTGGAACAGTCCGAAGCCTACCGGGCAGAGGTCGTGAACGCGGCCCAGGGCGAGGCGAGCCGCTTCCTTGCCGTCTATGAGGAATATGTGAAGGCCCCCGACGTCACCCGGCGGCGGATGTATCTGGAAACGATGGAGGATGTTCTGGGCGGCATGAACAAGGTCATCCTCGACGGCGTTTCGGGCCAGGCGGGCGGTTCGGGCGTGGTGCCCTATCTGCCGCTGAACGAATTGACGCGCGGCCAGACCGGGAGCCAGACGGGCGGCCAGACCAGCAGGGGGACCAACTGATGAAACGCAGTGCGATCATCCTGCCCGTCCTCGCCATCGTCATCGCCGGTGTGCTGTCGTCGATCTTCATCGTGGACGAACGCGAAAAGGCGCTGGTGCTGCAATTCGGCCAGGTGAAACAGGTCAAGGAAGAACCGGGGCTCGGCTTCAAGATCCCGCTCATCCAGGAAGTCGTCACCTATGACGGCCGGATCTTGGGGCTCTTCACCCAGCCGGCCGAGATCACGCCGCTCGACGACCGCCGGCTTGTCGTCGATGCCTTCGCGCGCTGGCGCATCGCCAATCTGGTGGAGTTCCGCGAGGCCGTGGGCGCACAGGGCATCAGTGCCGCGCAGATCCGGCTGGAACGCATCCTGAACGCCGCCATCCGCGAGATCCTCGGCGGCGTGCCCTCGAACGCGGTGCTGTCCGAGGACCGGACGGGGCTGATGAACCGCATCCGCGACATCGCCCGGCGCGAGGCGGCGGCGCTCGGCGTCGAGGTCATCGACGTGCGGCTGACCCGCACCGACCTGCCCGACCAGAACCTTGCCGCGACCTTCGCCCGCATGCGCGCCGAACGCGAACGCGAGGCGGCGGACGAAATCGCCCGCGGCGGCGAGGCCGCGCAGCGCGTGCGCGCGGCGGCCGACCGGACGGTGGTGGAACTGACCTCGGACGCCCGCCGGCAGGCAGAGGTGATCCGCGGCGAGGCCGATGCCGAACGCAACCGGATCTATGCCGAAGCCTTCGGCCGCGACCCGGAATTCTTCGCCTTCACCCGCTCGCTGACCTCGTATCAGCGCGCACTCAAGGGCGAGAATTCGTCGATCGTGCTGCAACCCGACAGCACCTTCTTCGACTACCTGCGCAGCGACGGCAGCGGGGAATGAGCCTGCTGGCGCTGGCGATCGGGCTGGTGCTGGTGATCGAGGGGCTGGCCTTCGCGTTGGCGCCCTCGCGGCTGGAAGATGTGGTGGCGGTGATCGCGCGCATGCCGCGCGACCGCCGCCGCGCCATCGGCCTTGCGATGCTGGCCGCGGGCGTGGTGCTGGTCTGGCTGGCCCGCGGCGCGGTCTGACCCGCCCGCACCCCCGGGCCCCGCACACGAACTCATCCGCGCGCATCACATCCCTTTGAGACTTCGTTGCGCCGTTTGCATTGTGCCGCCGCCTTGCCCATTGTCTGGGCATCATCCGGGCCTGCCGCTTGCGGGCCGACCTACCGATGGAGGGATTTCCATGCAGTCAAGGGCACTCACCCTGACCGGCCGCGCCGGCCCCGGCACGGCAGAGGCCGCGCGCTGGTTCTGGGGCCTGCTGCTTGCGCTGGCGCTGGTGCTGACGCAGGCGGTGGCCGCCGCCGCGCGGCCCGACAGTTTCGCCGACCTCGCCGACAAGGTAAGCCCGGCGGTGGTGAACATCACGACCTCCACCACCATCCCCGCGCGCACCGACGAAAGCCCGCTGGTGCCCGAGGGATCGCCCTTCGAGGACCTGTTCCGCGACTTCCTCGACCGCAACAACCGGGGCGAACCGGCCCCGCGCCGCGGGCAGGCGCTCGGCTCGGGGTTCGTGATTTCCGAGGACGGGTTCATCGTCACCAACAACCACGTCATCGAGGGCGCCGACGAGATCGAGGTGGAATTCTTCGGCGGCAACCGGCTCAAGGCCAAGGTGGTCGGCACCGATCCCAAGACCGATATCGCGCTGCTGAAGGTCGAAAGCGAAACCCCGCTGGCGCATGTGCCCTTCGGCGACAGCAACGCCGCGCGCGTGGGCGACTGGGTGATGGCGATGGGCAACCCGCTCGGCCAGGGGTTCTCGGTCTCTGCCGGGATCGTGTCGGCGCGGGGGCGGACGCTTTCGGGCACCTATGACGACTATCTGCAAACCGACGCGGCGATCAACCGCGGCAATTCCGGCGGCCCCTTGTTCAACATGGACGGGCAGGTCGTGGGCGTGAACACCGCGATCCTGTCGCCCAACGGCGGCTCCATCGGGATCGGTTTCGCGATGGCCTCGAACGTGGTGTCCAAGGTGGTCGCGCAGCTGCGCGACTTCGGCGAAACGCGGCGCGGCTGGCTTGGCGTGCGTATCCAGGACGTGACCCCGGACGTGGCCGAGGCGATGGGCCTGCCCGCCGCCAAGGGCGCGCTGGTCACCGACGTGCCTACGGGCCCCGCCGCCGAGGCGGGCATGCAGGCGGGCGATGTGATCATCAGCTTCGACGGCGCCGATGTGGCCGACACGCGCGAACTGGTGCGCCGCGTCGCGGATGCAGAGGTGGGCAAGGGCGTGCGCGTCGTGGTCCTGCGCGAGGGCAAGACCACCACCCTGACCGTGACCCTCGGCCGGCGCGAGACGGCAGAGGGCGAATCCGACACCGCCCCCGGCGCCGCGCCGGATGCAGCACCTTCCGAACAGTCGCTTCTGGGGCTGACGGTGCGCCGGCTGGCGGCAGAGGATCTGGAACAGCTCGGCCTTGCCGCGGGCACCGAAGGGCTGCTGGTGACCGGGGTCGACGAAAGCGCCGAGGCCTATGCCAAGGGCCTGCGCCCGGGCGACGTGATCACCGAGGTGGCGCAGCAGAAGGTGGCGACGCCCGCCGACCTCAAGGCCCGCATCGACGAGGCGAAGGAAGAGGGGCGCAAGTCGCTGCTGCTTCTGGTGCGGCGCGGGGGCGACCCGCGGTTCATGGCGCTGTCGGTGGAATGACCGCCCTCCGGGCCTGAGCGATGCGAAGGGGCGCCCCGCCGGGCGCCCCTTTCATTTGAACCCGCCCGGCACGATCCCCAGAACCCGCGCGCCTTCCAGCGACATCTCGTCGCTGTCGAGCCCGCGCGCCGCCTGCCAGCGGCGGATCGCGGCGCGGGTTTCGCCGTCCATCACCCCCGTCACCGGCGCGGCATAGACCCCGCGCGCCTTCAGCGCCCGTTGCAGCGTGGCGGTGAAATCCGGCGTGCCCGCGCCCTGCGCCGGGCAGACCACGCGGAACCAGACCTCGCGCCGGGGGCGGACCATGCGCTGGTGCGTCTCGGTCCGCACGCTGGCGGGGGCGCCGTTCGCGGCGGGGACGACCACCTGTTCCGTCACGGTCTCGAAAAGGGCGGGCAGCACCTCGGCATGCCAGCATTCGCCCGGCGCGGGCTCGGGCGCGGCGGTGGCCAGCGCGGCGGCCAGCGTGCCGTCCCCCGGCGGCGGAACCGCGGGCGTACAGCCCGCCAGCGCCAGCGCGCCCACCATGATGATGCGAAGCGGGATCATCCTGCCCTTGGTCCTGCCCTGGATCCGGCCCCGGGGGGCCGGGCGCCACCATAACCGCAGCCGCGGCGCGGCGAAACCCCGCCCGCCCGGCACTGGCGAATCCGGCCCCGGTGGCGTATGCCGGGCCCGGAACGGCAAGGCAACACCGACAAGGCAACCCGGGCAGGCAGTCATGGCGAAAATCACCTATATCGAACACAACGGACGCCGGCATGAAATCGAGGTGCCGAACGGCATGACCGCGATGGAGGGCGCGCGCGACAACGGCGTGCCGGGGATCGAGGCCGATTGCGGCGGCGCCTGCGCCTGTTCCACCTGCCACGCCTATGTCGCGCCCGAATGGCTCGACCGCCTGCCGCCGGCGGATGCGATGGAGGCCGACATGCTGGATTTCGCCTGGCAGCCGGACCCGAAACACTCGCGCCTGACGTGCCAGATCAAGGTGACGGAGGCGCTGGACGGGCTGGTGCTGCACCTGCCCGAACGCCAGATCTGATCGCAGCGCCCCACCCCGGCCGCTGGCCCGATGGAGGACGCAGCGGCCTCCGGCGGGGATATTTATGGACAGAAAATGAACAGGTCACGCCCCCCGGTGAGGGCGCGCGTGGCTTCATCTTGCCCTGAAATACTCCCGCCGGAGGCCCCTGCCCTCGCCCCCGGGCCAGCGGCAGGGCAAGAGCCCGGCGATCAGAGCGCGCGCCAGCCGATGTCGCGGCGGCAGAAGCCTTCGGGCCAGTCGATCCGGTCCACCATCGCATAGGCGCGGGCCTGCGCCTCGGCCAGCGTGGCGCCCCGCGCGGTGACGTTCAGCACCCGCCCGCCATTGGCCACCACCTGCCCGTCGCGCGCCGCGGTGCCGGCGTGGAAGACCATGTTGGCGCTGTCCGCCGGCAGCGCATCCAGCCCCCGGATCACCGAGCCCCTGGCGTAATCCCCCGGATAACCCTGCGCCGCCATCACCACCGTCAGCGCGTGGTCGTCGGCCCAGTTCACCCCCGCGCCCGCCAACCGCCCCTCGGCACAGGCGAGCAGCAGGTCCAGCGCCTGTGCGCCGAGCCGCATCATCAGCACCTGACATTCCGGGTCGCCGAAGCGGACGTTGTATTCCACCAGCCGCGCGCGGCCCCCCTCGATCATCAGCCCGGCATAGAGGACACCGCAATAGGGCGTGCCGCGCCGCGCCATTTCGGCCACGGTGGGCTTGACGATGTCTTCCAGCGCCTGCCGGGCGATGGCATCGGTCAGCACCGGCGCGGGGGAATAGGCGCCCATGCCCCCCGTGTTCGGCCCGGTATCACCGTCGCCCACGCGCTTGTGGTCCTGCGCCGTGCCCACGGGCAGGACCGAGGTGCCGTCGCAGAGGACGAAAAAGCTCGCCTCCTCGCCGGCCATGAATTCCTCGATCACCACCTCGGCGCCGGCGGCCCCGAAGGCGCCCCCGAACATCTCGTCCACCGCGTCCAGCGCCTCGGCCTCGGTCATCGCCACGATCACGCCCTTGCCCGCGGCAAGGCCATCGGCCTTGACCACGATCGGCGCGCCCTTTTCGCGGATATAGGCCCGCGCGGGTTCGGCGGCGTCGAACCGGGCCCAGGCGGCGGTCGGCGCGCCGCAGGCGTCGCAGATTTCCTTGGTGAAGGCTTTCGACGCCTCCAGCCGCGCCGCCGCGGCGGACGGCCCGAAGGCCAGCACCCCCGCCGCCGCCAGCGCATCGGCCACACCCGCGGCCAGGGGCGCCTCGGGCCCGATCACGACGAAATCCACCGCCTCGGCCTCGCAGAAGGCCACCACCGCCGCGGGATCGAGCACATCCAGCGCCGCGCATTCGGCCAGCAGCGCAATCCCCGCATTGCCGGGCGCGACGATCAGCCGGTCGCATTTCGGGTTCTGCCGGATCGCCCAGGCCAGCGCATGTTCGCGCCCGCCGCCGCCCAGTATCAGGATGTTCATCGCCGCCCCCGCTTGGCCTCGCCTCGCCCGCGTTCTAAGGTCACTCCCGCCGGATCACAAGCGAGCGTCCATGTCCGACCTGTTCGAAGACCCCCGCCCGGGCAATGCCCCCGAATATACCGTGTCGGAACTGTCCGGCGCGGTGAAACGGGTGATCGAGGGCGAATTCGGCCGCATCCGCGTGCGCGGCGAGGTGGGGCGCGTCAGCCGCCCGGCGTCGGGGCATCTTTACTTCGACCTCAAGGATTCCGGCGCCGTCATCGCCGCGATCACCTGGAAGGGGCAGGCCGCGCGGTTGCAGATCCGCCCCGAGGAAGGGATGGAGGTGATCGCGACCGGCCGCATGACCACCTTCCCGGGCCAGTCGAAATACCAGCTGATCGTGGACGATCTTGCGCCCGCGGGGCTCGGCGCGCTGATGGCGATGCTGGAAAAGCGCCGCGCCGCGCTGGCCGCCGAAGGGCTGTTCGATCCGGCGCGCAAGAAGCCGATCCCGTTCCTGCCGCAGGTGATCGGGGTCGTCACCTCGCCCTCGGGCGCCGTCATCCGCGACATCCTGCACCGGCTGGCGGACCGCTTTCCCCGCCATGTGCTGATCTGGCCGGTGGCGGTGCAGGGCGAGAAATGCGCGGCAGAGGTCGCGGCCGCCATCCGCGGCTTCAACGCCATTGCGCCCGGCGGGCCGGTGCCGCGGCCCGATGTGCTGATCGTGGCGCGCGGCGGCGGGTCGATCGAGGATCTGTGGGGCTTCAACGAGGAAGCGGTGGTGCGCGCCGCCGCCGAAAGCCGCATCCCGCTGATTTCCGCCGTGGGGCATGAAACCGACACGACGCTGATCGACCATGCCGCCGACCGCCGCGCGCCGACGCCCACGGCGGCGGCGGAAATGGCGGTGCCGGTGCGGATGGACCTGCTGGCGCAGGCCGATACGCTTGGCGCGCGGCTGTTGCGGGCGCTGGTGCAGGGGCTGGCGCAGCGGCGGCAGCGGGCGGGCGATCTGGCGCGCGCCCTGCCCCGGGCCGAACGGCTGACCGAACCGGCGCGCCAGCGGCTCGATCTTTGGGGCGAACGGCTGCCGGCGGCGCTGGCGGCCCCTGTGGCGAAGAAACGCGCGCGGCTGACGGAACTGGCGGCGGCGATCCGGCCGCGGCTTCTGGCGCAGACGCTGGATCAGGCCGGGCGCCGGGGCCTTGAGACCGGGGCGCGGCTCGCCCGCGCGGCGGACCAGCGGGTGGAACGCCAGCGGCTGGCGCTGGCGGGCCTTTCCGACCGGCTGGCGGCGACGCTCGCCAGCCACGGCCACCGCACGGCGCAACAGCGCGGCGCGCTGACCGGCCTCGCCACCCGGCTGGACGCCGCGCCCCCCGCCCGCCTCGCCGCGCTGCGCGAACGGCTGGAGGCGCGCGACCGCCTGCGCCAGACGCTCGGCTATGCCGAAACCCTGCGGCGCGGCTATGCGGTGGTGCGCGGCGACGGCGCGGTCGTCACCAGCCGCGCGGCGGCCGAGGCGGCCGGCGCGCTGGAGATCGAGTTCCACGACGGCCGCCTGCCCCTCGGCCCCCCCGCCCGCCCGGCGGCGCGCAAGCCGAAGGGCGGCCCGCCCCCGGCGCAGGGCGATCTGTTCTGACGCCATGCCCGGGCCTGCGGATAGCACCGGGGCGCTGCCCCGGACCCCGGGATATTTAAAGACAGAAAATGAACAAGGAGGTCCACAAGACCCGGCCTTCCTCACTTTCTGTCCTTAAATATCCCCGCCGGAGGCTCCCGCACTCTCAACCGGGCCACACAGCGGGCGTTACACCCCGACCTGCGGGCCGGGGCAGGCAAGCGGGCCGTCGATGTCGCCGACCTCTGTCAGGGGCTGGGTGCCTCCGCCCTCGAACACCGCCGTCAGCCCGCCGGGGCGGTCGAAGAACTGCCAGCATTGCGGCGTGGGGTCGGTGTCGTAGACAAAGCAGATCCGGGCCGGGGCGGCTTCGTACCAGCGGCCATACTGGCAGGGTTGCCCGGCGAAGGCCCAGACCACGCGGCGCCCGGGCAGGTATTGTTCGGCCCCGTAGGCCATGCCGTCCTGCGCATAGGCGAGTGTGCGGCCCGTCACCCGCGCCTCGAAGGCCGGTCCGTCCAGCGGGGTTTCGGCCCCGGCGGGGACAGCCAGCCCCAGAAGGGCAAGGATCGGGGCCAAGGGTTTCATCGCGTCACCTCCGTCGGGCGGCAGGCTGCCAGAAACCGCGGCGCCGGGCCATTCACGGCTGCGGCACCGCGCGCGCGAGCCGGTCGAGCCGCCGGTCCATCAGCCGGAACCAGACCGGCGGCGCCAGCGCCAGCACCGCCATCACCGGCAGGCCGTGGGGCAGCACCGCCGCGCCCGCGGGCAGGCGCAGCGCGGGATAGGGGCGCGCGGGATGGGCGTGGTGGTCGGCATGGCGCGGCGCGTTCAGCATCAGCGCCGCGGTGAAGGGGGGCCGCGCGTCCCAGCTGTGGCCGGGCCCCACGGGCTCGAACCGCCCCGAGGGCAGCAGTGCGCGGCGCAGCCCGTAGTGCTGGACGTAATCCGACAGCAGCAGTTGCGCCTGCGCATAGGCCGCCAGCGCCAGATAGACCAGCAGGCCCCGCCAGCCGAAGGCCCAGGCGATCCCCGCGACCCACAGCGCCGCGCCCCCGAGGTAGACCGCATAGGGATGCAGCCCCCGCCCCTTGCGCAGCGCGCTTTCCGCCGCCCGTCCGGCGCGGAACTCCGCCGGCCAGGCGCGGGCCGCGAAGGCGTAGAAGCTTTCGCCCCGCCGGGCGCTATTGGGGTCGGCATCCGTCGCCACATGGCGGTGGTGCACCAGCCGGTGGGCCGAGACGTGCTGGCCGTAAAGCAGCGAGACATAGACCGCCACCCCGAGCCGGTAGAGCCGCCGGTCGCTCCGGTGGATCAGTTCGTGCGCGTTCGAATTCGACACCTGCCCGAACCACAGCCCCGCCCCCGCCGCCAGCGCCACCCGCGCCGCGCCCGACAACCCGCTGTCGCCCGCCACAGCCCAGACCACGGCGGGCACCAGCGCCAGATGGGCCAGCGCCAGCACCGCCGACAGCGCGTCGGCGGCCGGAAACTCCGCCCCCTCCGGCGCCTCGGGCAGGGCGCGGGCGATCAGGCGGTCCAGCGTGAAGGACAGCACCGTCATGTAGACCAGCGCCCCCGCCGCCCATGGCCCGCCGAAGAGGATGCCGAGCCCCAGCAACACCACCGGCGCCAGCGTCGCGGCGGCGAAGGCGCGCATCGCAGCGGGCGGAGCGCCGGAGGGGGCGGGAATCGGGGCAGGGCGGCTCATGGCGCCAGAATAGCCGCCCCCGGCGCCGAAATCACCGCCCCGCACCTGCGGCGAATGGGGGCGGGGCTTTCATCCGGGGCGTACATGCATTAGCTGAAAGCTGTGGCCAGCGCGGGGTGGGGATGTCCTTCTTCAAGAAGCTCAAGGATCGGATGTTCAAATCCTCGTCGAAGATCGGCGAGGGGCTGGACGATCTGGTGGCCGAGGCCCCGGCGGATGCCCCCGTGGCAGAGGCCCCCGCCGCGCCCGCGCCCGGCGGCATGCTGTCGCGCCTGATCGGGCGCGAGGAAAGCCGCCGCGTGCTGGACGACGCGATGCTGGAGGAGCTGGAGGACCTGCTGATCCGCGCCGACATGGGCGTGGAAACCGCCGCCCGCGTCACCGCCAATATCGCCGAGGGCCGGTTCGGCCGCCGCGTCAGCGCACGGGAAATCCGCGCCGCGCTGGCGGCAGAGATCGCCCGCATCATGGACCCCGTGGCCCGGCCGCTGCCGCTTTACGCGAAAAAGCCGCAGGTGGTGCTGGTGGTGGGCGTCAACGGATCGGGCAAGACGACGACGATCGGCAAGCTCGCCAGCCAGTTCCGCGCCGCCGGCAAGTCGGTGGTGATCGCCGCCGGCGACACCTTCCGCGCCGCGGCGGTGGAACAGTTGCAGGTCTGGGGCCAGCGCGCGGGCGTGCCGGTGCTGACCGCCCCCGAGGGGTCCGACCCCGCGAGCCTTGCCTATGACGCACTGGCCAAGGCGCAGGCCGAGGGCGCGGACCTGCTGATGATCGACACTGCGGGCCGGTTGCAGAACCGCGCCGACCTGATGGAGGAACTGGCCAAGATCGTCCGCGTGCTGCGCAAGCGCGACGCGACCGCGCCGCACAACACCCTGCTGGTGCTGGACGCCACCACCGGCCAGAACGCGCTCAGCCAGGTGGAGATCTTCCGCAAGATCGCGGATGTGTCGGGCCTGGTGATGACCAAACTCGACGGCACGGCACGGGGCGGCGTGCTGGTGGCGCTGGCCGACCGCTTCGGCCTGCCGATCCACGCCATCGGCGTGGGCGAACAGATCGACGACCTGCAACCCTTCGACCCCGAGGATTTCGCCCGCGCGCTGGTGGGCGAGACGGAAGAGGCATGACCGGCATGGCGGAAAGACCCGTGAAACCCTGGGTGAAGATGGCGCTGGAACTGGGCCCGGTGGCGGCGTTTTTCGCCGGCTACCTGCGGCTGCGGGATCAGGTCTTCACCATCGGCGGCACCGAATACGACGGCTTCATCGTGGTGACGGCGGCCTTCATTCCGCTGATGGTGGCCTGCACCGGGGTGCTGTGGGCGCTGACGGGGCGGCTGAGCCGGATGCAGGTGGCGACCGTGGTGCTGGTGGTGGTGTTCGGCGGCATGTCGGTCTGGCTGAACGACGAACGCTTCTTCAAGATGAAGCCCACGATCATCTATGCGCTCTTCGCCGGGGTGCTGGGTCTGGGGCTGATGCGCGGGCAGTCCTATCTGGCGTCGCTGATGGGGGAAATGCTGCCGCTGCGCCCCGAAGGCTGGATGATCCTGACCCGGCGGCTGGCGCTGTTCTTCGCCGGGCTCGCGGTGGCGAACGAGGCGGTGTGGCGGCTGATGTCGACCGACGCCTGGGTGAATTTCAAGACCTTCGGGCTGACGGCGGCGCTGTTCGGTTTCTTCATGGCGCAGGGCGGGCTTCTGCGCCGCTACGGGATGGAACGCGACGGCGACGCCTGAAGGGGCGGCCCCGGCCGACACCGCCCGCGCCTTCCGCCCGGCGTCCGGCCCGGCGGAAAGGGCGGGGGCCTCCGGCGGGGATATTTAGGTCCAGCCTGAAGATGCGGCGCGTTCCCGAAACGGCGGTGCGGCTTCACCTTTTCCCAAATACTCCCGCGCGGAGCGCCCCCGGCACGAACGCCGGGCCGGCGGCCGACAGGGAGGACCGGGGCCGGAAAACCGGGCCACGCCGCTTCATCTTGCCGTAAATACTCCCGCCGGAGGCGCCCGCCCCCTCCACCAGCCCGGAAGCCGGGCAAAGAGGGCCGCCCCGGCATCCTCACTTCTGCCGGAACAACACCTTCTGTTCCGCGCTGCTCATCGCGCCCTGGCGGCGGCGGTCCTCTGCCACCGCCTTACCGCGCCGGAACCCCGGGCGGGCGGCCAGCGCGTCGAGCCAGCGGGCGAGGTCGGGCTTGTCATCCAGCACCTGCTGCTGGCGTTCCCACAACATCGCCCAGGGCCAGATCGCCATGTCGGCGATCGACAGGAAGTCGCCCGCCACGAATTCCGCCTTCGCCAGTTGCCGGTCCAGCACGCCGTAAAGCCGCGCGACCTCGCGCCGGTAGCGGTCCTGCGCATAGGGCAGCACCTGGGGCGGGTCCATTTCCGGCGCATAGGTCAGGAAATGGTGCGCCTGCCCCGCCATCGGGCCGACGCCGCCCATCTGCCACATCAGCCACTGGTCCACCGCGATCCGGTCGCGTTCCGTCGCGCCGTAGAACTGCCCCGTCTTGCGGGCGAGGTATTGCAGAATCGCGCCGGATTCGAAGATCGACACCGGCGCGCCGCCGGGGCCTTCGGGGTCCACGATGGCGGGCATGCGGTTGTTGGGGGATATCGCCAGGAAATCGGGCGCGAACTGTTCGCCCGCACCGATGTTCACCAGATGCACCGCATAGGGCAGGCCCATTTCCTCCAGCGCGATGGTGATCTTCCAGCCGTTCGGCGTGGGCCAGTAGTAAAGATCGATGGGGGTCGTCATGGCATGTCCTCCGGTTCGCGGCGTCAGGGTGCACCCGGCGGCCGGGGGGTGCAAGGCTCAGGCACGCGAAAACGCGCCCATCCCGCCGCCCAGACCCGGCAGCCGCCAGCGCGGCGGGCGAGGGGCGGCTGCGGGCAGCGCGTCGCGCAGCGCGCCGGGACCAAGGCGGCCGGCGATCAGCGCGCCCTGAAGGGCCAGCGCCCCGGGGCGGGTATAGCTGCTGTGGTGGCAGATGCGCGCGGCGCGCGGGCCCACCGGATGGCCGAGCCGCGCCAGCGCCGCCAGCACCGCGGGATCGTCGAGCCGCAGGTCGATCCACCCCGGATGCCGCACCGGCGCCAGCCCGATCGGCGCGGCCCCCATCAGCAGGCCGAAGCCGCGCTCGAACAGCGCGTTTTCCGCGCTGGTGACATGGATCACCGGCAGGCCCCGCGCGGCGGGTGCGGCCAGCGCCGCCGCCCCGGGCCCGGCCAGTTCCGCGGGCGCCAGAAGGATCGCCAGATCCGCCGCGCCCGCGGGCAGCGCGGCCAGCGCCGACAGCACCACCCGCGCGCCCAGGCTGTGGCCCATCAGCGCGATCCGCTGCCCGGGCGCCACCGTCCGCAGATGGGCGACCAGATCCGCCAGCGCCTGCCCCGCCGCCCCCGCCCGGCCATAGGCCGCATGCAGCCCGCCGCGCGCCTGCCAGCCGAAACAGACCGCCAGCCCGCCCTGCCCCGCCAGCCCCAGGCCCCGCGGCCAGCTGGCCGCCCCTTCGGGCGCGAGGATGTCGTCATGCGGGCAGTCCCGCGGGTGGCCGGGCGCATAGCGGTAGCCATGCACCAGCACCGCCACCGGCGCACCCCCCGGCAGGCCCGCCAGCGCCGGGGCCAAGGCCGCCAGCCCCTGCGGACCCCCCTCCCCCGCCGTGATCCGCACCACCGCCATGCCCACCCCCGGAGCCGCCTCTTTCTGCGCCGCAGCATCCTCGATCCGCGCAACAGGGCGATGACATGGGGGTGGCAAGGCCATGACGGGCTTGGCTTTCCCGCCGCCCCGCCGCATCCTGCCGTCAGAAGGACGGAGACCCCGATGGCACTGCGCGACGAGTTGCTGGAGATGGAACGCCGCGTCTGGCACGCGATGGCCGCAGGCGATGCCGCGGCGGATGCGGCGCTGCTGGCGCCCGGGTTCCTCGGCCTGTCGCCTGCGGGCTTTGCCGGGCGCGAGGCGCATGCCGCGGCCCTGGCCCGGGGCCCTGCCGTCACCGCCTGGCGGATCGAGGCCCCGCAGGCGATGGACCTTGGCCCCGCGCTCGGCCTGCTGGCCTATCGCGCGGTGTTCACCCGGCCCGGGCAGGCGGCCGAAGAGGCGATGTATGTCGCCTCGCTCTGGCAGCGGCAGGGGGCGGGGTGGGTCAACCTCTACAGCCAGGACACGCCCGAGGGCGCCGCCCTGCCCTGACCCCGGTTGACCTTGGCCCGCGTCAGGCGTATCGCGCAAAGGGTGGTGCTTTGTTTCCGGATTGCGGGCCACGTAAAACAAGCCGCTAAAGAGGAGCCCCGGCCAGCCCAGCCCCGGCGCCTCGGATGCGTCCGGGGCTTTTGCGTGGAAGGACACCGCGATGACGAAAGACTGGAAGACGCGCACGAAACTGGTCCACGAAGGCGTCCGCCGCAGCCAGTACGGCGAGATGGCCGAGGCGATCTTTCTGACGCAGGGCTTCGCCTACCCTTCCGCCGAGGCCGCCGAGGCGCGCTTCATCAAGGCGGGAGAGGATGAATTCATCTACGCCCGCTACGGCAACCCCACCGTGCGCATGTTCGAGGACCGCATCGCCGCGCTGGAGGGCACCGAGGATGCCTTCGCCGCCGCATCCGGCATGGCGGCGGTGAACGGCGCGCTGGTGTCGATGCTGCGCGCGGGGGACCATGTGGTGTCGGCGCGTGCGCTCTTCGGGTCGTGTCTTTATATCCTCGAAGAGGTGCTTGGCCGCTACGGGGTCGAGGTGACGTTCGTCGACGGCACCGATCTGGACCAGTGGCGCGCCGCGGTGCGGCCCGGCGTGACCAAGGCGGTGTTTTTCGAGACCATCTCCAACCCCACGCTGGAGGTGATCGACATCCGCGCGGTGGCCGACATCGCCCATGCGGCGGGCGCGCTGGTCGTCGCCGACAACGTATTCGCGACGCCGGTCTATTCGCGCGCGGCGGAACTCGGGGCGGATGTGGTGGTCTATTCCACCACCAAACATATCGACGGCCAGGGCCGCGCGCTCGGCGGCGTGATCTGCGGACGGCGCGAGTTCATCCGCAAGACGGTCGAAACCTACATGAAGCACACCGGCGGCGCGATGAGCCCGTTCAACGCCTGGGTGATGCTGAACGGCATGGTGACGCTCGACCTGCGCTGCCGGGCGATGTCGGACAGCGCCGCGCGCATCGCCGCCGCGCTGGACGGCGACAGGCGGCTGTCGCGCGTGATCTATCCGCACCTGCCCGGCCACCCGCAACATGCGCTGGCGCGCGAACAGATGGAGGAAGGCGGCACCATCGTCACCTTCGACATCGCCGCGGGCAAAGAGGCCGCCTTCCGTTTCATGAACGCGCTGAAGATCGTGCTGATTTCCAACAACCTCGGCGATGCGAAGTCGATCGCCACCCATCCGGCGACCACCACCCATCAGCGCCTGCCCGACGACCAGAAGGCCCGGCTCGGCATCACGCCGGGGCTGATCCGGCTGTCGGTGGGGCTGGAGGATGCGGGCGACCTGATCGCGGACCTGCGGCAGGCGCTGGACAGGATCTGACCGTTCCGCGCGGTGGCGAGGGCGGCGCCGGGGGCCAGCCCCGCGCCTTCTGGTTCTCGAACCAGTGGCGCTACCCGTCGGCGCCCCCGGAGTATTTGGGGCAAGATGAAGCCCGACACCCTTCCTCAAGCGGAAGAAGCCCTGTTCATTTTCTGTCCTTAAATATCCCCGCCGGAGGCCGCTGCGCCCTCCACCCGCACCAACGCCGGGAATGGGCTCAGGCCGGGAACCATGCTTCGGGCGGGCGGTATTCGGGCAGCGCGCGCATGCGGGCAAGCCAGTCGGCCATGCGGGGGCCGGGGGTGACGCCGGCGCGGTCGTGCCATTGCGCATAGCCGAAGACGGCGCAATCGGCGATGCCGGGGGCGGCGCCGGCAAGGAAGGGGGCGGCGCCGATCAGGCGTTCGAACCGCGCGGCATCGACCGCGTGGCGGGCGCGCAGCCAGTCCACCGCGCCGGGCGGGAAGGGGCCGGCGCCGGGGCGGCGCGATTCGATCAGTTGCGGCAGGCACATGCCGATGCGGTTCGCTTCCCAGAACAGGATCTCGCGCTGGCGGATCATGCCCTGCGCATCCGCGCCCCCGAGGCGGCCGGTGCGGGTCGCGATCTCGTGCAGGATCGACGCCGATTGCACCAGCGCCGCGCCCCCGGTCACGAGGCAGGGCACTTCGGCAAAGGGGCTGGCGGCGCGGAATTCGGCGGGCCGGGTTTCGGGCGGGGCCCAGATGTCCACCCGCACCCTGCGGTGCGGGACCCCTGCCAGCGCCAGCGCGAAGGCGGCCTTGCAGGCATGTCCCGAATCGGGGTGACCGTAAAGCACGGCATCTTGCAGCATCATGGCCTCGCAACCGGCAGGGTTTTGGGCCAGATGGCGCCGCCGGGGCCGCCGCGTCAAGGATTCGCCCCGGCCCGGCCCGCGACCGGCGCTAACGGCTTGGATCCCGGCGGCAGAAAGCCTAAATCTGACTCTGCCGCTCAGCACAGGAAGGAGAGGCGCGATGAACCTCCATATCCCCCAGATCGACCGCCATCCCGAACGGGAGGACCTGCGCGCCGCGCTGGCGCTGTTGCGGGACTGGGCCGGGCGCGCCTCGGATCAGGAGATCGCGGCGCTCGACCCCGCACTGGGCAACCTGCGGGCCGGTCAGGGCTATCCGGTGCTCAGCCGCGACTATCCCGAGGGGTTTCGCGCCGATGCCGCCTACAAGGCCGGCCTGCCCGACCTGCAGAACGGCCCCGCCAGCCTGATCGTGGGCGAAAAGGCGGTGATCCAGCATGTGGGCATTTCCAACTTCCGCCTGCCGATCCGCTATCGCACCCGCGACAATGGCGAGATCACGCTGGAAACCTCCGTCACCGGCACGGTCAGCCTGGAGGCGGAAAAGAAGGGCATCAACATGAGCCGCATCATGCGGTCCTTCTATGCCCATGCCGAACGCGATTTCAGCTTCGAGGTGATCGAGCACGCGCTGAACGACTACAAGCGCGATCTGGACAGTTTCGACGCCCGCATCCAGATGCGGTTTTCCTTTCCGATGAAGGTGGGCTCGCTGCGGTCGGGCCTGTCGGGGTGGCAGTATTACGACATCGCGCTGGAATTGGTCGAGGTCGCGGGGGTGCGGCGCAAGATCATGCATCTGGACTATGTGTATTCCAGCACCTGCCCCTGTTCGCTGGAACTGTCGGAACATGCGCGCCGGGTACGGGGGCAGCTGGCCACGCCGCATTCGCAGCGGTCGGTGGCGCGGATCTCGGTCGAGCTGGTCGGGCAGGACTGCCTGTGGTTCGAGGATCTGGTGGAACTCTGCCGGGCCGCGGTGCCGACGGAAACGCAGGTGATGGTCAAGCGCGAGGACGAACAGGCCTTTGCCGAACTGAACGCCGCCAACCCGATCTTCGTCGAGGATGCGGCGCGGTCGTTCTGCGCGGTGCTGAAGGCGGATGCGCGGATCGGCGATTTCCGCGTGGTCGCCAGCCATCAGGAAAGCCTGCACAGCCATGACGCGATCAGCCTGCTGACCGAGGGCCCGCTGTTCGCCGCCGACAGCATCGACCCGCGGCTCTTCGCCTCGCTGGTGCATCCGGGGTAGGGGCGGGCAGGCCGGGGCGGGCCCCGGCATGCATTGCTGCATCCTTTGGCCCCTGCGGCAAACGCGGTTTGCCGTAAGGCGCGCCTTGGTCTTTCACCGTGACCAAAATATCCCCGCCGGAGGCTGCTGCGGCCCCCACCGGCACCGCCGCCGGGCAGGAGCGGCCGGCATGGCCCCCTTCGGCCACCGTTGACAGGCGCGGGGCGGCGGGGGATGGCTTGGCGCATGATCGACCTGCGCCCCGTCGGATATGTCATCGGCCTGCTGATCGCCACCCTGGGGGCGGCGATGCTGTTTCCGATGGCGCTGGATCTGGCCACCGGCAACGGGCACTGGCAGGCTTTCCTGCAATCCGCCGTCATCACCATACTGGCGGGCGCGCTGCTGGCGCTGGCCTGCGCCAATGCGGCGCGCAGCCTGACGGTGCGGCAGGCCTTCGTGCTGACCACCGGGGTCTGGGTCATGCTGCCCCTTTTCGGCAGCCTGCCCTTCATGCTGGGGGAACCGGGCGCAAACCTGACGGATGCGGTGTTCGAGGCGATGTCGGGCATGACCACCACCGGCGCCACGGTTTTCGTCGGGCTCGACGCCCTGCCGCAGGGCACCAACCTGTGGCGGGGGATCCTGCAATGGCTCGGCGGGCTCGGCATCGTCATCGTGGCGCTGATCTTTTTGCCGGTGATGAAGGTGGGCGGGATGCAGTTCTTCCGCTCGGAAGGGTTCGACACCATGGGCAAGATCCTGCCCCGGGCGCTCGACATTTCCGCCGCGCTGATCCGCATCTACATCGGGCTGACGCTGGCCTGCGTGGTCAGTTTCCTCGCGCTCGGCCTGTCGGGATTCGATGCGGTGGTGCATGCGCTGGCCACCGTTTCGACCGGGGGGTTTTCGTCCTACGACGCCTCTTTCGCCGCGTTCGCGGGGCCGGCGGAATATGCGGCGGCGGTGTTCATGGTGCTGGCGAGCCTGCCGTTCATCCGTTTCGTCCAGTTGACGCAGGGGTCGTGGCTGCCGTTCTGGCGCGACCCGCAGGTGCGGGCCTATCTGCGCTGGACGGGATATGTGGTGGCGATGATCGTGGCCTATCGGGTGCTGGTGCTGGGTGCCGCGCCGCTGACCGCGCTGCGCGAGGTGCTGTTCAACACCGTCTCGATCTGGAGCGGGACGGGTTTCCTGTCCGCCGATGTGCTGGGCTGGGGGCCCTTCGCCTTCGTGCTGCTGATGATCGCGGGTTTCATCGGGGGGTGCACGTCATCGACCGGCTGTTCGGTCAAGGTGTTCCGCTATCTGATCGTGTTCGAGGCGGTAAAGACCCAGATCCGCCGCCTGCTGTCGCCCCATGCGGTGCAGCCGGTGCGCTATGACGGCCGGCCGGTGGATGCGGATATCGTGAATTCGGTCATCGTGTTCTTCACGCTGTTCGTGCTGAGCTTCGGCGTGCTGGCGGTGGCGCTGTCGATGACCGGGTTGCAGACGCGCACGGCGCTGACTGCGGCCTGGACCTCGATCGCCAATATCGGCCCGGCTTGGGGTGCGGCGGTGGGGCAGACCGGGGCGCTGCACCAGTTTCCCGATGCGGCGAAATGGCTGATGATCGCGGGGATGCTGGTGGGGCGGCTGGAACTGCTGTCGGTCTATGTGCTGTTCACGGCGCGGTTCTGGGGCCGGTAGGGGGATAAAGACCGGTCCCTCCGCTCTGACTGGCGAAGGCGCGTGCCTTCGCCACATCCTGCGCGTGAAGTTGCCCCGGCCGGGGGCCCCAAGCCCCCGGCCAGCGCCCGCCCCGCCCATGGCGGGCGCTTCTCGCCCGCCGGGGCAGGCGCTGGCCTACCCGGTATTCCCGACATCACCGCCCCTAGGGGCACCGTCGCGCGAACGGGCGGGGGAAACGCGGTGCGTTTCCCGATCCCGCCCGGCCCGGCGGCGGCACGATGCCATCCACCAAGCCTTCCCGGAACCGCGCGCCCATCACTCCCAGCAGGAAACCATCACCGCCATCTGCCCGCCGATGGCGGCCAGATCCTCGGGCGCCAGCGCGCCTTGCCGGGTGGCCTCGGCAGGCGCGATGCCGGCGGCGCGCAGCGCCTCGGCGATCGCGGGGGCGGGGGCGATGAAGGCGACCTCGGGCGGCAGCACGCGGCCGTCCGTCGCCGCGGGGGCGGGGCGCAGCAGGCCGATCACCGCGCCGCCCGCATCCAGCACCGCGCCGCCCGCGTCGCCCTCCATCGGGTTCAGCGACAGGCGGGCGAGGCCGGGTTCGCCGGTCAGGCCCTTGTCGTCCTCGAACCGGCCGAAGGTCATCGTGGGCTGCGCCAGCGCCGTGCCGAAGGAAAAGCCCGCCACCATCACCTCTGCCCCCGGGCGCGGCAGGGCGGGCGCGAAACGCGCATGGGCCTGCGGGGCCAGCGTCGCGCGCGGCCGCAGCACCGCGATGCCGAGCGTGGCGTCTGCCAGCGTCACCTGCGCCTCCTGCCCGCCGTCCAGCGTGATGCGCCCGCAGCCCGCGACCGTTTCCACCGCCGTCAGCACCGTGCCCGCACCGTCGACATAGAAGCCCGACCGCGCATGCACCGGCCGGCGCGCCTCCAGCCCCGCGACCATGCCGGCGCGGTGATCCTCCGACAGCGGGATCGAGGTGGGGTCGAGCGCGCGGGTGCCCGCGGATTTGAAACTGGTCTTCATCGCCTCCAGCACCGGCTGCATGCGCGCGCCGTCCTCGGGCCGCCAGACCAGTATGAAGCCCTTGATCAGCCCGCCCGACAGTTCGGCATAGCTGTAGCTGGCCACCTGCATGTCCAGCGCCGAGATCTCGAAATTGCGCGCCCGGCGTTCGCGCGGCCCCGAGGGCGGCACGATTTCCAGCGTCTGGAGCATGTCGTAAAGCCCGAACAGCGCCGCCTGATCGCCCGGCTGGCTGATCAGCAGCACGCGCACGCCGCTGTCGTTGCGGGGGATGTAATGGGCGAAGGGGGCGGCGTGGCGGTCGAATTCCACCAGCCCCATCGGCAGGTCGATGGTGATGCCGGCGGGTTCGTCGGTCACGCTCTGCAACCCCAGTTCCGCCTGCACCGCGCGCCAGTCGCCGACCAGCCCGGCATGCTGCGCCGTCGTCAGCACGCCCGTCGGGTCCTGCCCCGCCGCCTGCTGCCATGCGGAAATCGCCGCCCGCGTGCCCGGGCCGAAGGCGCCGTCGATGGCCGCGTCGTAAAAGCCGAACCAGCGCAGGGCGGACTGGATGTCCTGCCGTTCCCCGCGCGTGAGCCGCGCCTCTGCCGCGCGGGACTGGGCGAGCGTTTCCCGCGGTTCCGCCACCGGGGCGGGCGGTTCCTGCGGCGCCGTCACGGCGGGGGCGGGTTCGGGTTCCGGGGTCACGGGAATGATGGCCGGGGCCACCGCACCCTCGGGCGGCCAGAAGCGTGCGCGGAAATTGCCGCCGTCGGCCACGAAACTGTCGCGCGGCACCATCCGGTCGCGCAGCAGCGCCGTGAGCCGGACCTGCGCGCCCTCGCGGTCATGCGGCCCCAGGACGATCGCATACCAGCCCGAGGACAGCGCGAAGCCCATCACATCCTCGAACGCGCCCGAATAGGCGGCGGCGCGTTCCTCGGCCTCGCGCAGGGTGGGCTGCGCCTCGATCTGCAACCAGAACCGTTCCTGCGCCCGCGCCGCCCCGCCAGCGGCCACCGCCAGCACCACCGCGATCAGCAAGGCCAATCTTTTCATTCCGTCGTCCCCTATCCCGGGCCCCTGTTTCTTCGGCACGCCGGGCCAAACCCCGCCCGGCAGCGGCGCGACCCTAGCAGAGCGCGCGGCGGATGCACGTCGAATCCGCGCCCCGCAGACAGCGTGCCCCGCATTGACCGCTGGCCGGCTTCTGCCTATGGAAGGGGCACTTTTCAAGAGGTCCGGCATGGCTGACGCGCCCCCCCTTCCCCGCAGCTTTCAGGAAATCCTCCTGCGGCTTCAGACCTATTGGGCCGCAAAGGGCTGCGCCGTGCTGCAACCCTACGACATGGAGGTGGGCGCGGGCACCTTCCACCCGGCCACGACGCTGCGGGCCCTCGGGTCGCGCCCCTGGGCGGCGGCCTATGTCCAGCCCTCGCGCCGCCCGACCGACGGGCGCTATGGCGAAAACCCCAATCGCCTTCAGCACTATTACCAGTATCAGGTGATCATCAAACCCTCGCCGCCCGACCTTCAGGCGCTCTACCTCGGCAGCCTCGACGCCATCGGGATCGACACGCGGATGCACGACATCCGCTTTGTCGAGGACGACTGGGAAAGCCCCACCCTCGGCGCCTGGGGCCTGGGGTGGGAGGTCTGGTGCGACGGGATGGAGGTCAGCCAGTTCACCTATTTCCAGCAGGTCGGCGGCCACGACTGCCGCCCGGTGTCGGGCGAATTGACCTACGGGCTGGAACGGCTGGCGATGTATGTTCTGGGCGTGAACCATGTGATGGACATGCCGTTCAACGACCCCGACAGCCCGATCCCGCTGAAATACGGCGATGTGTTCCGGCAGACCGAACAGGAATATTCGCGCCACAACTTCGACGGCGCCACGACCGGGATGCTGTTGCGCCATTTCGAGGACGCCGAGGCCGAATGCGAACGCCTGCTGGCCTTCGACCCGCAGGACGCGAAAACCGGCAAGCGCATCACCATGGTGCATCCCGCCTATGACCAATGCATCAAGGCCAGCCACCTGTTCAACCTGCTGGATGCGCGCGGGGTGATTTCCGTCACCGAACGTCAGGCCTATATCGGCCGCGTCCGCGCGCTGGCCAAGAAATGCGCCGACGCCTTCGTCACCACCGAGGCCGGCGGGGCGGCGGCGTGAACGGCAAGGTCATCGGCATCGGGCTTGTCGCCGCCGCGGTCATCGCGGGGGCGGGGATGTATTACCTTCAGGTCTACGCCTTCTACGACCGGCTGCCCGCCGACACGGTGCTGCATGTCGCCCCGGCTGACGGCGGCGTGCCACGAGTATTGGCGGTGCAGGATTTCGAGGGGGTCGACGCCACGTCGTCACCCCTGCGGTTCCGCGCCTGTTTCCGGCTGGCCGATGCGGCGCAGATCGCCGATGCCGAACCCGTCGCAAATCCCCTGCCGCTGATCGCGCCGGGCTGGTTTTCCTGCTTCGACGCCGCCGCGCTCGGCGCGGCGCTGGAACGGGGCGAGGCGCGGGCCTTTGTCGCCGAACATGAAATCGCCCGGGGCGTAGACCGCGTGATCGCCGTCTTCCCCGATGGCCGGGCCTATGCCTGGCACCAGCTCAACGGAACGCTCGAGGAGTGATCCCATGCCCGACCTGCTGATCGAGCTTTTCTCGGAAGAAATCCCCGCCCGCATGCAGGCGAAGGCGCGCGACGACCTGCGCCGCCTGATCACCGACGGGCTGATGGAATCCGGGCTGACCTATGCCCATGCCGCCGCCTTTTCCACCCCGCGCCGTCTGGTGCTGGCTGTGGAGGGGCTGACCGCCGAAAGCCGCCCCGTGCGCGAGGAACGCAAGGGCCCCCGCACCGACGCCCCCCCCGCCGCCATCGAGGGCTTCCTGCGGTCCACCGGCCTGACGCTGGACCGGCTGGAAAAGCGCGCCGACAAGAAGGCCGAGGTGTATTTCGCCGTCGTCGAGAAGCCCGGCCGCAAGGCGGCGGACATCGTGGCCGAGGTGCTGGAGCGCACGATCCGCGATTTCCCCTGGCCCAAATCCATGCGGTGGGGGGCGGGCAGCCTGCGGTGGGTGCGCCCGCTGCATTCGATCCTGTGCATCCTGCGCGACGAGGCCGGGGCCGAAACCGTGCCGCTGGATGTCGACGGCATCGCGGCGGGCAACACGACCGAGGGGCACCGCTTCCTCTCGCCCGGCCGCTTTGCCGTCACCGGCTTCGACGATTACGTCGCGCGCCTGAAAACCGCGCATGTGGTGCTGGACTCGGCCGAACGCGAAAGCCGCATCTGGCACGACGCCACCACGCTCGCCTTCGCCCAAGGGCTGGAGGTGGTCGAGGACCGCGCGCTGCTGGCAGAGGTCGCGGGACTGGTGGAATGGCCGGTGGTGCTGATGGGCGGTATCGGGGCCGAATTCCTGACCCTGCCGCCCGAGGTGCTGCAAACCTCGATGCGCGAACACCAAAAATTCTTTTCCGTCCGCAATCCCGCGACTGGGCGGATCGAGAAATACGTCACCGTGGCGAATATCGAAACGCCCGACCATGGCGCCACGATCCTTGCGGGCAACGGCAAGGTGCTGGCCGCACGACTGTCGGATGCGCGGTTCTTCTGGGAAAACGACCTGCGGGTGGTGAAGGCCGAGGGGATGGAGGGCATGGCCGCAGGGCTGGCCAACGTCACCTTCCACAACAAGCTCGGGTCGCAATCCGACCGCATTGCCCGCATCGCGGCGCTGGCGCGCGAGATCGCGCCCGCCGTGGGCGCATCCCCCGATCTGGCGGCAGAGGCCGCGCGGGTGGCCAAGGCCGACCTGCAATCGGCGATGGTGGGCGAATTCCCCGAACTGCAAGGCACGATGGGCACCTATTACGCCCGCGCCGCCGGCCTGCCGGAATCTGTCGCCGCGACCTGCAAGGAACATTACCAGCCCCTCGGCCCCTCAGACGACGTGCCCACCGCGCCGGTATCTGTGGCGGTGGCGCTGGCCGACAAGATCGACACGCTGACGGGCTTCTGGGCCATCGACGAGAAGCCCACGGGGTCCAAGGATCCCTTCGCGCTGCGGCGGGCGGCGTTGGGGGTGATCCGGTTGGTGTTGGGGAATGGGTTGCGGGTGGGGTTGTCGGCAACGATGTCACCAGCGTTTATGCGAACCATTGGCGATAGCCTGATGGCACATGTTGATGATGAGACATTGTTTCATGGCAAACGAGCCGACCAATCTCGTCCCTTCTTGCACATTCGAGATGATTGGGCCTTACCCGAAATGATTGACTATCTCGCACGTGCTGTGGCCTCAGACGATCTGAATATTGATGAGCGCAGAGGAGCGGCTGAAAAGATTTCGCTACGCGTGTTAGCTGGCTCTACTGAAGAAACCCAAAGCCTCCTCGCCTTCCTCCACGACCGCCTCAAGGTCTACCTGCGCGATCAGGGCATCCGCCACGACGTGATCGACGCCTGCCTCGCCATGCCCGGCAACGACGACCTCACCCTGCTGGTCAAGCGCGCCGAATCCCTCGCCGCCTTCCTCAAGACCGAGGACGGCACCAACCTGCTCCAGGGCTTCAAGCGTGCCAACAACATCCTGACGCAGGCCGAGGCGAAGGACGGGGTGGAATATTCCTTCGGCGCCGATCCGAAATTCGCCGAAGGGGCCGAGGAAAGCGCGCTTTTCGCCGCCTTGGACAGGGCCGAGGCCGCCATCGCCCCGGCGATGCGGGCCGAGGATTTCGCCGCCGCCATGGCCGCCATGGCCGCCCTGCGCGCACCCATCGACGCCTTCTTCACCGCGGTGCAGATCAACACCGACAACCAGATCCTGCGCCGCAACCGGCTGAACCTGCTGCACCGCATCCGCGCCACCTGCGCGCAGGTGGCCGACCTGACGCGGATCGAGGGCTGACCTCCGGCCAGCACGCCGGCGACGAGGACAGCGCCCTGTGCCTTCAGGCTGGACTTAAATATCCCCGCCGGAGGCCCCGCGCTCGTCACCCGCGATACAGGACAGGCAAGGGCACGCCCCTTTTCCACTTTCTGTCCAGAAATATCCCGCGGGGGTCCGGGGGCGCGAAGCCCCCGGCCCTGCCCTCGCCACCGGGCCGACCCGTCAGAAGCTCAGCTCGATCACCTGATCGGCGATGCGCAGGGCGGCGTGGCGGTTCTGGGCGGTCAGATCCTCGCGCAGCAGGCCGAAATGCACCTGCGCGGGCGTCAGGCTCAGCGCCATCAGCGGATCGCAGAGCGCATCCCACAGCGCGGCATCGTGACGCAGCTTGCGCGCCGTACCGGCCAGCGTCCAGCGCGCGCCCTCGCGGTCCACCGCCACTTGCCCGCCATAGGGCATCGCGGTTTCCAGGCATTGCAGCGCCAGAAAGGCCAGCCGCACCTCGCGCCGCGGCAGGTCGCCCGCCACGCGCCAGTCGATCACCGTGCGCCCGCCCCGCGTGCTTTCGCCCAGGATCGACAGGATTTCCGGCCGCCCCATCCGCTGGTCCGCCCCGGCCATGCCATAGGCGACGCGGAAGAACCGGATCCGCGCATTCGCATTCGCCACGCTTTCGGAAATCAGCGCCACCTCGGGCCCCGTGCCCTGGCCCGCCATCGCCAGCAGTTCCACCCCATTGCCGATCGCGCCCAGAGGGCTGATAAGATCGTGGCAGATGCGCGAGCCGAGCAGGGCCGCCAGTTCAGTCTTGTCCATCGTTACCCTCACACTGCCCGGAGCCCCGATGCGTGACCCCAACGCGATCCTCGAACCCGGCATGCTGGTGCGCCATCCCGCCTGCCCCGACTGGGGGCTGGGGCAGGTGCAATCCAACATCGGCGGCCGGGTCACGGTGAATTTCGAACACGCCGGCAAGGTCGTGATCGAAAGCAGCCGTGTCACCCTGACCCCGGTTCCGGACCCGTAGGGGCCGGGCCTGACGCATACATCTATAGGTTGAATTCCCCGCCTGCTTCAACCTGTACGGCTGACGGTCTTGGCTTTTTGTTGCATTGCCGTGCTACGGGGCCTAAATGCGCCTACGCCCTGCCGCCAAAGGACCATCAGCCGCCGATGACGATGGAAGATCCGAACTTCACCCTGCGCCTTGCCCGTGACGACCAGGACCTGCTGGCGGCGCAGCGGCTCCGATACCGGGTATTCGTCGAGGAACTGGGCGGCACCGGCCCGATGGTCGATCACGACCGGCGGCTGGAACGGGACGAGTTCGACCCCCATTTCGACCACCTGCTGCTGATCGACCGGCGCCGCGATCCGGCGCAGATGGACCATGTGGTGGGGGTCTACCGGCTGTTGACCTCGGACAGGGCGGCGGAACTGGGGCGGTACTATTCCGAAACCGAATACGACCTCGCGCCGCTCAAGGCCACGGGGCGGCGGCTTCTGGAACTGGGGCGGTCCTGCGTCGACAAGGACTATCGCGGCGGGACGGCAATGTTCCACCTGTGGAATGCGCTGGCCGAATACGTGCTGGAGCGGAAGATCGAGATCATGTTCGGCGTCGCCAGTTTCCACGGCACCGATGCCGAGGCGCTGAAGATGCCGCTGGCCTATCTGCACCACCATCACCTCGCGCCCGAGGACATCCGCGTGCGCGCCATGCCGGAACATTTCCAGGCGATGGACCTGCTGCCCGCCGACCAGGTGGACCGCCGCGCGGCGATGGCGGCGACGCCTGCGCTGATCAAGGCCTATCTGCGGCTCGGCGGCTTCGTGGGCGAGGGCGCGTGGATCGACCATGACTTCAACACCACCGATGTCTGCCTGCTGATGGACACGGTGCGCATGTCCGAACGGCATCTGAGCTTCTACATGCGCAAGCAGGGCCCCGCTTCGTGACCACCTGGCGCGACGAGGAGGCCGCCCCCCCCTCGCGCATCGGGGCGGCGGGCTGGCTGCGGGTGGCGCTGCGGGGGCTGGTGCTGGGGGTCGTGACCTATGGCTGTCTGGTTCTGCTGCTGCTCTGCCGGCTGGTGGAACGCCCGCTCTGCGGGTTGAACCGCCCGGTCACGCCCTGGATCACGCAATTCGTCTGCCGCGCGGCCTTCGTCATCCTCGGCATCCGTTATTCCACCCGGGGCCGGCCGATGCGCCACAAGGGGGCGGTAGTGGCGAACCATGGGTCCTGGCTGGACATATTCACCCTGAACGCCTGCCAGCGGATCTATTTCGTGTCCAAGGCAGAGGTCGCGGGCTGGCCCGGGATCGGCTGGCTGGCGCGCGCCACGGGCACCGTGTTCATCGCCCGCAAGGGAACCGAGGCGCTGGCGCAGAAGGACCTGTTCGAGGCGCGGCTGCGCGCGGGCCACAAGCTCCTGTTCTTTCCCGAAGGCACATCGACCGACGGGCTGCGGGTGCTGCCGTTCAAGCCGACGCTGTTCGCGGCCTTCTTTGCCGACGGGCTGGCCGAGGTGCTGCATGTCCAGCCGGTGACGGTGATCTATCGCGCCCCCGAGGGCGCCGACCCGCGGTTCTATGGCTGGTGGGGAGACATGGATTTCGGGCCCCATCTGCTCAAGGTACTGGCCGCACCCCGGCAGGGCAGCGTCGAGGTGGTCTTTCACGATCCGGTGCCGGTAGCCGCCTTCACCGACCGCAAGGCCCTGTCGGCCCATTGCGAAACCGCCGTGCGCCATGCGCATGTGATCTGAGCGGCAGGTTTTATCCGGGGAAACCAAGGCCCGGCGGGAGGTTCTGGCAGGGATCGGATACCCGTGGTTCTTGCCTCATGGGGCAGTGCATCTCTGTGCCCGGCACGACGAAACGTCAGACGTTCCGACCCGAACGTCGACCAGACCCATTGTGCATGAGGGCGGGCGTCTGCCTTGCGGGACCTAGCTGCCGCTCAGGGAGGCTCTTGGTCAGGGTCATGGTCCTCGGCGCGTAGAGCCAGCTTGGGTGTGGGCAGCCCTCCTCCATCCTTCAGAAGCGCTTCCACAGCATACAAAAGGCCAACAACGGCTTTGGATACCTCATCTCCCATTTCATCTTTCAAAGCGCTCTCGATTCCACCATCCGGCGCCCAATGAACATATGCCCAGCGCACCGCCCTTGCGCTTTCAGCATATGCTTTTTCAACAGCTTCATAGCGCTCGTCGCGGACTTCCATCTTTGCCTCATCAAGGTGCCCTGATGAATAAGGGGGCTATATTGCCACCGTTCGCAACGGGCTCTTCACACCGATGGCGCGGCCACGACCGAAACGCCGCCTGGGTCAGGAATCTGACGGAAAGCCACGAATATCTGACAGACCTTGGGAAGGATCAGTGGTGCCGGTGAAGGGACTCGAACCCCCGACCCCATCATTACGAATGACGTGCTCTACCAGCTGAGCTACACCGGCACTGATCGGGTGCCTCTTAGCACCCCCGTTTCGGACTGTGTAGTGCTAAAGTGCACCGCGCGCGCCGGAATCTGGGGGCGCGTCCTCCACCACCTCGGCATCCACCGTGGCGGCCGTGCTGTCGGGGCGGCCGACGATCAGGGGCAGCATTTCCGTCTGGGTCGGGCTCGGCCCCGCGCCTTCGGGCGGGGTGGTCCAGGCCAGCGTGTCGAAGGCGCCGCAGTTGTCGCAGACGGGTTGCCATTCGGCATGGATGTTGTGGCATTTCTCGCAGACCCACTGCTTGCCCCGCGGCGCGGTCAGGGCGCGGGCCAGCCAGCCGCGCACCACGGCGTCGTCCGCGCCTTCGCCCCGTTCGATCGCGGCCATGATGGTCAGCGCGCGGGCGGTGGGTTCCGCCTGAACCAGATCGCCAAGGGCGCGGCGGGCGGCCGGGAAATCCTCTGCCGCGATGGCAAGCTCGGCCATCAGCATGCGGGTTTCGGGGTGGCCGGGGTTGATGTCGGTCAGTTTGGCGAAACGGCGCTGGCGGTCCTGCGGGGTTTCGTCGGGCGCGATCTCGGCAAAGGCGGCGGCGAGGTCGGGGTGGGGCTGCGCCTCCCATGCCTTGCGCAGCACGCGGGCGGCGTGGCGCGTGTCGCCCTTGGCGATATAGCTGCGCGCCGCCATCGCCGCGGCCGGGATCAGGTCGGGCGACTGGCGGTTGGCGGCGATCGCGGCCTCGCGCGCCTCGATGTCCTTGCCTTCGTCGATGACGTCCCTGGCCTCTTGCAGCGCCAGCACGGCGTCGCGGCGGCGGTAGATGTCGCGCGGCAGGGCCCCGGCGCGGCGCTTGGCCTCCAGCGTCGCGCGCGCGCCCTTCCAGTCCTTCGCGCCCGCCTGCAACTGCAACAGGATGTCCTGGGTTTCGGGATGTGCGGGTTTCAGCGCGAAGGCCTTTTCCGCCAGTTTCAGCGCGGTTTCGGTATCGCCCTCGTCCAGCTTGACCCGCAACAGGCCGCGGACGCCGACGAACCGGCTGCGGTCGTCCTCCAGCAACGCCTTCCAGGCCGTCTTGGCGCGGTCGCGGTCGCCCGACATCTCTGCCGCCTGCGCGACCAGAAGGTTGGTCAGCTGCGGCTGATCGAGGAACCGTTCCGCCTTGGCCGCCCGCGCCAGCGCCACCCGCCCCTCGCCCGAGGCCAGCGCCAGAAGCGATTCCTGCACCGCCGCATAGCCGCGCCGTTCGCGGTTGCGGTCGAAGTGGCGCGACAGCGCGGTTTCATCCCCGGCGATGAAGCGCAAAAGCGCGATCAGGAAACCCGCGATGCGGAACAGAAGCCACAGCGCCAGCACCAGCACCAGGATCGCGATCAGCCCTTGCAGGGGGCCGAGCGTGAATTCCCACCCCGCCAGCGCCACGCGCAATTCGCCGCCCATGTCCATCAGGCGGCTCGCCCCGATGGTCAGCGCCGCGGTCAGCGCGACGAACAGCAGCACCTTTGCCAGAGACCACAGCATCCCTTGCCCCCTCAGTTGCCGGCCAGGCCGGAAAGCGCCGCCGCCACGGCCAGCCGCGATTCGGCGCGCGCGCGCCATGCGGCCATTTCCGCCGTCGCCTCTGCCGGAAGCGGGTCGAGCCCCGCGACCGCCCCCGCCAGATCGCCCGCGCGCAAGGCCGCCTCTGCCCGCGACAGCACCGCGTCGGGGTCGTCGCCCGCGCGCGGGGTCAGCGACCGCGCGCCGGTCTGCGCGCGCAGGAAGGCGCCGATGCGGTCGCCGAGCGGCGCGTCGGGTTCCACCTTGGCCACGGCGGCCAGCGCGGCGCGGGCGGCCTCGGGGAATTCTTCCTGCAATTGCGGCAGGGTGGGCACGTCGGCGCCTTCCGCCAGCGCGGGCGGCAGGGCGACGCCCGCCGCCGCCAGATCGGCCAGCGGTTCGGCAAGGCTGGTGCCGGTATCCAGCGCCGCCTGCGCGCGCAGCACGGCGGCGCGGGCGAGCGCGGCCTGCGCGCGGGCCTGCGCCTCTGCCTCTGCCGCGGCAAGGCGGGCCTCTGCGGCACGGCGTTCTTCCTCGGCGGCGGCCTTCATCGCGGCGATGGTTTCCTCGACATCCCCGGTGCCGAGCTGGTCCAGCTGCCCTTGCAGGCGGGCGACCTCGGCGCGCAGCGCGGCCAGATCCTCGGGCGGGACGGTGCTGACGGGACGGGCGGCCACTTCCTCCAGCCGCGCGGCGGCGGCATCCAGCCGGGCACCCAGATCCGTTTGCGCGGCGCGCAGGTCATCCAGCGCGGCGCCCATGCCGGCAAGCCCGGACAGATCGGCCCGCAAAGCCTCCACCGCGCGGTCCTGCGCGGCAAGGCGATCCTCCAGCGCGGTGAAGCGGGCGGTGTCGCCGGGGAAGGGCCAGCCGCCGGGCACGACATAGCGCGCGGCGGCAAAGCCGATGGCGGCGGCCAGAACCCCGCCGATCACGAGGCCAAGCGCCACGCCCATGCCCCTGCGGCGCGGTGCAGCGACGGGCTCGGGCGCGGGGGGTTCGGCCGCGGGGGGTGCCGGCGGCGGTTCCGGCCGTTCGGGTTCGGACAGTTCCACGATGACGGGCTCGGGCGTGGGCGCAACCTCAGGTTCGGACACAGGCTCGGGCGCGCCGGATGCGGGCGCCTCGGCAACGTGCGTCTCGGCAACGTCCTGCGCGATTTCGCCTTCGGGGGTGGTCTTGTCCGGGCCGGTCAAGGCGCTTCTCCTCTGCTGGCCGGGGCCGGGCCCCTTCTGGTTCCAAGATTAGGCCCCGCGCCGGGCGGCTTCAAGCCGCGGCCTGCGCGGCATGATGCAGCGCGGCGGCGGCGCGCAGCATGGCGGGGGCGTCGGGGGCCTCGGCGGTCAGGCGCATACGGGCGGGAAGGCCCGACAGTTCCGCCGCCGCCGCCGGGCTGATCGCGGCAAGGTACAGCGGCGCGCGCACCCCCGCCGCCGCGCGGGCAAAGATCGCCGCCGTGCGGGGGGAAAAGAGCGGCGCGATGACCGGCGCATCCCCGGCCAGCAATGCCAGCGCCGGGGCTGACAAGGGCTGTTCCTGCTGTTCGTAGACGATGAGTTCCCCGGTTTCGATCCCCGCCGCGCTCAGCCGGGCGGCGATCGCGCCGCGGGCGTCGCGGCCCCGGGCGTGCAGCAGCGGCGCGGCGGGCCGCAGGGCGGTGAGTTCGGCCACCACCGCCTCTGCATCGCCGCCGCAGGCATGGGCCGTGAACCCCGCCGCGCGCGCCACATCGGCGGTATGGGGGCCGACGCAGAAGGCGGGCAGGCTGCGGTCGGCGGCAATCCGCGCAAAGCCCGCCACCCCGGTTTCCGACGTGAAGATGAGGCCGCGCACCCGCCCGTCCCCCCACACCGGCGGCAGGGGGGGCGACAACAGCCGGGGCGCGATCAGCGGCGCCATCAGCACCTCGGCGCCCGGCAGGTGATCGCGCAACGCGGCGGCAAAGCGCGCGGCGGCGGGTTCGGGCCGGGTCAGCAGGATGACGGGGCGGGATTGTGCGGTCATGGTGCAGGTGTTACCTGCGATTGGCCCCCACCGCAACGGACCCGGACCCGCCTGATGACCCGCATGCTCACCTTCCTCGGGCTGGAAAGCAGCTGCGACGATACCGCAGCGGCGGTGGTGCGCCATGCGCCGGGGCATGCGCCGGAAATCCTGTCCTCGGTCGTGATGGGGCAGGAATCGCTGCATGCGGACTTTGGCGGCGTGGTGCCGGAAATCGCCGCGCGGGCGCATGCCGAACGGATCGACCTTGCGGCAGAGGCCGCGCTGGCGCAGGCGGGCGTGGATCTGACGGGGATCGACGGCGTGGCGGTGACGGCGGGGCCGGGGCTGATCGGCGGGGTGCTGGCGGGCGTGATGTGCGCCAAGGGGATCGCCGCGGCGACCGGGCTGCCGCTGGTGGGGGTGAACCACCTTGCCGGCCATGCGCTGACCCCGCGGCTGACCGACGGGCTGGAATTTCCCTATCTGATGCTGCTGGTATCCGGCGGGCATTGCCAGTTCCTGTCGGTCGAGGGGCCCGACAGCTTCCGCCGCCTCGGCGGCACCATCGACGACGCACCGGGCGAGGCGTTCGACAAGACCGCCAAGCTGCTCGCCCTGCCCCAGCCCGGCGGCCCGGCGGTGGAGGCAGAGGCAGCGGGCGGCGACCCCGCGCGTTTCGCCTTCCCCCGCCCGCTGCTGGACCGCCCCGGGTGCGACCTGTCGTTTTCGGGCCTCAAGACGGCGCTGTTGCGCGCGCGCGACGCGCTGCTGGCGGCGCAGGGCGGCATCACGGTGCAGGACCGGCGCGATCTGTGCGCAGGCTTTCAGGCGGCGGTGGCCGATGTGCTGGCCGAAAAGACCCGCCGCGCGCTGGCGCTGACCGGGGCCGGGGTGTTGGCCGTGGCAGGCGGAGTCGCGGCGAACAGGGTGCTGCGCGCGCGGCTGATGGCGGTGGCCGAAGGCGCGGGTGCGCGGTTCGTGGCCCCGCCCCTGCGGCTTTGCACCGACAATGCGGCGATGATCGCCTGGGCGGGGATCGAGCGGTTCCGCCTTGGCCACCGCGACGGGATGGACCTTGCCGCCCGCCCGCGCTGGCCGCTGGACACCACTGCCGCACCGATGCTGGGCGCGGGAAAGAAAGGGGCCAAGGCATGAGCGGCGTCACCATCCTCGGCGCGGGGGCGTTCGGCACGGCGCTGGCGGTGACGCTGGCCGCCAATGGCCCGGTGGTGCTGTGGGGCCGGGATGTGGGTTGGGCCGCGGCGCGCGAAAACCCGCGTCTGCCGGGCGTCACCCTGCCCCCCGGCGTCACCGTGACCGACCGCCTGCCGCCGCGCGACGGCCACCCGGTGCTGCTGGCGCTGCCGATGCAGGTAACGGGGGCGTTTCTGCGCGACCATGCCGGAAGGCTGGATGGCCGCCGGCTGGTCGCGTGCAGCAAGGGGGTGGATCTGGCCACCCTGCGCGGGCCCTCCGCGCTGATCGAACGCCACTGCCCCGCCGCCCTTGCGGCGGTGCTGACCGGCCCCAGCTTTGCCGCCGACATCGCGCGCGGCCTGCCCACCGCCCTGACGCTCGCCTGCGCCGATGCCAATGTGGGCGCGGCGTTGCAGGCGCAGCTGTCCACCCCCGTCCTGCGGCTTTACCGCACCACCGATGTGGCGGGCGCGGAACTGGGCGGGGCGCTGAAGAACGTCATCGCCATCGCGGCGGGCATCGTCATGGGCGCGGGTCTGGGCGACAGCGCCCGCGCGGCGCTGATGACGCGGGGTTATGCGGAAATGGTGCGCTTCGCCACCCGGCTCGGCGCGCGGGCGGAAACGCTGGCGGGGCTGTCGGGCCTGGGCGATCTGGTGCTGACCTGCACCTCGGCGCAGTCGCGCAACTTCCGCCACGGCCTGGCGCTTGGCCGGGGCGAGCCGCCCGATATCACCGCCACCGTCGAGGGGCTGGCGACCGCCCGCGCGGTAGTGCAACAGGCGAACCGCCTTGCGCTGGCCGGGCAGATGCCCGTGACGCAGATGGTATCCGCCGTGACCGAAGGCCGCGTCAGCATCGCCGAGGCGGTGCAGGCGCTGATGACCCGCCCCCTGAGACAGGAGTGACCATGCTTTACGCCATCATCTGCCGCGACAAACCCGGCGCGCTGCAACTGCGGCTCGACACCCGCCCTGCGCATCTGGCCTATCTGGAGGAAACCGGCGTCGTCCGCATCGCCGGGCCGTTCATCGAGGACGACAGGCCCGTGGGTTCGCTGGTGATCGTCGAGACGGCGGACCGCGCGGCGGCAGAGGCGTTTGCCGCGAACGACCCCTACGCCAGGGCCGGGCTGTTCGCCGAGGTCACGGTCAACGAATGGAAGCGGGTGATCGGCTGATGCGGTACTGGCTGTTCAAATCGGAACCGGATGCCTGGTCCTGGGACCAGCAGGTCGCCAGGGGCGACGCGGGCGAGGAATGGCACGGCGTGCGCAACTATCAGGCGCGCAACAACATGCGGGCGATGGAACTGGGGGACCGGGGGTTCTTCTACCATTCCAACATCGGGAAAGAGATCGTCGGCATCGTCGAGGTCTGCGCGCTGGCGCATCCCGACAGCACGACCGAGGACGCGCGGTGGGAATGCGTGGACATCCGCGCGGTGAAGCCGCTGAAAACACCGGTGACGCTGGAGATGTGCAAGACCGACCCGCGGCTGGCGGATATGGTGCTGGTCAACAACATGCGCCTGTCGGTCCAGCCGGTGACAGAGGACGAATTCCGCGTCGTCTGCGAACTGGGCGGGGTCGCCCCGTGACCACGGCAGAGGCGGCGGTGGCCGTCGCCGCGCCGCTGGTGCTGGCGCTGATGTCGCTGCGCGCCGCCCCCGGCCTGCGCCACCGCGACCGGCTGCCGATGCAATGGTCGCGCAACGGCCGCGTGCGCTGGACGGCGCCGCGCCGCGTGGCGCTGGCCATGCTGCCCGCGCTGGCGGCGGCGATGATGGCGGTGCTGCTGCTGGCCCCCGCCCGCCCGAACGACCCGCCCCGGCTGGCCGTTCTGGCCGGGGTCGCGGCGCTGATGGTGATGGTCCACGCCTACTGGCTGCGCCGCGCCGGGCGCGACGACCGGCCCGGGGATGACGGCCGCGGCTGAGGGGGCGGCGGGAAACCCCGCCCGGCCCCTTTGGTTTCTTTGCGGATCCCCGGTGGCGGCGTAGACTGGGGCGGCCTTGCAGGCGACCACGGCGGCGAAAGGATCAGGCGATGGCGACCCCCAGGAACACGATCTGCCTCTGGTACGACAAGGACGCCGAGGCCGCGGCGCGGTTCTATGCCAGCGTCTTTCCCGACAGCGCCGTGCAGGCCGTCTTTCACGCCCCGGCGGATTTCCCGGGGGGCAAGGCGGGCGATGTGCTGACGGTGCAGTTCACCGTCGCGGGCATCCCCTGCATCGGGCTCAACGGCGGGCCGGTGTTTCCGCAAAGCGAGGCGTTTTCCTTCCAGATCGCCACCGATTCCCAAGAGGAAACCGACCGCTACTGGAACGCCATAATCGACAACGGCGGGCAGGCCAGCGACTGCGGCTGGTGCAAGGACAGATGGGGCCTGTCCTGGCAGATCACCCCCCGCGTGCTGACCGAGGCGCTGGCCGCCGGCGGCGACGAGGCGCAACGCGCCTTCGCGGCGATGATGACGATGCAGAAAATCGACGTGGCCGCGATCGAGGCCGCCCGGCACGGCTGACCCCGGGCCGGGCAGGCATCATCTTTTTCGACATGGCAGCGGCGGCGCGCGCAGGCGGGTTGGCTGGTGGGCGCGGGCCGTTGGATGTGGGGCCGGCGGGTCGCCGTGCGCGGATGCGCCGCAACGGCGGTCATCCTGAAAACGCGGTCGAACAGCATCGCCACGACCGTCGCGATAATGTATCGCGGCGGATATACCGACGAAGGCGGGCATGACGGCAGGCATCCTGCAAGGCGCCCCCGGGATGACACCCAACTGCACGAAGGCGGTGCCTGCAACCGGATAGATCGACCGCCAGCGGACTACGCCTTGGCACCCGCACAAAAGTGCGGGGGGCCCCGACCCCCCGGGACCCCCCATTCCCCTCTGTGCCACCCTTCGCACCACGGGAATTCGTATCGGTCCCGGCCATACTGGCCCTTGGGAAAGGGATACGCGATTCCGCGCCGCGGGGGAAACGGCAAGTGCGCGGGATTTTAGCCAAATCCCGCGGACCGCCCGTCAGGCGTAGGCGGCCTCTTTCCCGAAATGCTTGACCAGCAGGTAATAGACGACGGCGCGATACTTGTTGCGCTCGGACCGGCCATAGGTCTCGATCGCGGCGTCGATCCCTTCCATCAGCGCGGGGCCGTCGGCCAGACCCAGCTTCTTGACGAGGAAGTTGTTCTTGACCGTTTCCAGTTCGCCCTTGTCGGTGCCCGCGACGGTGGAGCTGTCGGCGTTGTAGATCGCCGGGCCGCAGCCGATGGTGACCTTGGTCAAGAGCGCCATGTCGGGCTCGACCTTGCACTTGGTGCGCAGGTCCTCGGCGTATTTGGCGATCAGGTCGTCGCGTTTGCTCATCTCTTCCTCTCCTGTCCCCGGGCTCGACGGCCCTTCCGGGGCGGAGGATAGGGGCGGGATTCGCCGCGACCAAGCGAAAAATCCCGCCCCCGCGCAATGCCGCAGGATCAGTAGCGGTAATGCTCGGGCTTGTAGGGCCCTTCGACCGGCACGCCGATATAGTCGGCCTGGTCCTTGCGAAGTTCCGTCAGGCGCACCCCGATGCGCGCCAGATGCAGCCGGGCGACCTTTTCGTCCAGATGCTTGGGCAGGATGTAGACGCCGGGGGCATAGTCGGCGTGGCGGGTCCACAGTTCGATCTGCGCCAGCACCTGGTTGGTGAAGCTGGCCGACATGACGAAGCTCGGATGCCCGGTGGCGTTGCCGAGGTTCAGCAGGCGGCCTTCGGACAGAAGGATGATCCGGTTGCCCGAGGGCATGGTGATCATGTCCACCTGGTCCTTGATGTTGGTCCACTGGTGGTTCTTCAGGGCGGCGACCTGGATCTCGTTGTCGAAATGCCCGATGTTGCCGACGATGGCCATGTCCTTCATCGCACGCAGATGCTCGATGCGGATCACGTCCTTGTTGCCGGTGGTGGTGATGAAGATGTCGGCGGTGGCGACCTCTTCCTCCAGCACCGTGACCTCGTAGCCGTCCATGGCGGCCTGCAAGGCGCAGATCGGGTCGATTTCCGTGACCTTCACGCGCGCGCCCGCGCCGCGCAGGCTGGCCGCCGACCCCTTGCCCACGTCGCCATAGCCGCAGACGACCGCGACCTTGCCCGCCATCATCGTGTCGGTGGCGCGCCGGATGCCGTCGACCAGCGATTCCTTGCAGCCGTATTTGTTGTCGAATTTCGACTTGGTGACGGAATCGTTGACGTTGATCGCGGGGAAGGGCAGCAGGCCCTTCTTGTGCAGGTCGTAAAGGCGATGGACGCCGGTGGTGGTTTCCTCCGACACGCCGCAGATCGCCGCGCGCTGTTTGGTGAACCAGCCGGGGCTTTCCGCCAGGCGCAGGCGGATCTGGGCGAAAAGCGCCTCTTCCTCCTCGCTGCCGGGGGCGGCGATCAGGTGGGTTTCCCCCGCCTCGACCCGGGCCCCCATCAGGATGTAGAGCGTGGCGTCCCCGCCATCGTCGAGGATCATGTTGGCGGTGCCTTCCGCGAACTGGAAGATGCGGTCGGTATAGGCCCAGTATTCGGTCAGCGTCTCGCCCTTGACGGCGAAGACGGGGGTGCCGGTGGCGGCGATGGCGGCGGCGGCATGGTCCTGGGTGGAAAAGATGTTGCAGGACGCCCACCGCACATCGGCGCCGAGCGCCTTCAGCGTCTCGATCAGCACCGCGGTCTGGATCGTCATGTGCAGGCTGCCCGCGATCCGCGCGCCCCTGAGCGGCTGCGCCGCCCCGTATTCCGCCCGCAGCGCCATCAGGCCCGGCATTTCGGTTTCGGCGATGTCGAGTTCCTTGCGGCCGAAGGCGGCAAGCGAAATGTCCTTGACGATATAGTCCCTGGGCATCCTGGCGCTTCCTGCGATATTTTTCCTGTGGCCGGGATAGCATCGGCCCCTTCGCGCGGCAATGACGGATGCCGGGGTGAACCCCGGCCTGCGGGCGCAGCGCCCCTTGCCCCGCATCCGGGCCGGTGGAAAGGGCCGTGGCCTCCGGCGGGAGTATTTTGCGGCAAGATGAAGTGGCGGGCCATTCCCCCGCCAGCCGCCCGCCCGGCGGTTCTGTCGGCGGCCTCCGGCGGGAGTATTTGGAAAAAGGTGAAGCCCGCCGCCCTTTCGGGGAAGGGGCGGGCCTGTTCACTTTCTGTCCCTAAATATCCCCGCCGGAGGCCGCCGACCCTTCCACCCGCACCGCCGCCGGGGGTGGGCGCTGTGCCCGCGGGCCGGGGTTCACCCCGGCCTCGGCTACAGCATCTCGGCCGCCCAGACCGCCACCGCCGTCAGCCCCGCACCCGCCAGCATCCACAGCGCGGGATGGCCGCGGCGGCGGCGGGGGGGCGGGGGGGGCGGGGCGGACTGGCGGATCAGTTGCGCCTCGACCAGCGCGGGCAGGCGGGGGCCGAAGCGCGACAGCACGCGCAGGGTGCGCATCAGGTCGCGCCCCATCGCGCGGGGGCCGAGATTGTCCTTGATATAGCCCTCGACCACCGGGCGGGCGACCTGCCAGATGTTGATATGGGGGTCGAGCGACCGCGCCACGCCCTCGACCACCACCATCGTGCGTTGCAGCAGGATCAGTTCCGTCCGCGTCTGCATGCCGAAGCGTTCCGTCACCTCGAACAGGTAATGCAGCAGGCGGGCCATCGAGATGCGGCTTGCGTCCATGCCGAAGATCGGCTCGCCCACCACGCGCAGGGCGCGGGCGAATTCGTCGATGTCGCGGTCGGCGGGCACGTATCCGGCCTCGAAATGCACCTCGGCCACGCGGCGGTAGTCGCGCCGGATGAAGCCCATCAGGATTTCCGCATAGACCCGGCGGGTATATTCGTCGAGCCGCCCCATGATCCCGAAATCATAGGCGATGATGTCGCCGGCCGGCGTCACCTTGAGGTTGCCCTGGTGCATGTCGGCGTGGAAATAGCCGTCGCGCAGCGCGTGTTTCAGGAAGAGTTGCAACACCCGCGCCGCCAGCGCCCGCCGATCGTGCCCCGCCGCGTCGATCGCGGCATTGTCCGACAGCGCCGAGCCTTCTGCCCAGCCGAGCGTCATCACCTGCCGCCCCGACAGATACCAGTAGGGCCGGGGCACGACAAAGCCCTCGTCCTTTTCGGTATTGGCGGCGAATTCGGCCGCCGCGGCGCTTTCCAGCCGCAGGTCCAGTTCGCCCGCCACCACGCCCTCGAAATGCGCGATCACGTCCTTGGGCCGCAGGCGGCGGGCCGAGGGCGCCAGCGCCTCGATCACCCAGGCGGCCAGATAGAAGGCGTCGATGTCGCGGCGGAAGGCGCGCTCGATGTCGGGCCGCAGCACCTTGACGGCCACGTCCTCGCCCGTGTCCAGCAGCCGCGCGCGGTGCACCTGCGCGATGGAGGCCGCGGCGACGGGTTCGGAAAAATCCGAAAACAGCGTGTCGACCGGCAGGCCCAGTTCGGCCTCGATCACCCTTTTGGCGGTGCCGGTCGGAAAGGGGGGCAGCTTGTCCTGCAGGTATTGCAGTTGCAGCGCCATTTCCTCGCCCACGATGTCGGGGCGGGTCGAAAGCGTCTGGCCCAGCTTGATATAGGCGGGGCCGAGCGCGGTCAGCGCCCGTGTCGCGGGCGGCAGCGCGGGGTCGCCCGCCTCGCCCAGCCATTTGAACGGCCAGCCCAGCACCCGCGCCGCCAGCCGGATGCGCGGCGGGGCCTCCATCGCCTCCAGCACCGCGCCGATGGCGCCGGTGCGTTCCAGCGTGGCCAGCGTGCGGATCAGCCGCAGGATGTTGTGCGGTCCGCGCATGTCAGAGCTTCCAGCCCGAATGCAGCGCCGCGATCCCGAGGCTGAGATTGCGGTATTTCACCAGCCCGAAGCCCGCGGTACGGATCATCGCGGCGAAGGTTTCCTGATCGGGGAACTTGCGGATCGATTCCACCAGATACTGGTAGCTGTCGCGGTCGCCCGCCACCACCTGCCCCATCGCCGGGATCACGTTGAAGCTGTAGCGGTCATAGGCCCATTGCAGCATGTCGTTGGGGATCTGGCTGAATTCCAGCACCATCAGCCGCCCGCCGGGGCGCAGCACGCGGTATGCCTCTGCCAGCGCGTCGGGGATGCGGGTGACGTTGCGGATGCCGAAACTGATCGTATAGACGTCGAAGCTGTTGTCGGCAAAGGGCAGCGCCATCGCATCGCCCACCACCCAGTCCAGCCTTTCGGCCATCGCCCCGGCATCGGCCCGCGCCCGGCCCTCGACCAGCATGGATTCGGTCATGTCGCAGACCACCGCCGACGCCCCCGGCGCGCGGCGCAGGAAGCGGAAGGCGATGTCGCCCGTACCCCCCGCCACGTCCAGCAGCCGCTGGCCCGGCCGCGGGGCCAGCCAGTCCATCATCGCGTCCTTCCAAAGCCGATGGATGCCCACCGACATCAGGTCGTTCATCACGTCATAGCGGTTCGCGACGCGGGTGAAGACGCCGTGGACCATGCCGGCCTTGTCGCCCTCGGCCACCGTCTGGAAGCCGAAATGGGTGGTCTTCGGGTCGTGTTCGGGCGTGTCGGTCATGGGGCTCTCGGCTCTGCGGGCGGGGGTTGCGTCTCGCGCGCGCACCCCGGGTTTGTTATAGGGTGCCGCGCCGGGGTTACAATCCACCTCGGCCCCAACCTAGCATGGCGGAGGCCGGATTGCCCGAATTGCCGGAAGTCGAGACAGTTCGCCGCGGGCTGGAACCCGTAATGACGGGCCGGGTGATCGCGCGCGCCGAGGTGCGCCGCCCCGACCTGCGCTGGCCCCTGCCCGACCGGATGGCCGAACGGCTGACCGGCGCGCGGGTGGCCGGGCTGCGGCGGCGGTCCAAATATATCCTTGCGGACCTGTCGACGGGCGAAACGCTGCTGATCCATCTGGGCATGTCGGGGCGGATGCTGATCGCGCCCCCGGGCGCGGCGCCGGGCATGGCGGGGGATTTCCACCATCCGCAGGCCGCCCCCGGAAAGCACGACCATGTGGTGCTGGACATGGAGGGCGGCGCGCGCGTCACCTTCAACGACGCGCGCCGCTTCGGGATGATGGACCTCGTGCCGACGGCGGCGGCGGAGGCGCATCCCCTGCTGGCGGGCCTCGGCCCCGAGCCCTTCGGCAACGATTTCAACGAACCCTGGCTGGCCGCGCGGTTCAGGGGCAGGCGCGCGCCGGTCAAGGCCGCGCTGCTGGACCAGCGGCTCGTCGCGGGGCTCGGCAACATCTATGTCTGCGAGGCGCTGTTCCGCGCCGGCATCAGCCCCACCCGGCAGGCCGGGCGCATCGCCCCCGACCGCATCGCCCGGCTGGCGGGCATCATCCGCGAGGTGCTGTCGGACGCCATCGCGGCGGGCGGGTCGTCCTTGCGCGACTACCGGCAGGCGGACGGGGAACTGGGCTATTTCCAGCACGATTTCCGCGTCTACGGCCGCGAGGGCGAACCCTGCCGCAGCCCCGGCTGCACCGGCACGATCCGCCGCATCGTGCAATCGGGGCGGTCCACCTACTTCTGCCCCCAGTGCCAGAGATGACTTGATCCGCGGGCCGGGCCTGCTAGGACTCGGGCCCAGTCCAGAAGGGGGATGCGCCGATGGCTTATGAAACGCTGCTTGTCGAGGTCGAGGATGATGTCGCCGTCGTCCGGCTCAACCGGCCCGAGGCGCTGAACGCGCTGAACCAGAAGCTGATGCGCGAACTGGCCGAGGCGCTGGCGGCGCTGGACGCCGACCCGGCGGTGCGCTGCGTCGTGCTGACGGGATCCGACAAGGTTTTCGCGGCGGGCGCGGACATCCGCGAGATGTCGCAGAAAAGCTTCGTCGAGATGTTCACCGAGGATTTCTTCACCCCCGAATCCGACGCCATCACCCGCGTGCGCAAGCCGGTAATCGCGGCGGTGGCGGGCTATGCCCTTGGCGGCGGGTGCGAACTGGCGATGATGTGCGATTTCATCATCGCCGCCGACAATGCGAAATTCGGCCAGCCGGAAATCAACCTCGGCGTGGTCGCCGGGATCGGCGGCACGCAGCGGCTGACGCGGCTGGTGGGCAAGTCCAAGGCGATGGACATGCACCTGACCGGCCGTTTCATGGATGCGGCAGAGGCGGAACGCGCGGGCCTCGTCAGCCGCGTGGTGCCCGCGAAAAACCTGATGGAAGAGGCCCGCGCCGCCGCCCGCAAGATCGCCGAGAAATCGGCGCTGACCACGATGGTGGTGAAGGAATCGGTGAACCGCAGCTACGAGACCACGCTGCGCGAGGGCCTGCTGTTCGAACGCCGCGCCTTCCACGCGCTTTTCGCCACCGAGGACCAGAAGGAAGGCATGGCCGCCTTCGTGGAAAAACGCACGCCGCAGTTCCGCGACCGCTGAGCCCCCGCCCGGCGTGGTGCGGGCGGACGGGACAGGGCCGGGGGCCAGCCCCCGGACCCCCGGAGTATTTTTGAAAAGATGAAGCAGCATGCATTCTTCCCCATGAAGGCGTCCTGCATCTTCAGGCTGGCCCCCGGCCCTGCGCCATCCGCCGGCGCTGCCCCCCCTTTCCTTTGTCTCCGTGATGGTATAAGCGACCGCCCTACATGCGCGTGGGCCCGCTTAAGGCAGGAATCATCCCGGTCATCCGTTTCCGGGGCCTTGGGTCTTTTGTGCAACCGAAACAACTGACCCGGAAAGACCCAGACCATGGCCAACACGATCCAGTCCAAGAAACGCGCCCGCCAGTCCGAGGCGCGCTATGCCGTCAACAAGGCGCGCCGTTCGCGCATCCGCACCTACCTGCGCAAGGTCGAAGAGGCGATCGCCTCGGGCAATGCCGAAGTCGCCGCCACCGCGCTGCGCAATGCGCAACCCGAACTCGACCGCGGCGTGACCAAGGGCGTGCTGCACAAGAACACCGTCGCGCGCAAGATGTCGCGCCTGGCCGCCCGGGTGAAGGCGCTGTCGAACGCCTGATCCGGCCCCGCCGGACGATCCGATCCGAGGGCGCCCCGCAGGGGGCGCCTTTTTTCGTTCGCGGCCCGATTTCCGCGCAACCGGCCGCCCCCCGACACGGGTTCGTGACCTTTTTACACAGCCCGCCGGATTCGGCCCGGGCGGAACCGAGTCAAGGATGAAGATCGGTTGCACCCGATTTGCCGGAGTTGGTAGCTTCACGCCAGCGATTCACATCGTCCTTGGGGGGACATGCGCCGCAGCAGGGGGGAAAGGGCCGTACACGCCCCGAATTCCTTTGCAGTCAAGTAGTTGTAAAGACAGGGCCTCTTGCCCTGTCGGGTTTGATTCGGCATCCGGCCGTTGCCCGGGCGCCGGGCGGGCTTTGTCGTTCCCCCGAACCGTTCGGCACCGCCGGCCCTGGCCGGTGCGGGTTTCCCATGCGGGGAACCCGGTGGTTCCTGCGGGGTTGCGGATCGCGGGGAAGTTGCCGGCCCTTCCGGCAACACGGAGCCAAGATGAGGCCGGGTCGGATAAAATGACGCAGAAAACCTGGGGCAGCGTGCGCGAACAGCTGATCAAGCGCGTGGGGCAGAACAACTACACGACCTGGATCGCGCCGCTGCAACTGCGCGAACTCAACAACGGTGTCGCCCATTTCACCGTTCCCAACACCTTCTTCGGCGACTGGGTGTCGCGCCATTTCGGCGACCACATCTGCCAGCACCTGACCGCCGCCGGCGCCGATGTCAGCCGGCTGGAGTTTTCCGTCAGCCGCACGCCGGCGGGCCCCGACACCGCCGCCCCCGCCCCGCAGCCCGCCGCCCGCCCCGTCCTCGCCGGGCGCGGATCGGCGGAGGATGCCGACCTGCCGGGCGCGCCGCTCGATTCGCGTTTCACCTTCGACAGTTTCGTGGTCGGCAAGCCGAACGAGCTTGCCCATGCCGCCGCCCGCCGCGTGGCCGAGGGCGGGCCCGTCACCTTCAATCCGCTGTTCCTTTACGGCGGCGTCGGGCTCGGCAAGACGCACCTGATGCATGCCATCGCGCATGAGCTGATCGCCGGCCGGCCCGACCTGCGGGTGCTGTACCTGTCGGCCGAACAGTTCATGTACCGCTTCATCCAGGCGTTGCGCGACAAGCAGATCATGGGGTTCAAGGAACTGTTCCGGTCGGTCGACGTGCTGATGGTCGATGACGTGCAGTTCATCGCCGGCAAGGAAAGCACGCAGGAGGAATTCTTCCACACCTTCAACGCGCTGGTCGACCAGAACAAGCAGATCGTCATTTCCGCCGACCGCGCGCCGGGCGAAATCAAGGGGTTGGAGGAGCGTATCCGGTCGCGCCTGCAATGCGGACTGGTGGTGGATCTGCATCCCACGGATTACGAACTGCGCCTCGGCATCCTGCAACAGAAGGCGGAACATTACCGCGGTCAGTACCGCGGGTTGCAGATCGCGCCGGGGGTGCTGGAATTCCTCGCGCATCGCATTTCCACCAACGTGCGGGTTCTGGAAGGCGCGCTGACGCGGCTTTTCGCCTTCGCCAGCCTTGTCGGGCGGGAAATCTCGCTGGAACTGGCGCAGGACTGCCTGGCCGACATCCTGCGCGCCTCGGACCGCAAGATTTCGGTCGAGGACATCCAGCGCAAGGTGGCCGAACATTACAACGTGCGGCTGGCCGACCTGATCGGGCCCAAGCGCGTGCGCACCATCGCCCGGCCGCGGCAGGTGGCGATGTATCTGTCCAAACACCTGACCACGCGGTCGCTGCCCGACATCGGGCGCCGCTTCGGCGGGCGCGACCACACCACCATCATGCATGGCGTGCGCAAGGTCGAGGAACTGATGGCGACGGATTCGCAGCTGGCGGACGACCTTCAGATGCTGCGCCGGCAACTGGAAGGCTGAACCAGCCTTTTGCGCCGGCAGGGACGCGGCAAAACCCCTTGCGGCGCGGGATAATTCGGATACCTTCGGCCTCCCGCGCGGGGGCGGCTCGGAGTACGGAAGGGAAATGGCATGAGGTTCAGCATCGAGCGCGGCACGCTTCTGAAGGCCGTGGCCCAGGCCCAGTCTGTCGTCGAACGCCGCAACACCATTCCGATCCTCGCCAACGTGCTGATCGAGGCAGAGGGCAACGGCGTCAGCTTCCGCGCCACCGATCTGGATATCGAGGTGGTGGACCGCACGGTGGCGCAGGTGGAACGCGCGGGCGCGACCACGGTGTCGGCGGTGATGCTGCATGAAATCGTGCGCAAGCTGCCCGATGGCGCGCTGGTCGTGCTGTCGGACGATGCCGCGCAGGGCCGGCTGCTGATCGAGGCGGGGCGGTCCAACTTCAACCTCGCCACGCTGCCGCGCGAGGATTTCCCGGTCATGGCCTCGTCCGAATACAGCACCAATTTCGCCTGCCCGGCGCCGGTGCTGCGGCGGCTGTTCGACAAGGCGAAATTCGCGATTTCGACCGAAGAGACACGCTATTACCTGAACGGCGTCTACATGCATGTGGCGCAGGGCGAGGGCGGGCCGGTGCTGCGCTGTGTGGCGACCGACGGCCACCGGCTGGCGCGCATCGACGCCGCGCTGCCCGAGGGGGCCGAGGGCATGGCCGGCGTGATCGTGCCGCGCAAGACGGTGGGCGAATTGCGCAAGCTGCTGGATGACGACGAGGCGCAGATCGCCGTGTCGGTTTCCGAAACCAAGGTGCGCTTCGCCACGCCGGCGATCACGCTGACATCGAAGGTCATCGACGGCACCTTCCCCGACTATACCCGCGTGATCCCGATGGGCAACGCCCGGCGGCTGGAGGTCGACGCGCAGGAATTCGCCCGCGCCGTGGACCGGGTGGCGACGGTGTCGTCGGAACGGTCGCGCGCGGTGAAGATGAGCCTCGACGAGGACCGGCTGGTGCTGTCGGTCAACGCGCCCAATTCCGGCGCGGCGGAAGAGGAACTGGCCGTGGCCTATGGCGACGAGCCGCTGGAGATCGGTTTCAACGCCAAGTACCTGCTGGAAATCGCGGGGCAGGTGGACCGGGAAAATGCCGTGTTCCTGTTCAACTCCTCGGGCGATCCCACGCTGATGCGCGAGGGCAACGATACCTCGGCGGTCTATGTCGTGATGCCGATGCGCGTGTGAGGCGCGGCGCGCCGGGGGGCCAGCCCCCCGGACCCCCCGGGATATTTAGAGACAGAAAGTGGAGAGGGGCGTGAGTGGGCCGGTGATCCTGTCCCTTGCGCTGTCGCATTTCCGCAGTTGGCGCGGGCTGCGGCTGGCCTTGGACGGGCGGCCCGTGGCCATCTGGGGCGCGAACGGGGCGGGCAAGACGAATATCCTTGAGGCGGTGTCGCTGCTGTCGCCGGGCCGGGGGCTGCGGCGGGCGGGGCCCGAAGCGATCGCGCGGCGGCCGGAGACTTTGGGCTGGAAAGTGTCCGCGCTGCTCGATGGGCATGAGGTCGAGACCCGGGCCGAACCGGGCCAGCCGCGGCAGGTGCGCATCGACGGCAAGGCCGCGCCGCAGGCGGCGCTCGGCCGGCTGTTGCGGGTGCTGTGGCTGACCCCGGCGATGGACCGGCTGTGGACCGAAGGGGCCGAGGAACGGCGGCGGTTTCTGGACCGGATCGCGCTGAGTTTCTTTCCCGACCATGCCGAGGATGCGCTGGCCTATGAAAAGGCGATGCGCGAACGCAACCGGCTGCTGCGCGACGGGGTGCGCGATGCGGCCTGGTTCGACGCGCTGGAGGCGCGGATGGCCATGGCGGGCGCGCGGATCGTGGCGCATCGGCAGGCGGCGCTGGACCGGATCATGGCGGCGCAGCGGGGCGCGGCCACCGCCTTTCCCGCCGCCGATCTGACGGTGGAAATGGCCGAGGACGCCGGCGGGGGCGAAGATCTGGCCGCGGCGCTGGCCGCATCGCGGCGGCGCGACATGGCGGCGGGGCGTACGCTGGTGGGGCCGCACCGGGCGGATCTGGCCGCCCTCTGGGCCGAAAAGGGTATGGCGGCGGCCCTGTGTTCGACCGGGGAACAGAAGGCATTGCTGATCAGCCTGATCCTCGCCAATGCCCGGGCGCTGGCGGCGGATACCGGCACCGCGCCCGCCCTGCTGCTGGACGAGGTTGCGGCGCATCTGGACCCGGGCCGGCGCGCGGCGCTATACGACGAGATCTGCGCCATGCGCGCGCAAGCCTTCATGACCGGCACCGAACCCGCCCTGTTCACCCCGCTGGCGGGCCGGGCGCAGGGGTTCGAGGTTTCCGGGGGCGAGGGCGGATCGGTGATGCAGGAGGCATGGCGATGACCCCGCAACGGGTAAGCCTGATCACGCTCGGCGTGGCCGATCTGGCGGCGGCGCGGGCGTTCTATGCGCGGCTCGGCTGGGTGGAACATGGCGAAAGCCAGCCCGGCGCGGCGTTCTACCAGATGCAGGGCGCCGTGCTGGCGCTGTTCGGGCGCGACGATCTGGCCGCCGATCAGGGCCGTGCGGGGGCGGCGCTTGGCACCGGCGCGGTGACGCTGGCGCAGAACTTCGGTTCGGAGGCAGAGGTGGACGCCGCCTTTGCCGCCGCGCTGGCGGCGGGCGCCACGGCGCTGAAAGCCCCGGAAAAGGTGTTCTGGGGCGGGTATTCCGGCTATTGGGCGGACCCCGACGGCCATGTGTGGGAGGTTGCGATGAACCCGTTCTGGCCCTTGGCCGCCGATGGCAGCCTGACCCTGCCCGGGGCGCAAAAGTGACCGTCACCGCACAGCAACTGTTGCTTTACGCGCTCGGCATGGCCGGGCTGTGGGCGGTGCCGGGGCCGGTCTGGGTGGCGCTGACGGCGCGGGCGCTGTCGGGGGGCATGCGCGGGGCATGGCCGCTGGCGGTGGGAGTGGCGCTTGGCGATCTGCTCTGGCCGCTCTGTGCGATCCTGGGGCTGGCCTGGGTGCTGTCGGTCTATGGCGACCTTCTGTCGTTGCTGCGCTGGATCGCGGCGGCGGTGTTCATCGTCATGGGGATCCTCTTGATCCGCAAGCCCGCCGCGCCCCCCGGCACCGACAGCCGCCTGACGCGGCCCGGGGTCTGGGCGGGGTTTTCCGTGGGCGTCGCGGCGGTGATCGGCAACCCCAAGGCGATATTGTTCTACATGGGCTTCCTGCCCGGCTTCTTCGACCTGACCCGCGTCACCCTGCCCGACATCGCCGCGATCCTTGCCATTTCCGCCATCGTGCCAATGCTGGGGAACCTCGGGCTCGCGCTGTTTCTGGACCGCGCGCGGCGGTTGCTGCAAAGCCCGGCGGCGGTGCGGCGGCTGAATATCGGGTCGGGCGTCCTGCTGATCCTCGTCGGGGTGGTCATCCCCTTCACGTGAACGCATCCCATAGGGCCGAAATCATGTGCGAGGGGTGACATTCCCCGCCCCCGGGGCTATAACCTGCGGGCAATTTCAAGGATAGGCAGGCATGGCCGAAGCAGCGCGGAAAGCCGACGAATACGGCGCCGGATCCATCAAGGTTCTCAAGGGGTTGGAGGCGGTCCGCAAACGCCCCGGCATGTATATCGGCGATACCGACGATGGCAGCGGCCTGCACCACATGATCACCGAGGTCGTGGACAACGGCATCGACGAGGCGCTGGCCGGCCACGCCACGGCGGTCCATGTCAAGATCCATGCCGATTCCAGCGTGTCCGTGCGCGACAACGGCCGCGGCATCCCGATCGACATCCACCCCGAAGAGGGCGTTTCGGCGGCAGAGGTCATCATGACCCAGCTGCACGCGGGCGGCAAATTCGACAACACCGCCGAAGGGGGCAACGCCTACAAGGTTTCCGGCGGGTTGCACGGGGTCGGCGTCTCGGTCGTCAACGCGTTGTCGGAATGGCTGGAACTGACCGTCTGGCGCAACGACACCGAATACCGCGCCCGGTTCGAACATGGCGAATGCGTGACCCATGTCCACCCCGCCGGCCCCGCGCCGGGGCAACGGGGAACAGAGGTGCGCTTTCTCGCCTCGGCCAAGACGAACAGGCCGGACGGGACGTTTTCCAACCTCGACTACAGCTTCAAGACGCTGGAAACCCGGCTGCGGGAACTGGCCTTCCTCAATTCCGGCGTGCGCATCGTGCTGGAGGACGAACGCCCGGCCGAACCCCTGCGCACGGAACTGTTCTACGAGGGCGGGGTCAAGGAATTCGTCAAATACCTCGACCGTTCCAAGCATCCGGTGATGCCCGAACCGATCTACATCATGGGCGACCGCAACGGGATCGGCGTCGAGATCGCCATGTGGTGGAACGACAGCTACCATGAAACCGTGCTGCCCTTCACCAACAACATCCCGCAGCGCGACGGCGGCACCCACCTTGCCGGCTTTCGCGGCGCGCTGACGCGGACGATCAACGCCTATGCGCAGTCCTCGGGCATCGCCAAGCGGGAAAAGATCGACTTCACCGGCGACGATGCGCGCGAGGGGCTGACCTGCGTGCTGTCGGTCAAGGTGCCGGATCCCAAATTCTCCAGCCAGACCAAGGACAAGCTGGTGTCGTCCGAGGTGCGCCCGGCGGTCGAGAACCTGGTCAACGAAAAGCTGGCCGAATGGTTCGAGGAAAACCCCGGCCCCGCCAAGATCATCGTCGGCAAGATCATCGAGGCGGCGCTGGCCCGCGAGGCCGCGCGGAAGGCGCGCGAGTTGACGCGGCGCAAGTCGCCGCTGGACATCGCCAGCCTGCCCGGCAAGCTGGCCGATTGCCAGGAACGCGACCCGGCGAAATCCGAACTGTTCCTGGTCGAGGGCGATTCGGCCGGCGGGTCCGCGAAACAGGGGCGAAGCAGGTCCAACCAGGCGGTGCTGCCGCTGCGGGGCAAGATCCTGAACGTCGAACGCGCGCGGTTCGACCGCATGCTGTCCAGCCAGGAAATCGGCACGCTGATCACCGCGCTCGGCACCGGGATCGGGCGGGACGAATTCGACATCGGCAAGCTGCGCTACCACAAGGTCGTCATCATGACCGACGCCGACGTGGACGGCGCGCATATCCGCACGCTGCTGCTGACCTTCTTCTTCCGCCAGATGCCGGGCCTGATCGAGGGGGGGTACCTCTACATCGCGCAACCGCCGCTCTACAAGGTCGCGCGCGGCAAGTCCGAGGTCTACCTGAAGGATCAGGCGGCGCTGGAGGATTACCTGATCCAGATGGGGGTCGAGGGCGCGGTGCTGCGTCTTGGTTCCGGCGAAGACATCAGCGGCGCCGACCTTGCCCGCGTGGTCGAAGAGGCCCGCGTGGTGCGCCGCATCCTGCAAGCCTTCCCGACGCATTATCCGCAGCACATCCTCGAACAGGCCGCCATCGCCGGCGCGCTGGTGCCGGGGCGGGTGGATGCCGATGCGCAGGGCGTGGCGAACACCGTCGCCGCGCGGCTGGACCTGATCGCAGAGGAATACGAACGCGGCTGGCGCGGCCTGCCGACGCAGGACCACGGGCTGCGGTTCTCGCGCCTGCTGCGGGGGGTCGAGGAATCGCGGGTGCTGGACGGGCCGGTGCTGCGCTCGGGCGAATCGCGGCGGCTGGCCAGCCATACGCAGGGCTTGCAGGACGTGTACGACAAACCCGCACGCCTGCTGCGCAAGGACCGCGACCAGCCGATCCACGGGCCGCTGGATCTGCTTCAGGCGATTCTGGCCGAGGGCGAAAAGGGCCTGTCGCTGCAACGCTACAAGGGTCTGGGCGAGATGAACCCGGAACAGCTGTGGGAAACCACGCTGGACCCCGAGGCGCGGACGCTGTTGCAGGTGCGCATCGACGATCTGGCAGAGGCCGACGACATCTTCACCAAGCTGATGGGCGACGAGGTCGAACCGCGGCGCGAGTTCATCCAGCAGAACGCGCTGAGCGTGGAGAACCTGGACTTCTGAGGGCGGGCAGGATCGGGCACCCCCCCTGTGGCTGGTGAAGGCGCGTGCCTTCGCCACATCCTGCCATTGCCGCTGCCCCGGCCGGGGGCCCGAAGCCCCCGGTGAGCCGCCCGCCCCGCCCATGGCGGGCGCTTCTCGCCCGCCGGGGCAGGCGCTGGCCTATCCGGGTTTCCTGGCATCACCCTTTTCGGCGTTACCGCCGCGCGAACGGGCGGGGGAAACGCAATGCGTTTCCTGATCCCGCCCGGCCAGACGGTGTGAATGCCGATCCGGCCGGGAAGCCGCACCAGGGATCGCAAGCCCCGGCTTGCCCCCCTACATCGCCCCCGCGAAATCCGCCGCGATCAGCCCGCGCAGCGAATTGCCGCACCAGAGCCGCGCGCGGGCCAGATCCGCGCAGGGCAGCGGCTCTTCGCGGCAGGCGCCGGTGGCCAGCAGTTCCGCGCGCAGGCAGCCGGGCAGGCAGCCGTCGGCCAGCGGCGGGGTGCGCATCCCCTGCCCCAGATCGAAGAAGAGGTTGGTGATCGTGCCCTCGCCCATCCGCCCGTCGCGGTTGGCGAACACCACCTCGTCCACCCCCGCGGGCAGCGCGGCGCGCCAGCGGTCGTAGATCGCGCGGTCGGTGGTCTTGTGGCGCAGGCGGGGGTCGGCGGCGTCCAGCGGCTCGGGCGCCAGCGCGATGCGCCAGCGGTCGGCCGGGGGCGCAAGGGCGGCCTGCGTCAGTTCCGCCGCCCCGTCGCGGGCCAGCGTCAGCCGCAACCGGCGGGGTTCGGGCCCCGCGACCGTGGCCAGCGCATGGGCGACCGCCGCCGGATCGTGGCGGAACCCGAGCGCGGCGGCGCTGGCCCGCAGCCGCGCCAGATGCAGATCGCGCCGGATGATGGTGCGGCCATCCCACCGCATGGTCTCTATCAACTGCATGCCACCTATCCCAACACCGCGAAGCGCGCCTTCCACAGCGCCTCGTCATATTCCCCTTCGGCGGTGGAATCCGCCACCACGCCGCCGCCCACATTCAACACCGCCCGCCCGCCCGGAAACAACGTCAAGGTGCGGATCGCCACGTTGAAGGCCGCCCGCCCGCCCGGCCCGGCCCATCCCACCGCGCCGCAATAGACACCGCGGGGGGCGGGTTCCAGTTCGTGGATGACCTCCATCGCGCGGATCTTGGGGGCGCCGGTGATGGACCCGCAAGGAAAGATCGCCCGCAGGATCGCCGCCAGTCCCGTGCCCGGCACCACCTGCCCGGTGACGGTCGACACCATCTGATGCACGGTGGCATAGGTCTCGACCGCGAACAGCTCCGGCACCCGGACCGAGCCCACCCGGCAAAAACGCGAAATGTCGTTGCGCATCAGGTCCACGATCATCAGGTTTTCCGCCCGGTCCTTGGTGCTGGCGGCCAGTTCGGCGGCCAGCGCCGCATCCGCCGCCGGACTTGCCGCGCGGGGGCGGGTGCCCTTCATCGGGCGCACGGTGATCTGCCCGCCATCAAGCGCGAAGAACAGTTCGGGCGACATCGACACCACCGCCGGCGCGTCCGGCAGCGCCACCAGCGCGCCATGCGGCACCGGCTGACGCGCGCGCAGCGCGGCATAAAGCGCGGCGGGCGCCCCCGCATACCGGGCCTGCATCGGGAAGGTCAGGTTGACCTGATAGATGTCGCCCGCGCGGATGTAGTCCAACACCCGCGCCATCGCCGCGGCGTGATCGGCCCGGCGGACCAGCGGCTCGGGCACGGAAAGGGTGGCGCCCCCCGCATCCAGCCGCGGCGCAGGCAGCGGCGCGTCATAGACGCCGAACAGCGCCAGCGGCACCGCCCGCACGCCGGGCAGCAGGGGGGCAAGGCGGGGCTCCCACAGCAGACCGGCCTCGTAGCTGAGGTACCCCGCGACCCACAGCCCCCGGGCCAGCGCGTCTTCCACCGCCGCCAGCGCCCCGGGCAGGTCGCCCGGCGCATCGGCGCGGATCACGCGGCGTGGCGTGTCGAACAGCGCGGGGGCCCCGCCGGGGCCGTTCTCGATCAGGATCATGCCGCCTTCCCCGCCCACCCGGGCCTTCCCCGCACGGGATAGCGCCACCCGCCCCGTGGGGGCAAGCTCAGACCAGCTTGTCGGGGTTCATCCGCCCCTCGGGGTCCAATGCATGGCGGATGGCGCGCATCATGTCGCGTTCGGCCCCCGGGCGCAGCCGGTCCGCCAGCGCGATCTTGGACTGGCCGAGCCCGTGTTCGGCCGAAAACGTGCCGCCGCAGTCCACAGCCAGATCGTAGACCGCATCCGACAGCGCCCCCGCCAGCCCGCCGAAATCCGCCCGCCCTTCTGGCGGGGAAAGGTTGAAATGCACGTTGCCGTCGCCCAGATGGCCGAACGGGTTCACCCGCACGCCGGGCAGGATGTCCGCCGCCGCCGCACCGGCCCGCGCCACGAATTCGGGCAGGCGGCCGACCGGCACCGCCACGTCATGCTTGATCTGCGCGCCCTCGCGCCGCTGGCCTTCGGGCAGTTCCTCGCGCAGTTGCCAGATCGCCGCGCGCTGCGCCCCGGTGGCGGCGACCACGCCATCGGTCACGCTGCCCTCTTCCAGCAGGTCGGCCAGCGCGGCTTCCAGCAGTTCCTCCAGCCCCATGCCGGGGATCGAGGTGGCGAGTTCCACCAGCAGATAGACCGGCCCCCGCGTTTCCACCGGCCGCGGCAGGGGCACATGGCGCAGCAGCAGCGCCAGCCCCAGTTCGGGAAAGAATTCCAGCGCCGACAGAAACTCGCCCGTCCGCCGCCGCAGGAAGGCCCCCGCCTGCACCGCCGCCGCCAGATCGGGCAGCGTCAGCAGCGCGGTCGCCTGCGCCACCGGGGCGGGGCGGGTGCGCAGGACGGCGCGGGTGATCACGCCCAACGTGCCCTCGGCCCCGCAGAAAAGCCGCCGCAACTGATAACCCGCGTTGTCCTTGATCAGCGCGCGCAGGCCATCCCAGACCCGGCCATCGGGCAGCACGGCCTCCAGCCCCAGAACCTGCGCCTCCATCATCCCGTGGGCCATCGCATGGCTGCCGCCCGCGTTGGTGGCGATCAGCCCGCCGATCCGGGCCGACCCTTCGGACCCCAGATGCAGCGGCAGGGTCAGGCCCTGTTCGCCCAATGCCTCGTGCAGCGCGGCCAGCACCACGCCCGCCTCCACCGTCACGGTATATTCCACCGGGTCGATGGCAAGGATCCGGGTCATCCGCGCCAGCGACAGGATGATGCCCTGCGCCCCCGCCGACAGCACCGCCCCGCCGTTCAGCCCGGTATTGCCGCCCTGCGGGGTGACGGCGAGCCCCTGTTCGGCGCAAAGCCGCATCACCGCCGCCACCTGACCGGTATCGCGCGGCAGGGCGACGCCAAGGGGGGCCGCGCCGTAACGGTCCAGCCAGTCGCGGGTGAAACCGGCGGCGTCCGCGCCCTCGCGCCAGCCGGCGGGGCCCAGAAGGGCGCGGAAAGGGGCGGGGTCGGGCATCGTCATTCCAATCCTTCGGCAACCATTTCGGCGATGGCCAGCGCCGAGGTCAGCCCCGGGCTTTCGATGCCGAACAGGTTCACCAGCCCCGCTATGCCATGCCGCGCGGGCCCGTCGATACGGAAATCCGCCGCAGGCTCGCCCGGGCCGGACAGTTTGGGCCGGATCCCGCTATAGGTCGGTTCCAGCACGCCTGCGGGCAGGCCGGGCCAATAGCGGCGGATCTCTGATTCAAAATGCGCGCGCCGGGCGCCGTTGACGCGATAGTCGATGGTGTCGATCCAGTCCACATCGGGGCCGAACCGCATGCCCCCGCCCAGATCCAGCGTCAGGTGGACACCCAACCCCCCGGGTTCGGGCACCGGATAGATCAGATGCGAAAACGCGGGCCGCCCCGGCAGGCTGTAGTAATTGCCGCGCGCGAACCGCGTCACCGGCACATGCGCGGGGTCCAGCCCCGCGATCCGCCGCGCGAGGTCGGATGCCCAGAGCCCCGCCGCATTCACCAGACAGCGCGCGCCGATGGCAAAGCGTTCGCCCCCCGCCGCATCCTCGGTTTCCACCTCGAACCCGCCGGGCACCACGCGGGCGGCGGCCACCGCGGTGTTGAGGCCCAGCATCGCGCCCCCGGCCTCTGCCTGCCCCAGCAGCGACAGCATCAGCGCGTGGCTGTCCACGATCCCGGTCGAGGGCGACAGCAGCGCCGCGGTGCAGGCAAGCGCCGGTTCCATCGCCCGCGCCTCTGCCGCGCCGATCAGCCGCAGGTCCGTAACCCCGTTCGCCGCCGCCTGCGCGCGGATCCCTTCCAGCGCGGCGATCTGGTCATCGGCCGTCGCCACGATCAGCTTGCCGCAGCGGCGGTGCGGCACCCCGTGTTCGGCAGCATAGGCATAAAGCAGATCGCGCCCCCGCACGCAGAGCCGCGCCTTGAGGCTGCCCGGGGCATAGTAGATCCCGGCATGGATGACCTCTGAATTGCGCGACGAGGTTTCCGTGCCGAAGGCCGGCGCGCGGTCGAGGATCAGGACCTCGCGCCCCTTCGCGGCAAGGGCGCGCGCGATGGCCAGCCCCACGACGCCCGCCCCGGCGATGATGCAATCCACCCTGTCCATGGCCGTGCCGTCAGGCCCTGGCGTAGCCGAAATAGGCGTCTTCCAGCGCGCGGTCGCCGCCGATCTCGTCCACCTTGCCCGACAGCACCACACGGCCGTTGCGCAGCACATAGACCCGGTGCGCCAGATCGAGGATGCGCGCGGTCGATTGTTCCACGATCAGCAGGGTCATCCCCGACTCGCGGTTCAACCCCCGCAGGCTTTCATACACCTGGTCGATCACCAAGGGCGCAAGGCCGAGCGAGGGTTCGTCGATCATGATCAGCGTCGGTTGTTGCAGGATCGCGCGGGCGATGGCCAGCTGTTGCTGTTCGCCCCCCGAAAGGTGCCCCGCCACGCCCTTGAACCGCGCGCGCAGGATCGGAAAGATTTCCAGCACCCGTTCCAGATCGCCCGCCACCAGATCGCGGTCGGCGCGCCCCATGCTGCCGAGGGCGAGGTTTTCCTCGACCGTCAGGGTGCGGAAGATGCTGCGCCCCTCCGGCACCAGCACCAGCCCCTCGCGGCACAGCCGTTCCGGCGCCTGGCCGTTGATGCGTGTGCCCTGAAAGCTGATCGTGCCCGCAAAGGGCGATTGCAGCCCCGCGACGGTCTTGAGCAACGTCGACTTGCCCGCCCCGTTGGGGCCGACGACAAAGACGATCTCGCCCTTTTCCACGGTCAGGTCCACGCCGTCGAGCGCGGTCAGCCGCCCGTATCCGGCCTTCAGCCCCTCCACCTTCAGCATCGCATCCCCCTGTTGTCGCCGCCTCTGCCGCGGCCCCCCGGTTCCGGTGTTGTCCTATGGATAGCGCCAAATCTGTCCACAGTCCACAAACCACTGAGGACTATTTTTGCGATTTTCGGTTGACAGAATCTCCGCCCGGCGTCTTTCTTCTGTCCACAGTCCACGATTCAACGTGGCCCGATCAATCCCGATCCAACAGGAGTAACCAGAATCATGCACGCGACGATCAAGCTGGGTGCCGCGCTTGCCCTTGCGGCAGGTGTTCTGCCTGCGGCGCAGGCACAGGCCGCCGACCCGATCAGGATCGGCTTCGCCATCGCCGAATCGGGCTGGCTGTCGAACTACGATCTGGCGCCCCTGCGCGCCGCGATCACCAAGATAGACGAAATCAACGCCGCCGGCGGGCTTCTGGGCCGGCAGATCGAATACACGATCGCCGACACCAAGACCGAACAGGAACGTTCGGCCTCGATCGGGGCGGAAATGGTGTCGAACGGCGTCGACATGCTGGTCGTGTCCTGCGACTACGACTTCGGCGCGCCGGCGGCGCTGGCCGCGAACTCTGCCGGGATCATCACCATGAGCCTTTGCGCGGGCGATCCCAAGATGGGCGTGCAGGGCGTGGGCCCCTATGCCTTCACCGCCAACAGCGCCGCACAGTCCGAGGGCATCGCGATGGCGGAATATGCCCAGACCAAGATGGGCCTCAAGACCGCCTATATCCTTGAAGACGTAATCATCGAATACAACAAGTCGGCCTGCGCCGGTTTCCGCACCGCGTGGAAGGCGGGCGGCGGCGAGGATTCCATCGTGGGCGAGGACACGTTCCGCAACGAGGACCCGTCCATCGCCGCGCAGATCACCCGCATCAAGGCCCTGCCGACGCCCCCCGATGCGATCTACATCTGTTCGGTCACGCCGGGCGGCGCCTCGGCCGTGCGGCAGCTGCGCGCGGCGGGCATCGACACGCCGATCCTGGCCGACACCGCGATGGTGGACAACTACTGGCTGAACGCCGTGCCGGGGCTGAAGGATTTCTACCTGCCGGGCTTCATGTCGCTCTATGGCGACGATCCGCGGCCGGAAATGAACGCCTTCCTCGATGCCTTCAAGGCGCGCTGGAACGAACCGCCCGTATCCTCCTACGCCGTTCTGGGCTACAGCCTGATCGAATCCTGGGCGCGCGGCGTGGAAAAGGCGGGCACCGTGGACTCGGATGCCGTGCTGGCCGAGATGAACCAGTTCAAGGACGAACCCTTCACCGCCGGTCCCACCACCTTCACCGACCAGATGCATATCCAGGTCGACCGTCCGTGGCTGATCATGAAGGTGGAAAACGACAGCTTCCGCGCGGTGGAACTGTTCCGCAACACCATCGTGCCGGACATGCAGCTGCTGTTCCGCGTCGGGCAGTGACCTGACGCCGGGCGCGCGCCGCCACGGGGGCGCGCGCCGATCCGAACGGCCCCCCGCGCCCGCGATCCGGGCGCGCAGGCCCCGCACATCCCCGGAAGGCAGCGATGACCGGCAAGACCCAACAGGTGCTGGAGGCGCACAACGTCCATGTGGCCTTCGGCGGCATCCATGCGCTGAGCGGCGTGGACATGCGGCTCGACCAGGGCACCGTCCTTGGCCTGATCGGCCCCAACGGCGCGGGCAAGACCACCATGGTCAACGTGCTGTCGGGGTTCCAGAAACCCACGCGCGGGTCCGTCGTGCTGAACGGGCAGGACGTGTCCGCCCTCGGCCCGCAGCGGCTGGCGCGGGCGGGGGTGGGGCGGTCGTTCCAGGCGGCGCGGCTGTTCCGCGACATGACGGTGGAACAGAACCTGACCGTCGCGGGCATCGGCACCGGGCGGGGCGGGCGGGCCGCGGCGCGGGCGGCGGCAGAGGTGCTGGACTGGATGGGCCTGACCCGCGTGGCCGAAAAACGCTGCGACGCGCTGTCCTATGGCGACGAACGCCGCGTATCCATCGCCCGCGCGCTGGCGCTGCATCCGGCCTTCGTGCTGCTGGACGAACCCGCATCGGGGATGAACGACGCCGAATGCGACGCGCTGATGCATACCATCGCGCATATCCCCGAACGGTTCGGCTGCGGCGTGCTGCTGATCGAACACAACATGAAGGTCATCATGGGCGTCTGCCAGCGCATCCATGTGCTCGACGGCGGCCGGAGCCTGGCCGAGGGCACGCCGGGCGAGGTGCAGAACGACCCCGACGTGCGCCGCGCCTATCTGGGCAAAAAGGCCGCCGCCGAAGCCCATCACCTGATCTGAGGCCCCCGCATGTCGAACCTTGTGCAGATCCTCGTCGACGCGATTTCCCTCGGCAGTCTCTACGCGCTGGTGGCGCTGGCCATCGGGCTGGTGTTCGGGGTGATGAAGCTGATCAACTTCGCGCAGGCCGACTATATCACCATCGGCGCCTATGCGCTGGTCGTGCCTTCGGCCAGCGTGTCGCCCGCATTGTTCATCGGCGGATGGCCGGTGGTGTTCATGGTGGCGGGCGTGCTGGCGGTGGTGACGGTGCTGGCGCTGCTGACCGAACGCATCGCCTTTCGCCCGATGCGCAATTCCAACCCCGCGACGCTGCTGATTTCCTCCTTTGCGGTCAGCTATTTCCTGCAACATCTGGTGATCCTGGTGCATACCGGGCGGCCCAAGTCGGTGGGCGTCGGCAACAGCCTGTCGGCGGCGGTGGAGATCGCGGGCATCCGCCTGCCGGGCAACCAGATCCTGACGATGGTGGTGGCGGCGGTGATGCTGGTGGGGCTGGTGATCTTTCTGAAAAAGACGCCGATGGGCATCCAGATGCGCGCCGCGGCGGAAAATTTCCAGATGGCCCGGCTGATGGGCGTCAGGGCCAATCGGGTGATCGCGGTGGCCTTCGTCATCAGCGGGGTGATGGCGGCGGCGGTATCGCTGCTGCTGGTGGTGCAGACCGGCACGCTCGATGTGCGCATGGGGCTGATGCCGGTGATCTTCGCCTTCTTCGCCACGGTGATCGGCGGCATGGGATCGCTGCCCGGCGCGGCGCTCGGCGGGTTCATCGTCGGCTTCATCAGCGTGATGTTGCAAGCCTTCCTGCCCGCCGACCTGCGCCCCTTCCGCGATGCGGGGGTGTTCCTTCTCGTGATCCTGATCCTTCTGGTCCGCCCGCAGGGGCTGATCGTCGACCGTGCCGCAAGGGAGCGTGTGTGATGCCCGACAAGCCCATGACCCCCGCCGCGCGGCTGGCGAAATACTGGTTCCCCGTGCTGGCGCTGATCCTGCCGCTGCTGGCGGTGGTGGTGGTGGCCGACCTGTTCGGATCGGTGATGCTGCAACGCACGGTGACAGAGGCGCTGATCCGCGTCGTCGTGGTGGTGGGGATCTACATCTTCGTCGGCAATTCGGGAATCATTTCCTTCGGGTCCGTCACCTTCATGGCGATCGCGGCCTATGCCACCGGCTGGCAGACCTGCTGTTCGATGCTGAAACCCATCACCATGCCGGGCTTGCCGGAATTCCTGCGCGACGCCACCTATCCGCTGTTCCCTGCGGCGCTGACCTCTGTCGCGCTGGCGGCGCTGGTGGCCTTCGTCACCGGGCTGGTGCTGATGCGGATGGGGGGGCTGGCGGCGTCGATTTCCACGCTGGCGGTGCTGTTCATCATCAACGTCGTCTATTCCAACTGGGAAAGCGTGACGATGGGCACCGCATCCATGGTCGGCCTGCCGCGCTATGTCACCGCGTGGATCGCGCTCGGCGCGGCGGTGGTGGCGATCGTGGTGGCCTGGGTCTACCAGAAATCCCCGCTCGGCCTTGCGATCCGCGCCACGCGCGCCGATGAGGTCGCGGCGCAGGCCTGCGGGGTGTCTCTCTACTGGCCGCGGCTGCTGGCCTTCACGCTGTCGGGCGCAGTGATGGGCCTGGGGGGCGTACTGACGGCGCATTTCCTCGGCACCGTTTCCATCAACTTCTTCTTCCTCAAGCTCACCTTCCTGGCGCTTGCCATGCTGGTGGTGGGCGGCATGGGCAGCCTTGCGGGCGCGGTCGTCGGCGTCGCGGCGGTCAGCATCATCATCGACGTGTTCCGCCGGATGGAGGCGGGGGTGAGCCTTGGCGGCACCACGCTGGCCCTGCCCGCGGGCACGCAGGAACTGGTGCTGGCGGTGGTGATGCTGGCGATCCTCATCTTCCGCAAGGACGGCATCATGGGCGGGCAAGAGTTCCATTGGCGCGGTTTCAGGGGCAAGAAAGCCGCCATCGACACCAGCCTTGCAGGAGAAGGCCCCAAATGACCCAGCCCTTCGTGCCCGACACGCGCGGACAATCCGAATTCGGGGATGCCCGGCTCGACAACCGGATGCTGTCCGATCAGGTGGTGGCCTTCCTGATCCGGGAAATCACCTTCGGCAGCCTGCGGCAGGGCCAGCGCATCAACGAGGCGGAGCTTGCCCGCCATCTGGGCATCAGCCGCAACCCGATCCGCGAGGCGGTACGGCGGCTGGAAGAACGCGGGATGCTGGTATCCGCCCCCCGGCGCGGCACCTTCGTGCGCAGCTTCACCAAGAAGGACATCGACGACATCTTTTCCTTCCGCCTGCTGGTGGAAAACTTCGCGCTGGAACAGGGCCTGCCGCGGATGACCGACGCCGCGCTGGCCGAAATCACCGGCCATGCCGAGGCGATGGACACCGCGGCGGTGACGGGGGACGAACCCGCGCTGGTCGAACACGACCTCGCCTTCCACCAGTGCATCTGCAACCTGTCGGACAACCACCAGACCCGGCATGCGTTCCAGAACATCCAGGCGGAACTGCAAATGCTGATCACCATGGCCGAACAGCGGTTCGAGACGCTGGAAGAGGCCGCCGCCGACCATTGGCCGGTGGTCGCGGCCATCGCCACCCGCGATTTTGCGCAGGCGTCGGCGGCACTGCGCGAACATATCAAGGATTCCTGGCGCCGCCTGGCAGAGGCCTATGACCGGCCCGACGGCGCCCCCCCACCCATCACGAAGCCGGACTGAAAGGAACATGGCTGTGAGCACCATCATCGGCATCGACATCGGCGGCACATTCACGGATTTCGTTTCCTACGATTCCGCGACCGGCCGGATCGAGAACTGGAAGAACCTCACCACCCCCGCAGAACCCATCGCCGGCGTGATGGAGGGGCTTGGCAGGATGGACAACCTCGGCGCGGTGACGAAGGCGCGGCTCGGCACCACCATCGCCACCAACGCGCTGCTGACCCGCCGCGGCGCCAAGGTCGCCTATGTGACCACCAAGGGTTTCCGCGACGTGCCCTTCATCCAGCGCGGCGACCGGCGCAGCCACTATGACATCACCTGGATCAAGACCCGCCCGCTGGTCGCCCGCGCCGACTGCCACGAGGTCGAGGAACGCCTGACCGCCAAGGGCGAGGTCTGGACCCCCCTGGACGAAGGCGCGGTGCGCGAACTGGCGGCCAAGATCCGCGCGGACGGCAGCATCGAGGCGGTGGCGATCTGCACGCTCTTTTCCTACATCGACCCCAGGCACGAACAGCGCATCCGCGACATCCTTGCCGCGGAACTGCCGGGGATGCCGATTTCCATTTCCTATGACGTCCTGCCCAAGTGGAAGGAATACGACCGCGCCTCGACCACCATCGCGGATGCCTATCTCAAGCCCATCGTGTCGGAAAACTTCCGCAAGATGCAGGCGCGCTTCGCCGAGGTCGGCGTGGGCGACAAGGTGGGGGTCATCAAGTCGAACGGGGGCGAGGCGACGCTGGCCGCCGCCGCCGACGCGCCGGTGCAGATGACGCTTTCGGGCCCCACCGGGGCGGTGGTCGCCACCCGCGTGATGTCGGAACTGACCGGCATCCGCAATCTGGTGGTGTTCGACATGGGCGGCACATCGACCGACTGTTCCACCGTGGTGGACAGCAAGGAACATGTGACGACGAATTTCGAGATCGAATGGGGCATCCCCATCCAGATCCCGATGATCGACATCCACACCATCGGCGCGGGCGGCGGGTCCATCGCCTGGATCGACAAGGGCGGCATGCTGCGCATGGGCCCGCAATCGGCCGGCGCCGACCCCGGCCCCGCCTGCTATGGCCGCGGCGGGCAGGATGCGACGGTGACGGATGCCAATGTCGTGCTCGGCCGGATCAGCCCCGGCAACTTCCTCGGCGGCAAGATGAGGCTGGATGCCGACGCCGCCCATGCCGCCGTCGCCCGCGTGGCGCAAAAACTGGGGATGGAGGTCGATGCCTGCGCCCATGCGATGGTGCAGATCGCCAACAACAACATGCTCGGCGCGCTGCGCGCGGTGCTGCTGCAACGCGGTCTCGACCCGCGCGACTTCACGCTGGTCGCATCCGGCGGGGCGGGGCCGGTGCATGTCTGCGACCTGATGGACATCGCCGGCATCCCGCAGGCCCTGGTGCCCAACTACCCGGGCCAGTTTTCCGCCTTCGGCTTCATCATGACCGACGCGCGCGTGGACCGGCACCGCACCGTGCAGCAGATTTCCAAGTTCTTCGACGGCGACCGCGCCACCAAGGCGATGACCGAACTGGTCGAGGGCGCCATCGAGGAACTGAAATCGCAGGGCTACACGCAGCGGATCGAACTGCACCGTTCCATCGAAGCCCGCTACATGGGCCAGAACCACGAACTGGAACTGTCCTTCCCGGGCAACGACTTCACCGAGGCGACCATCGCCGACATGTGGGACCGCTTCCATCAGGAACACCAGGCGCGGTTCGGCTTTTCCATCCCCGGCGAGACGATCGAGACCGTGAACCTCAAGGTCGTCGCGGTGGCGGTGGCCGACAAGCCCAAGATGCGCGAACTGCCGCTGACGCAGGGCGCACCCAGGGCGACCGGCACCCGCCGCGTGCGCTATGCCGACGGCTGGCACGAGGTGCCCGTCTACGACCGGGAAACGCTGGCGCAGAACGACCGCATCGCAGGCCCGGCGGTGATCGAGGAAAGCGCCTCTGTCACCATCCTGCAACCCGCGCAGACGCTGGCCGTGGACCGGCTCGGCAACCTCATCATCTCTGCCTGAGGAGGTATTCAGATGGATTTCGTGACGATGAACATCCTCGACTCGGCGATGGTTTCCATCTGCCGGGAAATGGGGATCACGCTGATGAAGACCTCGTATTCCACGATCTTCAACGAGGCGCTGGATTTCACCTGCGGGCTGACGGACATGAAGGGCGACATGATCGCCGTGGCCGACTATTGCCCGGCGCAGATCGGGGGGATGCCGCTGCTGGTGAAATCCTGCCTCAAGGAAATCTCGCTCGCCGAACTGGAAGAAGGCGACATCATCCTGCACAACGACCCCTACCGGGGCGGGCTGCACACGCCTGAACACACCTTCTTCAAGCCGATCTTCGTGGATGGCGAGATCATGGGCTTTGCCGTCGCCATCGGCCATATCGCAGAGGTGGGGGGCATGGCTCCCGGCGGCTTCTGCGGCGAGGCGACAGAGATCTTTCAGGAAGGCATCCGCATTCCGCCCGTCAAGATCGTCAAGGGCGGCAAGGACAATATCGAGGTCTGGAAGCTTCTGCTGGCCAACGTCCGCACGCCGCGGGTGAACTATGGCGACCTCAAGGCGCTGATCGCCGCGGTGGATCTGGGCGAGAAACAGATGCGCGGCATCTACCAGAAATACGGCAAGGAAAAGATCCGCGAGACGGTGGCGGATCTGCTGCTTTATTCCGAACGCCGGATGCGGGCGGAACTAGAGGCGATCCCGGACGGGATCTATACCTTCCACGACCATCTGGAAAGCGACGGGATCGACGCCGAACGCCACTACCGGATCCAGGTCGAGGTGCACAAGAAGGGCGGGTCCTTCATCGTGGATTATCACGGCTCGTCCCCGCAGGCGGCGGGGCCGATCAACGCGACATTGGGCGTGGCGACCTCTGCGGCCTACAACGCCGTGCTGCACATGACCGACCCGTCGATCCCGCGCAATTCGGGCTGTTTCCGCCCGATCGAGGTGATGGCGCCCCCGGGCAGCATCGTGAACGTCGATTTCCCCGCGCCTTCCGTGGGCGGCAACACCGAAACCCACCCCCGCATCGTCGGCACCATCCTGGGCGCGATGGCCAAGGCGCTGCCCGACCGGGTGATGGCGGCCGAAGGGGCGACGCACTGCAACTTCGTCTTCGGCGGCGTGGATGCCGACACGGGCGAATATTTCGCCTGCTACGATCTGGAGGCCGTGGGCTGGGGCGGGCGCGCCTTTGCTGACGGCAACGACGCGGTGGATTCGATCAACGGCAACTGCCGCATCACCCCGGTCGAGGTCTACGAGACCCGCTTTCCCTGGCTGATCGAAAGCCTCGCCTTCAACACCGACAGCTGCGGCGCGGGCGAATACCGGGGCGGCGTGGGCTATACCAAGCAGATGCTGTGCCTCAACGACGTGATCACCTGTTCGCAGATGACCGACCGCCACCTGCTGGCCCCCTGGGGCCTCGATGGCGGAACCGAGGGCGGCTGCGGCGCGACGCTGGTGAAGAAGTCGGGCCGCAACGACTGGCAGACCATGCGCGAGGCTTACGGCAAGCCCTCGACCAGCCGCTATTCCAACGTCGCCATCCGCAAGGGCGACCGCGTGCAACTGGTGACGCCGGGGGGCGGCGGCTATGGCGACCCGGCGAAACGTGACCCCGAAGCCGTCGCCCGCGACCTGCGCGAGGGCTATATCTCTGCCGCCGCGGCGGCGAAACACTACGGCCATCAGGAGGGCTGAGCGATGAAGTTTTCCGCGAACGGTTTCTACATCGAAAGCTACAGCAAATGCCCGAACTGCGGCGTGCTGATGTATGAAAACTCGGCAGAGGACCGGGCGAAACAGGTCCGGCACGAGGGCAAGACCTATTGCTCGCAACGCTGCGTGGACTGGACGCTCGACCGCGAGGCGCGCCGCGCCACGCAGGCCGGATGACCCACGCGCCCGCGCCCCACCCGGCGCGGGCATCCCCTGCCCCTGCCTGCACCCCCTGAGGTACGCCATGACCACCAATGCCGAAATGACCGAACGCCGCGTGGCGGCGATCCCCACGGGTCTGTCCCGTCACCTCGACGTCTTCATCGACCGCGCCGAAAACGCGGAACTGTGGGATATCGAGGGCAACCGCTATATCGACTTCGCCTCGGGCATCGCGGTGACGAACACCGGCCACCGCCACCCCAAGGTGCTGGCCGCGGTGCGCGAACAGCTGGATCAGGTGACGCATACCTCGTTCCAGACCACGCCTTATGCGAATTACGTGCAGGTCTGCGAACGGCTGAACCGGCTGGTGCCGGGCGATTTCCCGAAAAAGACCTATCTGGTGTCCACCGGGGCAGAGGCGATCGAAAACGCGGTCAAGATCGCCCGCGCCGCCACCGGGCGGTCGGCCTTCATCGCCTTTGCCGGCGCCTTCCACGGCCGCACGCTGATGGCCACCACGCTGACCGGCAAGACGGTGCCCTACAAGCACGGCTTCGGCCCGATGGTGCCCGACGTGTTCCACGTGCCCTTCCCCAATGCCTACCACGGCGTGACGGTGGATCAGTCGCTGGCCGCGCTGGATGTGCTGTTCAAGACCGACCTGCACCCGTCGCGCGTGGCCGGGATCGTGGTGGAACCCGTGCAGGGCGAGGGCGGCTTCAACCCCGCGCCGGCGGAATTCCTTCAGGCGCTGCGGCGGATCTGCGACGAACACGGCATCCTGCTGATCGTGGATGAAATCCAGACCGGCTTTGCCCGCACCGGCCAGATGTTCGCCATCGAACATGCCGGGATCGCCGCCGACCTGATGACGCTGGCCAAGGGTCTTGGCGGCGGGTTTCCCATCGCCGCCGTCACCGGGCGGCTGGACGTGATGGAAAAAATCCCCGCCGCGGGTGTGGGCGGCACCTTCGCGGGCAGCCCCCTGTCCTGCGCGGCGGCGCTGGCGGTGCTGGACGTGATCGAGGAAGAGGGGCTGGTGGCCCGCGCCGCGCAGATCGGGGAAAGGCTGACGGAAACCCTGCGCGGCTGGCAACGGTCGAACGCCTTCGCCTGCGTGGGCGATGTGCGCAGCCTGGGGTCCATGGTGGCGATGGAACTGTCGCACGACCGCGACCCGAAACGGCCGTGGCCGGAACTGACCAAGCTGCTGACCCAGAAGGCCGCGCAGCACGGGCTGGTGCTGCTGTCCTGCGGCACCTACGGCAACGTCATCCGCGTGCTGGCGCCGCTGACGATCCCGGACGAGATCCTGAACGAAGGCATCGCCGCGCTGGAACGTGCGCTGCGCGAGGCGCTGGATGAACTGGCCTGAGGCGGGGACCATGGGCATGCATTATCCCGACACCCGCCTGTTCATCGGCGGCACCTGGCGCGATGCCGCCGACGGCGCCACCATCCCGGTGATCGACCCGGCGACCGAGGAAACCATCGGCACCGTCGCCCATGCCCGCCAACCCGACCTCGACGCCGCGCTGGCCGCCGCCGAGGCCGGGTTCGCCGTCTGGCGGCGCATGTCGCCGCTGGACCGTTCGCGCCTGATGCGCCGCGCGGCGGATCTGCTGCGCGACCGGGTGGACCGGACGGCGTGGCTGATGACGCGCGAACAGGGCAAGCCGCTGGCCCAATCGCGGCTGGAGGTTCTGGCCGCCGCCGACATCATCGACTGGTTCGCAGAGGAAGGCCGGCGCACCTATGGCCAGGTCATCCCCGCCCGCGCCGAGGGCGTGATGCAGATCGCCGCGCGTTTCCCCGTCGGCCCGGTGGCGGCCTTCACGCCGTGGAACTTTCCCATCAACCAGGCGGTGCGCAAACTCGCCGCCGCGCTGGCGGCGGGCTGTTCCATCATCGTCAAGGCGCCCGAGGAAACCCCGGCCAGCCCCGCCGAACTGATCCGCGCCTTCGCCGATGCGGGCGTGCCTTCCGGGGTGGTGAACCTCGTCTACGGCGTGCCGGCCGAGATTTCGGAATACCTGATCGCCCATCCCGTCATCCGCAAGATCAGCTTCACCGGGTCCACCCCCGTGGGCAAGCTGCTGGCCGCGCTGGCCGGCCAGCACATGAAACGCGCAACGATGGAACTGGGCGGCCATGCGCCGGTGATCGTAGCCGCCGATGCCGATCTGGACCGCGCGATCCCGCAGATGGTGGGCCACAAGTTCCGCAACGCAGGCCAGGTCTGCGTGTCGCCCACCCGGTTTCTGGTGGAGGATGCGGTGGCCGACCGTTTCCTCGACGGTTTCGCCGCCGGGGCCGCGCAGGTGCGGGTGGGCAACGGGCTGGAAGACGGGGTGGACATGGGCCCGCTCGCCAATCCCCGTCGCATCCCCGCGTTGCAGGCACTGGTGGACGACGCCGTGGCGCAGGGCGCGCGGCTGGTCGCGGGCGGGCGGCGGATCGGCAACAAGGGCTGGTTTTATGAGCCCACGGTGCTGGCCGACGTGCCCGTTTCCGCCCGGATCATGAACGAGGAACCCTTCGGCCCCGTCGCCATCGTCAACCGCCACAGCGGGCTGGACGGGATGATCGCAGAGGCGAACCGCCTGCCCTTCGCCCTTGCCTCCTACGCATGGGCGCAAAGCCACGCCACCATCCAGCGCCTGACGACCGAGGTCGAGGCCGGGATGATCAGCGTCAACCACCTCGGCCTCGCCCTGCCCGAAGTGCCCTTTGGCGGCATCAAGGATTCGGGCTATGGCACCGAAGGCGGGTCGGAGGCGATCCTCGCCTATCTCGACACCCGTTTCGCCAGCATCAGCCGCTAGGGGCGGCCCCGGAGACCTTGATGAACACCCACCGCAACCTCACGCTCGACCAGATCGACCGGATGAGCCTTCTGCACCCCGTCACCTCGATCGCGGACCACGACCGCAACGGCCCGGTCATCTACGAGGCCGCGCAGGGCGCCCGGCTGCGCGACGCGGCGGGGCGCGAGCTGCTGGACATGGGCGCGGGGCTGTGGTGCGTGAACGTCGGCTATGGCCGGGCGGAACTGGCCGATGCCGGGGCGGCGGCGCTGAAGAACCTCAGCTATCAGCATCTTTTCGGCGGCGCGTCCTGCCCCGATACGATCCTGCTGGCCGACCGGCTGCTCGGCCTGTTCGCTGACCGGGCGGGGGCGGGGCATTTCGCGCGGGTGTTCTTCGGCACCTCGGGGTCGGATGCGAACGACACCGCGTTCAAGCTGGTGCGCTATTACAACAACCTGCGCGGGCGGCCCGAGAAAAAGAAGATCATCTCGCGCAGCGGCGCCTATCACGGGCTGACTGCGGCCAGCGGCAGCCTGACCGGCATTCCCGCCTATCACAAGGCCTTCGACCTGCCGCTGGACGGGGTGCTGCACACCGCCTGCCCGCACCACTACCGCTTCGCCCATGAGGGCGAGGACGAGGCCGCCTTCGCCGCCCGCATGGTCGCGGATCTGGAGGCGCTGATCGAACGCGAAGGCCCCGACACCATCGCCGCCTTCATCGCGGAACCCGTGATGGGCACCGGCGGCGTGTTCCTGCCGCCCGCCGATTATTTCGCCCGGGTGCAGCAGGTGCTGGACCGTCACGACATCCTGTTTGTCGTGGACGAGGTCATCACCGGCTTCGGCCGCACCGGGCAATGGTTCGGCACCGGCACCTATGGCCTGCGCCCCGACATCGTGTCGCTGGCCAAGGGGCTGACCTCGGCCTATTTCCCCATGTCGGCCTCGATGATCTCGGACCGGATCTGGCAGGTGCTGGCCGATACCTCGGATGCGACGGGGGCCTTCATGCATGGCTTCACCTATTCCGGCCATCCGGTGGGCAGCGCGATCGCGCTGGCGAACCTCGACCTGATCGAACGCGAGGGGCTGGTGGACAATGCCGCGCGGCTGGCGCCCCGGCTGCTGGCGGCGCTGCGCGACCGGATCGGGGACAACCCCTTCGTGGGCGACATCCGCGGCGTGGGGCTGATGGCGGGGGTGGAATTCGTGGCCGACCGCGCCACGCGCAAACCGTTCCGCGAGGGCACCGCGCCCCACCGGATCGTGTCGCGCCATGCCGCCGCGCAGGGCGTGCTGGCCCGCGCGCTGCCCTTCCTGCCGGTCAACGCCTTTTCCCCGCCGCTGTCGATCACCGCGGCGGAAATCGACGAGGCCGCCGACCGCTACGCCCGCGCGCTGGAAGCGGCGATGCCGGAACTGGCGGGCTGCGTGTAGGGCCTTCGGATCATAGCACGCCGCGCTGTCTGGCGAAGGCACGCGCCTTCGCCAGACAAAACGGAAAGGCTGACTGCCTCAGTCAAAAAACGACGGCGGGGGCGACATGCCCCATTGCGTCGTTTCCTCGACCGTGCCGCTGAAATAGACGGGCTTGTATTCGTCGTTCACCAGATCGGTGTCGGTGTAATGCTCCACCCGGTTCCCGAACGGGTCCAGCCAGTAGTCATAGATCAGCGACCCCAGATAGTGCCGCCCATAGCCGGCATCGAGGTTCCAGCCCTGATTGACCAGATGGTGGTGGCCGGTGGTCACGGCGTCCAGATCCAGCACCTCGTAGGACGAATGATGGCACCCTTCCAGATGCGACTGGTTGATGAGGATGATGTGGTGGTCCACGAACTCCGTCCCGCGGTCCAGCCGCAGGAAGGTGCCCGCCATCGTGTCGTCCTGCCCCGGCGTGCCGTGGCGGCCGCAGATATAGTCGGACGGCACCATGTTGAAATGCTTGCGGAACCACGCCACCTCCGACGGCGCGTCCTTCACCCGCAGCACGTAATGGCCGATGCGCAGGATCGGGGTGATTTCCTTCTTCTGCCGCACGGGGCGGTTCGGCCGCAGGTGCGAGCCGTAGAAGTTCAGCGGATAGATCCGCCGCGTCGGCAGTTCCGGCAGGGTGTCGGCGCCATGCTCGATCCAGACGGTATGCCCGTTCGGCGTGGTCAGCGTCACGCGCAGCCCGCCGCCGGGGTCGGTGATCTGGGTGATCGGGCTCGCCCCCGGGATCGCGGCGGCCTTTTCCAGTTCCGCCCGGTCGGCCACGGTGAAGGCCCCGCCGATGAAGCGGTTGGTTGCGCCCAACCGCGCGACATGGATGTGATGCGCGGGGCCGGTGCCGCGCATGTAGAGCGTGTCGCCCGTGCGGGCGGACCGCTTCATGCCGAAATCGACGAGGAAACGTTCCATCAGGTCGAGGTCCGTCACCTGATAGCAGGTATAGGCGAGATCCTCGATACGGATGCGGTTGTCTGTCATGGGCTACTCCCTTGGTTTCGGGGCGGAGAGGATGGGCGAAAGAACGCGGTCGGCGGTCATGGGCAGGTGCCCGGGGGCGATGCCGGTGGCATCGGCCAGCGCCGACAGGATCGCGGCCGCGGCGGCGGCGGTCACGGTTTCCGGGTCGGCAGGGGCGTGGCCGAGCCATTCGGCCTCGACCTCCGGCAGGCTGAAGGCATGGGCGAGGCGATAGTCCGCCAGCCCCCCGGCCAGCACCGCGCCGGTTTCGGGGTCGAGCGCCGCTTCCTCGCGCAGGGCATAGCCATGGGCGCGGGCGACGGCGGCGGGCAGCAGGCCCGCGGGGCCGGGGGCGGCATCCACGGCCACGGCAAGGCGCGTCAGGCTGACATGGCCGGTGTCGCGGTCGGCCATGACCTCTGCCAGCACGGCAGTGGCGGGATGGGCGATGACGGCGAACCCGGCGCCAAGCGTCAGGCGGCCTTCGTCATCCAGCGGCGCGCCGTTCAGCGGGCCCTGCCAGTGCTGCGCCACGGATTCCAGACAGGCCCGCGCCGGGCCATCGGGCAGGGTCTGGCGGCGCAGGTCCAGCGGATCGCGGCCCTGCGCGCGGGCCAGCGCCAGCAGCGCAAGTTCCAGCGCCGCGGCGGTTGCCGGGCAGGCGGCACCGGGGGCGGGCAGCAGGGTGGGGGGCGTGTCGGTCGCCACGATGTCCACCCGCGCGGACAGGGGAACCCCGGGCAGGCCGGGAAGGCAGGTGGGGGCCAGCGCCCGCGCATCCCCCACCGCCCCGGCGTTCAGCCGCGCCGCCAGATCCGCCGCGACAACGGCGCCATCGGGCCCGGCGGTCAGGCGGATGGTGGCCTGCCGGTCGGCGCCGGCGGGTTCGGCGGCAAGGCGGGCGGCCAGCGGCAGCGACAGGTGCAGGGGGCGACCCACGGCCCGGGCCAGCGCGGTTTCCAGCGCGGCGGGGGGCGTCAGGTCTGGCAGGTGGCGGCGCGCGGCGGTCACGCTGGCCACGGCATCGGCGCGCGCGGGCTGGCCCGTCTGCACGATGGAGGTCTGCACGGTGGAAAGGATACGGCCCGCGGCCGGGTCCACCACCGGCGGCCTGTGATCGTAAACGGGGGCCAGCGCCGCCAGCGCGGCCCGCGCGGCGGCGGCGGTTTCGGCGACCACGGCGGCGACGGGCGCCCCCGCATGGCCGGGCGCATCGGTCAGCGCCGGGCAGTCCGCCGCCCGCAGCACCGCCAGCACGCCGGGCATGGCCAGCGCGGCGGCGGTATCCAGCGCGGTCAGGCGGCCGGCGTGGGGGCTGAGAAGAACCGCCGCGTTCATGCCCCGCCCCCGGTCTGGATTTCCCCGGCAGCGGCAAGGATGGCCGCCACCTGCGGTACATAGCCCCCGCACCGGCACAGATTGCCCATCAGCGCCGCGCGCGCCTCGTCCTCGGTGATCCAGGGATTCACCCGCAGCGCCTGCGCCGCCGCGACCAGCACCCCGGGCGTGCAATGCGGGCAGGCATCCGCCCCGGCGGCGGCAAAGGCGCGGGCGACGGGCGAACCGGGCGGGGCCAGACCCTCTGCCGTTTCCACCGCCCTGCCCCGTGCGCGCCAAGCCAGCGTCAGCCCCGCCTCCACCGGCATGCCATCCACCAGCACCATCCCCGCCCCGCAGTCCCCGTCGCAGCAGGGCGCGGGCGGGACGTTCAGGCCCAGATCGTGCAGCAGTTCCGACAGCAGCCGGTGCGGCGGCACCTCCAGTTCCCGTTCCACCCCGTTCACGATGAACCGCATGGTCACAGCGCCTCCTGCGCGATTTCGGCGGCATCGTCGAAATGGTCGTGCCGGGCCTGCGCGCGGGCGTTCGCCTGCATCAGCGCATCGCGCAGCAACGCCCGCGCCTGCGCCCGGATCACCCCCGAAAGGGGCAGGCCCGTCAACGCCGCCTCTGCCGCCGCGGTGAACAGGTCCGGCGCGGGCAGTTCGCCCACCAGCATCGCCTCCGCCGCCGCGAAACGGCGGGGCATGGCGACACCGCCAAGAACCAGCGTCGCCTCGACGATCCGCTCGCGTTCCGTGCCGTAGATCACCGTGGCGGCGGCGGACAGCCTGCCCGGGTCGCCCGCACGGCGGCGGATGAGGTCGAGTTTCTTGAACGCGCTGCCCCCATCGGTGCCGGGGCCGGGGCAAAAGACCTCTGTCACGATCTCTGCCGGCGTCAGCGCGGTTGCGCCGGGGGCGCGGTAAAAGGCCGTCAGCGGCACCTGCCGGGTGCCCGAAGGCCCCGCCACCGTCAGTTCGCCCTTCATCGCCATCAGCGACACCGGCAGGTCATGATCGGCCCGCGCGGCGCAGAGGTTGCCGACCACCGTGCCCATGTTCGCCACATGCGGCGCGTCGAACTGTTCGACGGATTCGTGCACGGCGGCGAACCGCTTGCCCGTCCAGATATCGGGCAAAAGCCGCCCGGCGCGGATGCGGGCGCCGATGCGCAGGCCATAGCGCGGGTGGCCGTGAAAGGCGTCGAGCCCCGCGATCCGGTCCACCGACATCAGCCGCGCCGGGCCCTGCCCCGTGCGCCGCATGGCCCGCACCAGATCGACACCCCCCGCCACCGGCACCCAACCGGCGGCGGCCAGCGCCACGGCCTGCGTCAGGTCGGCCGGTTCGGCCCATTCGAACGGCGGCAGTTCAGATGCCATCGCGGTCCCTTTCCTGTCGTGCTGCGGTGGAAGGCGCGCGCGCCTGCGTGCCGGGGGAAACGTTAGCGGATGCCACCGCCCGCCGGAACCCGCCCGAGACACCGAGGCTGCGCATGGCCGGGGTCGGAGCGGTTCCATTGTCGCACAATGGCCGGGCCGGGCGGGACAAGGAAACGCACTGCGTTTCCCCCGCCCGTCGCGCGACCTTACCGCTGAAAACGGAGATCACAGGCACAAAGGGTAGGCCAGCGCCTGCCCCGGCGGGCGAGTAGCGCCCGCCATGGGCGGGGCGGGCGCTGGCCGGGGGCTTTGGGCCCCCGGCCGGGGCAACTCCACCTGCATCGCGGTGGCGAAGGCACGCGCCTTCGCCAGACAGACCGGCAGGGTCGATTGCCGATCCACACATGTCATATATCCCGCAGGTTATGCGACCCTGCCCATACCGCCATTTGACTTCATGCCCCGCCGCGCCGATCCTGCGGCCCTGGACATGAGGGCGATTCACATGGCAGCCACGATCCATTCCGCGCCGGTGCCGGGGCTCGGCGCGTCCGTCGTCACCATCGGCGCCTTCGACGGGGTGCATATGGGCCATCAGGCGCTGATCCGCAGCGTCATCGCATCGGGCCGCGCGCAGGGCCTGCCGGTGGTCGCCTGGACCTTCGATCCCCCGCCCAAGGTGTTCTTCGGCCGCGCGCCGCTGTTGATGTGCGCGCAGGAAAAGGTCGCCCGCATCGCCTCGCTCGGCGTCGATCACGTCATCCTGTCGCATTTCGACGGTGCCTTCCGCGCCCGCAGCGCCGAAAGCTTCATGGACGATCTTGCCGCCATGAACCCGGCCGAGGTCTGGGTCGGCGACGACTTCCGCTTCGGTGCGATGCAGCGGGGCGATGTGGACCTGCTGCGCAGCCGGTTCGCGGTGCGCCTGCTGACCCCGGTGATGTGCCGCAAGGGCCAGAGGATTTCCTCCAGCCGGATCCGGTCGCATTGGGAGAGGGGAGAGTTCCATCGGGTCCGCGAACTGGTGGGGTGGGAGGATTTCTATGTCCACCCGGCCTGGGAAACCGGGTGGTAGGGGTCAGTCCTGCTGCTGGCCGGCGATGAAGCCGCCGATGGTGGCATCGGTATGGAACACCGGCTTTTCGTAATAGTGCGGGCCGTCGTAAATCTCGATCAGCACCGATTTTTCATGCGCGATGGTCGGGCCGTGCGGGTGATCCTTGGGGTTCATGTAGAAGGTGCCGGGCTTCAGCCGCAGGCCGACATCGGTGTATTCGTAATCGCCCGACAGGCAGTACATGAACTGGTTCGACGCATGGGTATGCTTGACCGGGATATGCCCGCCCTTGTCGAATTCCAGAATGGCGATGGAGGCGCCGGTGGCCGGGTTCTTCCACAGGAAATACTGGCGCAGGCCGTATTCGGGGAAGTTCACCCACTTTTCGGGGTCGAGCTGGTCGGCATGGATCAGGATTTCCAGCGTCTCGGCCAGTTTCTTCGCTTCGGCTTCGGTGGTCATCGGATCACTCCTGCTGCGGGCGGCCGCGTGCCACCCATTGGTCGTAGTCGGCACGGCTTTCGGGGGTCGCCGGGAACAGGCCGAACAGCGACCGGCCCCGGCGGATTTCCCGCGCCACGAAGGTTTCGTAATCGGCGACGCCCGCGCACTCCTCGGCCACCTCGTCGGCCAGATGGCGGGGGATGACGACGACGCCCTCGTCATTGCCGACGATGATGTCGCCGGGGTAGACGGCGACGCCGCCAAGGCCCACGGGGGCGTTGAATTCCACCGGGTGCAGCCAGATCGGCGTGGCGGGGCCGGATTCGCGGATCTGGAAACAGGGCAGCCCGGTATCGCGGATCCCCGGCGCATCGCGAAAGCCGCCATCGGTGATCGCGCCCGCCACACCGCGGGTTTTCAGCCGCAGCGCCATCATGTCGCCCATCGACGACGCCCGCGCATCGCCCCCCGTCGCCAGCACCAGCACCGCGCCCGGGTCGCATTCCTCGATCGCGCGGCGGTGCAGGCTGTCGTTGCGGGCGTAAAGCTCCATGCTGTCCAGATCCTCGCGCGCGGGGATGAAGCGCAGCGTCCAGGCCGGGCCGATCAGGGGCGGCTGGCCGGGGGCGACCGGCGACATGCCCAGAACGAAGGTGTTGCGGAACCCGCGTTTGAGCAGCGCATTGGCCAGCGTGGCGGCACCGCAGCGGGCCAGTTTCGCGCGCGTGTCGGGGGAAAGGGTCATGCCGGTTCCTTCACAACGGGGTTTGTCAGGATGCCGACGCCTTCCAGCTCGATCTCCACCACATCGCCGTGCTGCATGAACACCTGCGGGTCGCGGCGGAACCCGACGCCGCCGGGGGTGCCGGTGACGATCACATCGCCGGGTTCCAGCGTGACGAAGGTCGAGATATGGGCGATCTGGTCGGCCACGGGGAACATCATCAGGTCGGTGGTGGCGTCCTGCATCACCTGCCCGTTCAGCCGGCATTGCAGCCGCAGCGCGCGATCCAGCGGCAGTTCGTCCGGCGTCACCATCCACGGTCCGAAGGCGCCGGTGGCGGGAAAGTTCTTGCCTGGCGTCCACTGGTTCGTCGCCAGTTGCCAGTCGCGCACCGACCCGTCGTTGTAGCACGACATCCCGGCCACATGCGCCAGTGCATCCGCGCGCGCGATCCGCCGCCCGGCGCGGCCGATGACCACGGCCATCTCTGCCTCGAAATCGAAGGCGTCGGATTCGCGCGGGATCACCATGGGCTGGCCGTGGCCCGTCTGCGACTGCGGAAACCGCACGAACAGCGCCGGGGCGGCGGCGGTTTCGGCATGGTTCCCCTCGCGCCGGTGCTCGAGGTAGTTGAGGCCGACGCAGATGATCTTGCCCGGGTTGGGGATGACGGGCAGGAACGTCACCTCGTCCAGCCGGAAATCGGCAGGCGCCCCGCCATGGTCGCGCGCCAGCGCCGCCAATCGCCCGTCGCGGATCGCCGCTTTCAGGTCGCCCCCGGTACGCAGGCCGAGGTCCACCACGGCATCGCCGCGGACAAGGCCGAAGCTGGCCCCGGTGGGGCCGACGAAGGACAGGAATTTCATGGCAGGGTCTCCGGTTCGGGCACGGGTTGGGCCAGCGCCATGTCCAGCGCCCGGGCGATGGCGACCGCCACCAGTTGCGCACGGTAGCGGGCATGGGCGTGCAGGTCGCTGTTGAGCCCCTCGGTCGGTTGGGCAAAGCCGGTCAGCGCGGCGGGGGTGAAATCGCGGGTCAGGCGGGCTTCGGCGTCGGCCTGGCGGAACACGCAGGGGCCCGCGCCGTTGACCGCGACGCGGATGCCCGCCGGCCCCTCGGACACGAAGGCGCCGGTGGTGACATAGCCGGAGGCGAGGCTGGGAAACTTGTGATACCCCGCCCGGCGCGGGCGGGGAAAGCGGATGGACAGCACCAGTTCGCCCGGTTCCAGCGCGGTCAGGAAGAGGCCGGTGAAGAAGTCATCCGCCGCGATCCGCCGCCGCGTCGTCTGCACCGTGGCGCCGAGGCCGACCAGCGCGGCGGGGTAATCCGCCGCCGGGTCGTTGTTGGCGATGGACCCGCCCATGGTGCCGCGGTGGCGCACCTGCGGATGCGCGATGCCGCCCGCCAGATGCGCGAGCGCCGGGATGGCGCGGCCCACCGCGGGGTCCGTCGCAGTGACATGGTGGGGGGTCATCGCGCCGATGGTCACGGCATCGGCGCCGACCGTCACGCCGCGCAGGTCGGGGATGTCCTGCAAATCCACCAACTGGCTGGGCCGCGCCAGCCGCTGTTTCAGCGCCGGCAGCAGCGTCTGCCCCCCCGCCAATGCCCGCGCGTCCGCGTCGTCGGCCAGGATCGCCAGCGCCTCGGCCAGCGTTTTCGGGCGGCGGTAGATGAAATCCGGCAGGCTCATCGCGACCCCCGGCAGCAGCTTTGCGGCGCGTTCTGCGCCACGTCGGTGATCGCGTCCACGATGCCCTGATAGCCGGTGCAACGGCAGATGTTGCCTTCCAGCTCGTGCCGGATCACCGCCTCGCTGTCGGTCCGGCCGCGGCGCACGATGTCGACGCCCTGCATGATCATGCCGGATGTGCAATAGCCGCATTGCAGCGCGTGGTGGCGGCGGAACGCCTCTTGCATCGGGTGCAGGTTGTCGGGCTGGCCGAGGCCCTCGATGGTCGTGACCTCTGCCCCCTCGGCCTGCGCGGCCAGCATGGTGCAGGATTTCATCGCCACGCCGTTCACATGCACCGTGCAGCAGCCGCATTGCGTGGTGTCGCAGCCGATATTGGTGCCGGTCAGGCGGCAGTGGTCGCGCAGGTACTGGACCAGCAGGGTGCGGTCCTCGACCCGGTGGCGTTCCTGCGCGCCGTTCACCGTCATCGTGATCTCGATCATCGCCCCGCCCCCTATTGCGCCGCGATCCAGCCGACCAGCGCGGTGATCAGCACCGCCGTCAGCGCGTAGGCCCATGCCGGCATCTGCACCACCACCTGTCCGGGCGTGGCCTGCGCCGCGCCGGCGGCGGCGATGCCCGCCGGGGCCGTGGCTGTCGCCGGGGTTTCCGCCGCCGCCGGAGTTTCCAGCAGGGCGGGGTTGGCCAGGACCTCTTCGAACCGGTCGAAGAACTGTTTGGACATCCGCGCCACGGTGGCGTCGATCAGCCGCGCCCCGATCTGCGCCAGCCGCCCGCCGATCTGGCTTTCGGCGCGCCAGACCAGCCTTGTGCCGCCTTCGTGCGGGAACAGTTCCACCACCGCGTTGCCGGTGGCGAACCCGGCCATGCCGCTTTCGCCCTCGAAATCCAGCGCATAGCGTTCGGGGGCCTGAAGGTCGCGCTGGATGATGCGGCCCTTGAACCGCGCCCGGACCGGGCCGACCGAGGCCAGCACCACCGCGCCATAGACCCCGCCGCCTTCGTCCGTCACCGATTCCGCGCCCGGGACGGCGGCTTGCAGCACGCGGGGGTCCATCAGGCCCTGCCAGACCGTTTCGCGCGGCAGCGTAAGGATGCGTTCCCCGGAAAGTTCCATGTCGTCCTGCTTTCTGTCGTCTGGTCGGTGCGCGGTGTCAGAGCGGCGGCAGATGCGCCGGGCGGTTGGTCTGCCAGCGGAAGGGGGCGATCTCGATGGTGGCCGAAAGGCCCGCCACCTCGAACGGATCGGCGGCGAGGATGGCGCGCACCTCGGCCTCGGTTTCCGCCTCGATCACCATCATGCCGCCGCAGGATGCGCCGTCATCGGCCAGCAGGGGCCCGCCGAGCAGCACCCGGGGACCGAGCGTTTTCATGTAGGCCAGATGCGCGGGCCGGGTTTCGGCGCGGATGGCGGCGGCGCGGCCATCGGTGCGGTCGAGGCGGAAGACGCAATAATGGGTCATGCGGCGGGGTCCTTCTGCGGGGGGGCGGCGTCGATCGCCTCCCATATGCGTTGCGGGATCAGCGGCATGGCCATGTCGCGCACGCCATAGGGGCGCAGGGCATCGACCGCCGCACCGACGATGGCGGGGGGCAGGCCGATGGTGCCGGTTTCGGCCCCGCCCTTGACGCCGAGCGGGTTGGTGCGCGTCGGCACCGCGCGGGTATCCAGCATCATGCGGGGAAAATCCGCCGCGCGCGGCATCGCGTAATCGGTGAAGGATCCGCTGAGCACCTGGCCCTGCGCGTCATGCACCACGGCCTCTTTCAGCGCCTGCCCCACCGCCTGCGCCGCGCCGCCGATCACTTGGCCCTCCAGCAGCAGCGGGTTCACCACGGTGCCCACGTCATCCACCCCCGCCAGCCGGTCGAGCGTGATGTCGCCGGTGTCGGGGTCGATCTCCACCTCGGCCACGTAACAGCCGTTGGGGTAGTTCTGCGGTTCGGCGGTGAAAAAGCCGACGCCTTCCAGCCCGTTGCGCATGTCGGCGGGCATCGGGCGGGGCGCACCCCATGAAAACATTGCCTTCGCCACCTCATCCAGCCTCATCGCCTTGCCCGCGCCGCGATAGGTGCCCTCGGCGAAGGTCAGGTCGTCCTCGTCCATGTCCAGCAGGATCGCCGCCGCCCGGCGGCCCTTGTCGATCACCAGCTGGCACGCCTCTTTCAGGGCCGAGCCACCGACCGTCATCGACCGCGACCCGAAGCTGCCCCGCCCCGTGGCGATCACATCGGTGTCGCCCTGCACGAAGCGGATGCGGTCGATCGGCTGGCCGAGCCATTCGCTGATCATCTGGGCATAGGTGGTTTCATGCCCCTGCCCGTAGGAAAACGTACCGGCCAGCACCGACACCGCGCCGGTGGAATCGAAGCGGACCTCCATCCGTTCGCTGATCGTGGCGCAGACCTCGATATAGCACGACAGCCCCCGCCCCCGCAGGCGGCCCCTTGCGGCGCTGGTGGCGCGGCGGGCGTCGAACCCGTCCCAGTCGGCAAGGCGCAGGGTGGCGTCGGTGATCGCTTCGAACTCGCCGCAGTCGTAGACCTCGCCGATGGCGGTGCGGTAGGGCATCTGGCCGGGCTGGATGAAGTTGCGCCGGCGGATGTCCACCGGGTCCATGCCCAGTTCCACCGCCGCCATGTCCATCATCCGTTCGACGATCATCGTCGCCTCGGGACGGCCCGCGCCGCGATAGGTGGTCAGGGTGCGGCTGTTGGTGAAGATGCCGTTGATCGACACATGCATCGCCGGAAAGGCATAGACCCCCGACAGCATCCGCGTGCCCACCAGCGGCGGATGCGCGGTCGAGGGGCCGAGCATGCAGCCGAGGTTGTGGTTCACCGCCACCCGCAGCGCCAGCACCCGGCCCTGATCGTCCAGCGCCATTTCGGCATCGGCCACCTGATCGCGGCCGTTGAAATCGGCAAGGAAGCTTTCCGACCGGCCGCAGACCCATTTCACCGGCCGCCCCACCCGCCACGCGGCCCAGAGGACGAGGATTTCCTCGGGGTAGAGCCCGCCCTTGGTGCCGAAGCCCCCGCCCACATCGCCCGCCGTCACCCGGATGCGATGCGCGGGAACCTTGAAGATATGTTCGGCCAGCAGCAGGCGGATGCGGTGGGGGTTGGCGGTGGAACTGGTCAGGTGCCAGCGCCCGTCCGCCGGATCGAACCGGCCGACGCAGGTGCGCGGTTCCATCGGCACCCCGGCAAGACGCTGGTTGCGGATGCGCGCGCGGGTGATGTGGTGGGCGCGGGCAAAGGCGGCCTCGGTCGCGGCGGCATCGCCGATCTCGTGGCGGAAACAGACGTTGCCCTGCGCCTCCGGCCAGACGAGGGGGGCGTCGGGGGCGATGGCGGCCTCTACCGTCGCGGCGACGGGCAGGGGGTCGTAATCCACCACGATGCGTTCGGCGGCGTCCTCTGCGGCCTCGGCGGTTTCGGCCACGACAAAGGCGACTTCGGCCCCCACGCACAGCACGCGGTCGCGCGCCAGCGGTGCGAAGGGGGTCTTGTGATAGGTCTTGCCGGTGATCGTCGGCGGGATCGACACGCAGGGGATAAGGCCGAGGCCATCGGCCGCATAATCCTCGCCCGTCAGCACGGCGACGAGGCCGGGCACATCCGCCGCCCCGGTCGCGTCGATGCCCCGGATCCGCGCATGCCCGACGGGCGAGCGCAGGACATAGCCGTAAAGCTGCCGGGGTTCGCTGACATTGCCCGCGAACCGGCCAAGGCCGGTGACAAGGCGCGCGTCCTCCACCCGCGGCAGGGGGGCGCCGATGCCGGTATGGTTGGCGGGGCCCGCGCCTTCGCCCGCGATGCTGCGGGGGCGGTCAGGGGCCGTCATCTGGCCCGCCGGCGGGGGATCGACATGGCGGTTCATCGGGATCGTCCTTGAAACTTCGGTCCAGCGGCGGGCTACCAGCCCGGGCCGCCCACCTCTGGCCAGAGCCGGGCTGCGCCCTCGGCGCTCCAGTCCGAGGGCGAGAGGGCGGCGTATTTGCCGCAGTGGTAAAGCAGCGGTTTCACATCCCCGGGCGGCGCGAGTTCCAGCGCGCGCACCCGGCCCACGAACAGGGTATGATCCCCGCAGGCATAGGCATGCTGCCTGTCGGCCGCGATGCGGACAGAGGCCCCCGCGATCACCGGCGCGCCGTCCAGCCGGTCGATGACCGGCGCGAAATCGGCCGACCGGCGGCCGGCGAAATGGTTCGATGTCTTTTCCTGCACGCTGGTCAGGATAGAGACGCCAAAGCCATCAGCCGTTTCCAGCCAGCCGTGCATCCGCGCCGTCAGCGCGACCGAGATCACCACCAGCGGCGGTTCCAGCGACCCCGACATGAACGCATTCGCGGTCATCGCATGGGGGCCGTTGTCCGTCATCACGGTGATGACCACGACGCCCGAGGCGAACTGCCCCATCGCGTTGCGGAAATCGCGGGCCGTGAAGGGGGTGGTTTCGGTCGCGTGCATGGCTCAGCCCTTCCTTGCGATCAGGCTCACGTCATCGGGGTTGACCAGATCGGGCACCGTCCAGCCGTTCAGGTCGTATTCGTCCATCGCGGTCTGGGCGAAGGCCTTGAACCGCGCCATGTTGCCCGACCCTTCGGCCGCCCAAAGGTTGGTCAGCCGGGTGATGTCGTTGGACCCGATGTAGTTGATTTCATAAAGCTCGTGGCGCGAGCCGAACTCGGTCCCGATCGCGTCCCACAGCATCTTCATCACCTTGACCCGTTCGGTCGCGGTGATGCCGCCGGACCCGCGGACGTATTTGTCCAGATACCCGCGGATGTCGGGGGTCTGGAAATCCACCGCATGGCTGTTGAGGTAGATGAGACCCGAGGCCACCACCTGTTCGATGATGTTCTTGATCTTGGGCATCGCCATCTGGTTCAGCACCCGGTAGGCGCCCGCGAAATGCGGATCGGGGCGGACCATGCCGTTCCAGTTCACCGCCGACTTGGCCATCGCATCCGACAGCGCCCAGAAGGCGTTGCGCCAGGCGATGACCTCGCCCAGTTGCGACTGCACGCCGTGGAAGCCCTTGGCCCCGGTGATTTCCAGCGCGCGGGCCAGCAGGCCGGTGATGAAATCCATCTTGACCGCGAACCGCGTGCAGCCGTGCAGCGAGGCGCGTTCGAGGAAACCGGACCCGGTGTTGAACTTGTTCGCCTGTTCCAGGTCGCCGTGCATGAACACGTCTTCCCAGGGCACGAACACGTTATCCAGAACCAGGATCGCATCGTTTTCGTCGAGGCGAGAGGACAGCGGATAGTCGAAGGGGCTGCCCGTGGTCGCGGCGCGGTATTCGTTCGACACGCGGCACAAAAGCTTCACCCCCGGCGCGCCGGTGGGCACGATGAACACGGGCGCGAACTTCGGGTCCGCGATGGGCACCTGCGCGATATGCGCGATGAAGGTGTAGTTGGTCAGGGCCGAATTCGTGGCCACCACCTTGGCGCCCGTGACCCAGATGCCGGCGTCGTTTTCCTTGACCACCTTGACGTAGACATCGTTGCCGTCCGCCGTGGGCAGATCGCGGTCCACCGGCGGGTGCATGATGGCGTGGTTGACGTACCAGGTGCGTTCCTGCGCCTTGCGGTACCAGCGGGCGGCGTTGTCCTCGAACCCCTTGTAGAAGGCGGCGTTGGCGCCGAGCGTGCCGAGGAAAGACCCCTTGTAATCGGGGCTGCGGCCCATCCAGCCCCAGGCCACGCGCTGCCATTCGGCGATGGCGTCGCGTTGGGCGACCTGTTCCTGCACGTCGAGCGGCGCGCGGAAGAACCGCTGCGTGAACCCGCCCCATTCGGTCGGGATGGTCAGCGCCGCCTGCCGTTTCGGGTCGTGCAGGGCGTCGTACATCCGCGCGATCATGCGGGCCGAATTGCGGAACGCCGGATGTTCGGCGACGTTCTTCACCCGCTCGCCATAGATCCAGACCTCGCGGTCGTCGTTCAGGCTGTCGAGGTATTCGCGCCCCGTGAGGGGCACGAAGGCCGGGTCATAGGCACGGGGGGTTTCCCCCCCGGCCGGTTTCTGTGTTGCGTTCATTTTCCACTTCCCGCCATTGCCGTGCAGGTGATTTCCAGGAGGATCCTGGGATCGCCGAGTGCGGCGACCTGCACCAGAGTGGAACAGGGGAAGTCGCCCGTGAAGAACTCTTGCCGCGCGCGCCAGATTTCCTTGTTGTCGGCCATGTTGGTGACGTAGATCGTCATGTTCACCACGTCCTCCATGCCCGAACCGGCGGCTTCGAGGCAGTTCTTCACCTTTTCGAAGATCACCTTGGTCTGTTCATAGGCCGACCCCTCGCCGTGGATGGTCTTGAGGTCGGCCCCGCGCGCGGTGAAGCCCGACAGCCAGATCTGATCGCCAACCCGGATCGTGTTCGACCAATGGCCCGGCGGATATTCCGCCACCTTGTCCGAGATGAAGCGCTGTTTCTTGAGAGCCATTTGGCTGTCCTCCTGTAGAACGGTTCTGCCCCGGCGCGCCGTTCAGCGGGCGCGCAGGATGCTTACGTCGTCATTGTTGACGAGGTCGGGAACGGTCCAGCCGTTCAGGTCGTATTCGCCCATGCAGCGTTCGACCATGTTCTTCATCTTGGCCATCTCGCCCAAGGACCCGGCCTCCCAGTAGTTCTGGAGCCGCGTCAGGTCGTTGGAGCCGAGATAGTTGATCTCGTAGAGTTCCGACCGGCCGCCGAATTCGGTGCCGATGCAGTCCCACAGCAGTTTCATCACCTTCACGCGCTCTTCCGCGTCGGCGCCGCCGGACCCGCGCATGTACTGGTCCAGATAGGGGCGCAGTTCGGGGTTGAGGAAATCGTCGGCGTGGCTGTTGAGGTAGATCAGGCCAGAGGTGACGGACGCCTCGATGATGTTCTTGATCGAGGGATAGGCGATCTGCGAAATCGTGCGGTAGGCGGTGCCGAAACGGCTGTCGGGCTGCACCATGCCGTTCCACGGGATGTTGGATTTCGCCATCGCATCCGACAGGCCCCACATCGTGTTGCGCCAGGCGATGACCTCGCCCATGCGCGACATGATGCCGTGGAAGGTGTGGGTGCCGGTGATTTCCAGCGCCTTGACCATCAGCCCGGTGATGAAGTCGAGCTTGACCGCCAGCCGGGTGCAGCCATGCATCGCCGCGCGCGCGTTGAAGCCGGACCCGGGCGCGAAATCGTTCGCCTGATCCACGTCGCCGTGCATGAACACGTCTTCCCACGGGACGAAAACGTTATCCAGAACGAGGATCGCGTCGTTTTCATCCATGCGCGAGGACAGCGGATAGTCGAAGGGCGACCCCAGAACCGCGGCGCGGTGTTCGTTCGACATGCGGCTGATCATCTTCACCCCCGGCGCTCCGGTCGGCACGATGAACACAGGGGCGTATTTCGGATCCTTGATCGGGATCTGCCCGGCATGGGCGACAAAGGTGTAGTTGGTCAGCGCCGAGTTCGTCGCCACCACCTTGGCGCCCGACACCCAGATGCCGGCGTCGTTTTCCTTCACCACATGGACATAGACGTCCGACGTGTCGGCGGTCGGCTTGTTGCGGTCCACCGGCGGGTTCATGATCGCGTGGTTGATGTACCACGTCCGCTCCTGCGCCTTGCGGTACCAGCGCAGCGCGTTCGCCTCGTACCCGCGGTAGAAGGCCGAATTCGCGCCGAGCGTGGCGAGGAACGAGCCCTTGTAATCGGGGCTGCGGCCCATCCAGCCATAGGTCACGCGCTGCGTTTCGGCCACCGCGTCGCGGGATTTCACCTGTTCCTCGGTGGTTTTCGGGGCCAGGAAATAGCGGTGGGTGAAGCCGCCGTTTTCGGTCGGCGCGGTGATGATGTCGCGCGTCGCCGCATCGTGCATGGCGTCGTAGACGCGGGCGATCATGCGGGCGGAATTGCGGAAGGCCGGGTGTTCGGTGATGTTCTCGACCCGCTTGCCGTAGATCCAGACCTCGCGCCCGTCGTTCAGGCTGTCGAGGTATTCCTTGCCGGTCATGGGCCGGTCGGTCGCGGCCACTGTGTGCTTGTTCATGGTACTCGCCTTACTCCCTGAAAGGTCGCGCGTTTTCGTGAATGCTCAGCGCCGCCCGATGGCCATGGCAAAGACCAGGATCGCGCCGGTCGCCATCGACTGCGCATAGGCGCCCACCTGCATGAGATTGAGCCCGTTCTGCACCAGCAGGATCAGCAGCGTGCCCATGACCACCGCCAGCGCACGCCCCCGCCCGCCGGCAAGGCTGACGCCGGAAATCACGCAGGCCGCGATGGATTCGAGCGGCAGCGAGGCGCCGATATTCGCCTCGCCCGTTCCCAGACGGGCGGTCAGCAGCAGGCCCGACAGCGCCGCCATCATCCCGCACATCGCATAGGCCACGATCCGCACCGGCACCGTGCGCACGCCCGACAGTTCCGCCGCGCGCCCGTTGCCGCCCGCGGCGTAAAGGTGGCGGCCGAAGCGCGTCCATTCCAGCGTGAAATAGGCCAGCCCCACCAGAAAGATCGCCACCAGCGCCGGGATCGGGATGCCCGCGATGCGGCCGAAACCGAAGATCTCGCCATGCAGCGGGGGGATGCCGTAGATCGGCACGCCGCCGGAAATGTAAAGCGTGATCCCGAACACGATCGACGCCATGCCGAGCGTCATCATGAACGGGTTGATCCCCAGAACCGTGACGCCAAGCCCGTTGACCAGCCCCACCGCGGTGCCCACCGCCATGCCAACGGCCAGCCCCGCCCACAGCGCATACCACTGGTTTTCCGGGAAGGCGGCAAAGACGATGGCCATCACGATCGAACTGACCACCGAGGTCAGCGACACGTTCGAGCCCACCGACAGGTCCAGCCCGCCGCAGATCATCACCACCAGCTGCCCGAGCGCCACGATCAGCAGATAGACCGATTGCCGCGCCACATTGGTCAGGTTGTCCGTCGTCAGGAACTTGGGCGAGGCGAGCGAGAACAGCACCACCACCAGAACGAACATCACCGGCAAGGCCAGGATCTGGCGGTTCTCGATGATCCACTGTCCGGGCCCCGGCCCCATGCGCCCCTGCCGTGCCGTCACGCCGATGTCACCGCTCATGTTCTCGGGCCCCTCAGAAAAACTGTTCCAGGATCTTGTGTTCGTCGTAGTCGGCGCGGTCGAATTCGGCGACGAGGCTGCCGCCGCTCATCACCAGCATCCGGTGGGTCAGCCCCATCAGTTCCGGCAGGTTCGAGGACACCACCAGAATTGCCGCGCCGCGCGCCGACAGCGCGGCAAGGCAGCGGTAGATCGACAGGCACGCGCCGATGTCGACGCCCACGGTAGGTTCGTCAAAGACATAGACCTCGACATCCTGCACCAGCGCCTTGCCCAGAAGGATCTTCTGCTGGTTGCCGCCCGAAAACCGCCCCACGGGTTCGGACAGGCGGCGGGCGTCGAAGTCCACCATCTGCACCAGATCGCGCAACCGCAGCTCGTCGCGCCGCGGGCGCAGGAATTCCCCGCGCGACGGGCCGAAGCTGAGCCCGGACAGGATCATGTTCCGGTGCGCCGAAAGCTCCAGCGCCAGACCGTCGTGCTTGCGGTCGGCGGGGCTGTACCACAGGCCCTTGCGGATCGCGTCGGCGGGGTGGCGCGGGCGGAAGGGACGGCCCTTCAGGCGCATCTCGCCTTCCACGATGCGGTGCAGCCCGAAACAGGCCTGCGCCAGATTGCCCTTGCCGCAGCCGACAAGGCCCGCGATGCCGACGATTTCGCCCGCCCGCACGGTCAGGCTGGCATTGCGCACGGGTTCGGCGCCCACCTGCGGGGCGAGGGTGACATTCGACAGTTCCAGCACCACCTCGCCCAGATCGGCGCGGGGTCTGGGATAGATCTTGGCCAGGCTGCGGCCGGTCATCAGTTCGATCAGCCGGTCCTCGGGCGTGTCGGCGGGGACGGTGGCGACGAACTGGCCGTCGCGCAGCACCGACAGCCGCGTGCCGATCAGCGGGATTTCATGCATCCGGTGGGTGACATAGATGATCGCCGTCCCCGCCGCCGTTAGCCGCCGGATCAGCGCGAACAGCGCCTGACTGTCGTGTTCGGACAGCGAGGCCGTGGGTTCGTCGAGGATCAGCAGGTCGGGGCGCAGGCGCATCGCCTTGCAGATTTCCACCATCTGCTGCTTGCCCCGGGTCAGCGTGCAGACACGCGCATCGGGGTTCAGATCGAAGCCCAGATCGTCGATCAGCCGGCGCGCCTCTGCCCGCGCGGCGGATTTCGACAGCACCCCCGCCAGCCCCAGACGGCGCAGGCCCGCCACCGGTTCCTCGCCAAGGGTGATGTTTTCCGCCACCGTCAGGTCGGGCACCAGCGAGAATTCCTGGAACACCGCCCGCACGCCCGCCGCACGCGCCTGCCGCACGCTTTCGAACTCGACGGGGCGGCCCTGCATCAGGATCGTGCCGGATGTGGGCGTGTTCGCCCCGGCGATCATGGAAATCAGCGTGGACTTGCCGGCGCCGTTTTCGCCGAACAGCACATGCACCTCGCCGGGCATGAAGCGCAGCGACACGTCGTCCAGCGCGGCATGCTGGCCGTAAAGCTTGGTCAGGCCCTCGACGGCCAGCGTCGGCACGGCCTCGGACACGGCTAGGGCTGGCCCGGCCGGTACGGCCAGGGGGGCGGCGGCTGCGGTCATCGGATCGGTCCCTGGACGGGCCGGCCGCAAGGGCCGGCCCCCTGCGGTTACTGGTCGAGCGAGAACACCGGCGCATAGCGCGCAGGTGCCATCACCGCGAGCGGGTCCAGTTCGCCGATCGTATCGACGGTATAGACCTTGCCGAGCGTGCCGACATCGGTGAACTCCACCTTGTTTTCCAGCACGCGCACCGCGGTATCGAGGATGACGCGCGAGGTCAGCACCACCGGCGCCGCGCCCGCTGCTTCGATCTGCCCGGCCTTGAGCGAGGCATGCACCCCCGGCGTGGTATAGACCGACACCAGTTTCACCTTGTCCTGCACGCCCTTGGCGCGCAGCAGCGGCAATGCGCCTTCGACCATCACCGCGGTGCCGACCACATAGTCGATATCGTCATGGGTCTGGAGCATGTCCTCGACCAGCGCGGCCTGGATTTCCTTGCCCACGTCGCCATGCTTGGTTTCGACGACCTTGATGGCGCTGCCCTCGATCCCCTTCTGGAAACCGCTGTCGAAGGCGGTGACGAAGCCCGCGCCCGCGGGGCCCGGCAGCCAGCCGACATTGGCCGTTTCCGACCCGGCGGGGTGTTTCGCGGCCAGATACTGGCCGGCGCGCAGACCCTCGTCATAGGGGCTGGTCAGTACGCGGGCGGCGGTGTCCCTGGACGACACGCCGTTGATCGCGTCGATGACGGGGATGCCCTTCTGCTTCAACTCTCCCAGAAGGTTGTCCATCCCGTCCTGCGACACGGCGACCATCACCACCGCATCCGCGCCGCCGGCGACGCAGTTCTCGATCTGGCTGATCTGGTTGGCCAGCTTGTCGTAGCCGCCGGCATCCAGCGTCTGCACATCGACGCCCAGAAGCTTGGCCTCTTCGACCATGCCATAGTTCATCGCCAGGAAGAACGGATCCTTCATATGCGGCAGCGACACGCAGATCTGCCAGTTCTTCGACGCCTTTTCGGTGGCACTGAGCGGCGAATAGGCCGCAGGCGCGCGCTCGGTGGCGCCCGCCTTGATCGCCTCCACCTCCAGCGGATACCAGGCGTCTTCGGCCAGCGCACCGGTGGCCAGCACCGAAACGGCCGCGATCCCGCCCATCAGGGCCGACAGTGTACGAAGCTTCGTCATCTTACCTCCATGCCGTCCCCGTTCCTTGGCGCGGGGCTAGTGGCGGCGACGTTCGTTGCCGATGAACATGAAGTCAATTGACTTATATCACAGACAAACATAACCGTTTGGAATACATCCCCGGGCGGCGGTCATGACGAACCTGCGCATCTTCCTGAAAAACAACCTGAACATCCGGCATATGCGGCTGCTGATCGCGCTGGACGACCACCGCAGTGTGGTGAAGGCGGCGACCTATCTGAACCTCACGCAGCCCGCGATTTCCAAGGCGCTGGCCGGGCTTGAACAAGGAATAGGCGCGCCGCTGTTCCGCCGGGCGAAAAGCGGGCTGGTGCCGACCGACGCCGGCGGCTGCCTGATCCGGCATTCGCGCCGGGTGATGATTCGCATCGAACAGGCCGAACGCGAACTGGAAGAGATCCTGTTCCAGGGATCGAGCCACATTTCCATCGGCACCCTGCCGGCGACGGCGGTCTACCTGATCCCCGCCTTCATCGCCCGGCTGGAAAGCGAACTGCCCAACACCACCGTCAGCCTGCGCGAGGGCACGATGGACAGCCTTCTGCCCGCGCTCAAGACCGGGCAGATCGACTTTGCCGTGGGGCTTCTGGGCGGGCCGCAGATGGGGCCCGAATTCGAGACAGAGATCCTGTTCACCGACCCGGTGGTGGCGGCGGCGCGGCGCGGCCATCCGCTGACCAGCCGCGAACGCATCGCGTGGGAGGAACTTCAGGGCTATCCGCTGGTGCTGCCCCCGGCCAATACGCTCGCCCGCGGCGCGATCGAGGCGATGTTCATGAACCGGCGCATCCCGATCACCAAGAACCGCGTGGACAGCGTATCGACGATGGCGAACGTGGGTACGTTGCAGGTGACGGATGCGATCGGGTTCCTGTCGCGGTCGCTGGTGGCGCATTTCGCCCGGCTCGGCGTGCTGGAACCGCTGCCGCTGGAACTGCCGCCGGATGTGAACCTGTCCATCGGCATGGTCCGCATCGCCGACCGCGACCGGACAGAGGCGCATATCATGGGCCACCGCCTGCTGGTGGAAACCGCGCAGACGCTGGCGGCGGCGGCGCCCAACTTGCTGTCCGCCTCATGATCTTGTCCAGAAACATGAACTTTCCAACGGTTTTCTGTCGGAGTAAGGTCCCCGTCTGATACAGCCCATCGGCGGACCCATGCAGAGCTTCCATCTTCCCCGCAGCGCGGCCTTCGGCCAGCTTGAAACCCTCGCCCGTGAACGCATCCTGATCCTCGACGGGGCGATGGGGACGCAGATCCAGGGCCTCGGCCTGTCGGAGGAGGATTATGCCGGCCATGGCGCGGGCTGCGCCTGCCGCCACCATTCGGATCACCCCCAGAAGGGCAACAACGACCTTCTGATCCTGACCCAGCCCGAGGCGATCGAAGAGATCCACTTCAAATACGCCATGGCCGGGGCGGATATCGTGGAAACCAACACCTTTTCCGCCACCACCATCGCGCAGGCGGACTACGGGATGGAATCGGCGGTGCACGACCTCAACGCCGAGGGCGCGCGGATCGTGCGCCGGGCGCTGGACCGGGCGACCGCCATCGACGGCAAGCCCCGGTTCGTCGCAGGCGCCGTGGGGCCGACGAACCGCACGGCCTCGCTGTCGCCCGATGTGAACAACCCCGGCTATCGCGCCGTCACCTTCGACGATCTGCGCATGGCCTATGGCCAGCAGATCCGGGCGCTGATCGAAGGCGGGGCCGACATCATCCTGGTCGAGACGATCTTCGACACACTGAACGCCAAGGCCGCGATCTTCGCCTGTTTCGAGGCGTTCGCCGAACATGGCACCCGCCTGCCGGTGATGATTTCCGGCACAATCACCGATGCCTCCGGCCGCACGCTGTCGGGCCAGACGCCCACGGCCTTCTGGCATTCGGTACGCCATGCGCGGCCCTTCACCGTGGGGCTGAACTGCGCATTGGGCGCCGCCGCGATGCGCCCGCATCTGGCCGAACTGGCCGCGGTGGCCGACACCTTCACCTGCGCCTATCCCAACGCGGGCCTGCCCAACGCCTTCGGCCAGTATGACGAGGGGCCCGAGGATACCGCAGCCCAGATCGGCGATTTCGCCCGCGAGGGACTGGTGAATGTCGTCGGCGGCTGCTGCGGCACCACGCCCGACCATATCCGTGCGATCGCCGACGCCATCGCCCCCTTCCCGCCGAGGGTAGTGAAATGACCCGTTACCTGCGCCTTTCGGGCCTCGAGCCCTTCGTCCTGACGCCCGACATCCCCTTCGTCAACGTGGGCGAACGGACGAACGTCACCGGATCCGCCCGGTTCCGCAAGCTGATCACCAACCGCGATTACGCCGCCGCGCTGGATGTCGCGCGCGATCAGGTGGAAAACGGCGCGCAGGTCATCGACATCAACATGGACGAGGGCCTGATCGATTCGAAGGCCGCGATGGTCGAGTTCCTGAACCTCGTCGCGTCGGAACCCGACATCGCCCGCGTGCCGGTGATGATCGACAGTTCCAAATGGGAGGTGATCGAGGCCGGGCTGAAATGCGTGCAGGGCAAGCCCATCGTCAACTCCATCAGCATGAAGGAGGGCGAGGACCAGTTCCGCGAACAGGCGGGCCTGTGCCTTGCCTATGGCGCGGCCGTGGTGGTGATGGCCTTCGACGAGACCGGGCAGGCCGACAGTTTCGAGCGCAAGATCGAGATCTGCGCCCGCGCCTACCGGATTCTGGTGGACGAGGTGGGTTTTCCGCCAGAGGACATCATCTTCGACCCCAACGTCTTTGCCGTGGCGACGGGGATCGAGGAACACAACAACTACGGCGTCGATTTCATCGAGGCCACCCGCTGGATCCGCCAGAACCTGCCCCATGCGCATGTGTCGGGCGGGGTTTCCAACCTGTCGTTCAGTTTCCGCGGCAACGAACCCGTGCGCGAGGCGATGCATGCCGTGTTCCTCTACCACGCCATTCAGGCGGGGATGGACATGGGCATCGTCAACGCCGGGCAGCTGGCCGTCTATGACCAGATCGAACCCGACCTGCGCGAGGCCTGCGAGGATGTGGTCCTGAACCGCCGCGCGGATTCGACCGAACGGCTGCTGGAAATCGCCGAACGGTTCAAGGGCGGCGCGAAGGAAGAAAAGGTCCGCGATCTGGCGTGGCGCGACTGGCCGGTGGAAAAGCGGCTGGAACATGCGCTGGTCAACGGCATCACCGAATTCATCGAGGCCGATACCGAGGCCGCCCGTCTGGCCGCCACCCGCCCGCTCGACGTGATCGAGGGGCCGCTGATGGCGGGCATGAACGTGGTCGGCGACCTCTTCGGCGCGGGCAAGATGTTCCTGCCGCAGGTGGTGAAATCGGCCCGCGTGATGAAACAGGCGGTGGCCGTGCTGTTGCCGCATATGGAGGCCGAAAAGGCCGCGAACGGCGGCACGGGGCGCGAGGCCGCCGGCCGGGTGCTGATGGCGACGGTGAAGGGCGATGTGCACGACATCGGCAAGAACATCGTCGGCGTCGTGCTGGCCTGCAACAACTACGAGATCATCGACCTCGGCGTGATGGTGCCGCCGCAGAAGATCCTTCAGGTTGCGCGCGAGGAAAAGGTGGATGTGATCGGGCTTTCCGGCCTCATCACGCCGTCCCTGGACGAAATGGTCCACATGGCGGCAGAGATGGAGCGCGAAGGCTTCGACATCCCGCTGCTGATCGGCGGGGCCACGACGTCGAAGGTGCACACGGCGGTCAAGATCGCGCCGCGCTATAAACGGTCGCAGGCGGTCTATGTCACCGACGCCAGCCGCGCGGTGGGCGTGGTCAGCCAGTTGCTGTCGCCCACGCAGAAGACGGCCTATGTCGAAAGCGTCCGCGCCGAATATGTGGATGTGGCCGAACGCCACGAACGCGCCGAACGCGCGAAACAGCGCGTGCCGCTGGCCACCGCCCGGGCGAATGCGATGAAGATCGACTGGTCCGCCCATGCCGCCACCGCGCCGAAATTCACCGGCACGCGGGTGATCGACGACTGGGATCTGGCGGACATCGCGCGCTATATCGACTGGACCCCGTTCTTCCAGACGTGGGAACTGAAAGGCGTCTACCCCCGCATCCTCGACGACGAAAAACAGGGCGAGGCGGCGCGGCAGCTGTTCGCCGAGGCGCAGGAAATGCTGTCCCGCATCATTTCCGAACGCTGGTTCAGGCCGCGGGCGGTGGTGGGCTTCTGGCCCGCGAATACGGTGGGCGACGACATCCGCCTATATACCGGCGACGACCGGGCAGAGGTGTTAGCGACGCTGCACACCCTGCGCCAGCAGACGCAGAAACGCGACGGGCGGCCGAACCTTGCGCTGGCCGATTTCGTGGCGCCCGAGGGCCGGCCCGACTGGGTGGGCGGCTTCGTCGTGACCGCGGGGCCCGAGGAATCGGAAATCGCCGCACGCTATGAACGCGCCAACGACGATTACGCCGCGATCATGGTCAAGGCGCTGTCCGACCGGATCGCAGAGGCGATGGCGGAAATGCTGCACGAACGGGTGCGCAAGGACCTGTGGGGTTATGCCCCGGACGAGGCGTTCACGCCGCAGGAACTGATCGCCGAACCCTACAAGGGCATCCGCCCCGCCCCCGGCTATCCGGCGCAGCCCGACCATACGGAAAAGACCACCCTTTTCCGCCTGCTGGATGCCGAGGCCGCGACGGGCGTGCAGTTGACGGAAAGCATGGCGATGTGGCCGGGATCGTCGGTGTCCGGCCTCTATATCGGCCATCCCGACAGCTATTATTTCGGCGTCGCCAAGGTGGAACGCGATCAGGTCGAGGATTACGCCGCCCGCAAGGGAATGAGTGTGGCCGAAACCGAACGCTGGCTGGCGCCGATCCTGAACTATGTGCCGGTCGACGGGAAAAAGTCTGCCGCCTGACCCACAACATTTTGCGCCCCCCGCCTTCCACCCGTTGATATGTGGTTGACCGGGGGCGCCGATCAGGGCTAACTGAACCCGTCATGGTTCCCCCGGGGTGACTCGGGGGTGAAAAGGGAAGCCGGTGGAATTCCGGCGCTGCCCCCGCAGCTGTAAGCGGATAGCAAGGTCGAACCGCCACTGGGAAGCCCCCGGGAAGGCCGGCCAAGCTGCGACCCGCGAGCCAGAAGACCTGCCAGGACGATGCGAACGAAACCGTGCGGCGGGCGCGGGGGCGTGGGTTCCGGCCGGCCTGTCGCCTGCCCGATCCGCCCCCTGTCCACCGCCACCAGAGGGACAGGCCCATGACCATCACCGTCTATTCCAAACCCGCCTGCGTGCAGTGCACCGCGACCACCCGCGCGCTGGATGCCAGGGGGATCGCCTACAGCGTCATCGACCTGACCGAGGATGCCGATGCGATGGAACGGGTAACGGCGATGGGCTATCGGCAGGCCCCCGTCGTGGTGGCGGGCGAGGCGCATTGGGCGGGCTTTCGCCCCGACATGATCGGCCGCCTGTCCTAGGCCGATGGCGGGGCTGGTCTGGTATTCCTCGGCCTCGGGGAACACGGCGCGTTTCGTGGCGCGGTTGGGGCGGGATGCGCTGCGCATCCCGATCGCACCGGCGGAACCGATGCCGGAACCGGCGGCGCCTTACGTCCTGATCTGCCCCACCTATGCCGATGGGCAGGGCCGGGGCGCGGTGGCCAAACAGGTGATCCGCTTTCTCAACGACCCCGCCCGCCGCGCGCCGTTGCGCGGGGTCATCGCCGGCGGCAACCGCAATTTCGGCGCGCATTTCGCCTGCGCCGGGGATGTGATCGCCGCGAAATGCAACGTACCCGTGCTGTATCGTTTCGAACTGGCCGGGACAGAGACCGACATCGCCCGCGTGCGCGCGGGGCTTGCGACATATCTGGGGGCCGAATGCTTGACGCCGTGAAACCCGCGCTGGATTACCACGCGCTGAATGCGATGCTGAACCTCTATGATGCCGAGGGGAAGATCCGGTTCGACGCCGACCGCATGGCCGCGCGGCAGTATTTCCTGCAACATGTCAACCAGAATACCGTGTTTTTCCATAGCCTTGACGAAAAGCTCGGCTATCTGGTGGACGAAGGTTATTACGAGCCCGAGGTTCTGGATCAGTATTCGAAGAACTTCCAGCGCCGGATCTGGAACGAGGTCTACAAGCGCAAGTTCCGCTTCCCGACCTTCCTTGGCGCGTTCAAGTATTACACCGGCTACACGCTGAAAACCCGCGACGGGCACCGGTATCTGGAACGCTACGAGGACCGGGTGGTGATGGTCGCCCTGACGCTGGCGCGCGGCGACGAGGCATTGGCGCTGCGTTTCATGGACGAGATCATTTCCGGCCGTTTCCAGCCCGCGACACCGACATTCCTGAACGCCGGCAAGAAAAGCCGCGGCGAGTTGATTTCCTGTTTCCTGCTGCGGGTCGAGGACAACATGGAAAGCATCGGCCGGTCGATCAATTCCGCCCTGCAACTGTCGAAACGCGGCGGCGGCGTGGCGCTGATGCTGACCAACCTGCGCGAAGCGGGCGCGCCGATCAAGGGGATCGAGAACCAGTCCTCGGGCGTCATCCCGGTGATGAAACTGCTGGAGGATTCGTTCAGCTATGCCAACCAGTTGGGCGCGCGGCAGGGGGCGGGGGCGGTGTACCTCAACGCGCATCATCCTGATATATTGCGGTTTCTGGATACCAAGCGCGAGAATGCCGACGAAAAGATCCGCATCAAGACGCTGAGCCTCGGCGTCGTCATTCCCGATGTGACCTTCGATCTGGCGCGGCGGAACGCCGACATGTACCTGTTTTCGCCCCATGACGTGCAGGCCGTCTATGGCGTGCCGTTTTCAGAAATTTCCGTCACCGAGAAATATGCCGAGATGGTCGACGACAAGCGCATCCGCAAGCGGAAGATCAACGCGCGGGCCTTCTTCCAGACGCTGGCGGAAATCCAGTTCGAATCCGGCTATCCCTATATCATGTTCGAGGACACGGTGAACCGCGCCAATCCGGTGCACGGGCGCATCACCATGTCGAACCTGTGTTCGGAAATCCTTCAGGTCAACGAGGCGTCGGAATACAACGAGGATCTGTCCCATGCGCATCTCGGCACCGACATTTCCTGCAACCTCGGGTCGCTCAACATCGCCGCCACCATGGACGGGCCGGATTTCGGCGCCACGGTGGAAACGGCGATCCGCGCGCTGACCGCGGTGTCGGAGATGTCGTCCATCGCGGCCGTGCCCTCGATCCGCCGCGGCAATGACGAGGCGCATGCCGTCGGGCTCGGCCAGATGAACCTGCACGGCTTCCTTGCGCGGGAACGCATCCACTACGGCAGCCCCGAGGGGGTGGAGTTCACCTCGGTCTATTTCGCCGCCGTGGCCTATCACGCCATCCGCGCCTCCTGCCTGCTGGCACAGGAAAAGGGCGCGGTGTTCAGGGATTTCGAGAAATCGAAATACGCGGACGGGTCGTTCTTCGACAAATACACGGCCCGCGACTGGCTGCCCACCCTGCCCGAAGTCGTACGCCTGTTCGGAAACATCCCGCTGCCCACGCGCGCGGACTGGGCGAAACTGCGGGCCGATGTGATGCAACACGGGCTCTACAACCGCAATCTTCAGGCGGTGCCGCCCACGGGGTCGATCAGCTACATCAACAACGCGACCTCCTCCATCCACCCCATCGTGGCGAAGATCGAGATCCGCAAGGAAGGCAAGATCGGCCGGGTCTATTACCCCGCGCCGTTCATGACCAACGACAACCTCGACTACTACCGCGATGCTTATGACATCGGGCCCGAGGCGATCATCGACACCTATGCGGCGGCGACCGAACATGTCGATCAGGGCCTGTCGCTGACCCTGTTCTTCCCGGCAGAGGCCACGACGCGCGACATCAACCGGACGCAGATCCATGCGTGGCGGAAGGGAATCAAGACCATCTACTACATCCGCCTGCGCCAGACCGCGCTGGAGGGAACCGAGGTGCAGGGCTGCGTGTCCTGCACGTTGTGAGACCGGCGCGGCCGGGGGGCCAGCCCCCCGGACCCCCCGGGAGTATTTTTGGCAAGATGAAGAAAGGTTCTTCACGATGAAGGATCACGCGATGCGGGCGCCCTTGCGCGCGATCAACTGGAACCGGCTGGAGGACGAGAAGGACCTGGAGGTCTGGAACCGGCTGACGGTGAACTTCTGGCTGCCGGAAAAGGTGCCGTTGTCGAACGACGTGCAGTCCTGGGCGACGCTGCGGCCAGAGGAACGCGAACTGACCATCCGCGTGTTCACCGGCCTGACGCTGCTCGACACGGTGCAGAACACGGTGGGCGCGCCCTCGATGTTGCCCGACGCCATCACCCCGCATGAAGAGGCCGTGCTGACCAACATCGCCTTCATGGAGGCGGTCCACGCGCGGTCCTATTCGTCCATCTTCTCTACCCTCTGCCTGACGAAAGAGGTGGACGAGGCTTTCCGCTGGTCCGAGGACAACCCGCATCTGCAAGCCAAGGCGCGGCTGATCGTCAGGGAATACGGGGCCCGGGCCGACCCGCTGAAGCGCAAGATCGCCAGCGTGTTCCTCGAATCCTTCCTGTTCTATTCGGGCTTCTACCTGCCGATGTACTGGTCCAGCCGGGCCCGGCTGACCAATACCGCCGACCTGATCCGCCTGATCATCCGGGACGAGGCGGTGCACGGCTATTACATCGGCTACAAATACCAGCGCGGGCTGGAACGGGTGCCCGAGGCGCGCCGGCAGGAGTTGAAGGATTTCGCCTTTGCCCTGATGTTCGACCTTTACGAGATCGAGGCGAAATATACCGCCGAACTCTATGACGGTATCGGGCTGACCGAGGATGTGAAGGCCTTCCTGCACTACAATGCCAACAAGGCGTTGCAGAACCTCGGCTACGAGGCGCTGTTCCCGCCCGCCGCCTGCGAGGTGAACCCGGCGATCCTGGCGGCGCTGAGCCCCGACAGCGAGAACCACGATTTCTTTTCGGGCTCGGGATCGTCCTATGTCATCGGCAAGGCCGTGGCGACCGAGGATGAGGACTGGGATTTCTGACGAACAAGGGCGGCCCGAAAGGCCGCCCGTCAGGCCGCTGTCTGCGGCTGCCCCGGTTTGCTTGCTGGTCGGATTGCGCGCTGCCTGGGATGCAAGGCATCCTGGGTGGCTGGCCCTTACTCGCTGACCCGGAGGAGAGAGCTTGCTTGCGTGATGCTGGCTGGCCTTCTTGAGACCCGATATAGGCCGCCGCAGCAGGGCTGTCAATAAATTCCCGCAAAATCAAATAGTTGACAGAAATCGTCGGGTGTTTGCCCGACGCTTTCGGTCGGGCATCGCCGCACAGGCGCAACCGCCTGAGCGGACAGGGAAAAGCCCGCACGCCCCGACTGCGCGCGCGCAGCCTTCGGGAAAGCGCGGCCCGCCACGGCTGCGGCAGCAGGTCGCAGGTGGCCGCATTGCCCGCAGGCCCCGGCGCGGGCTGGACACGCGCCGCGCGCCGCCGCATCCTCTGCCCACAGCCCCCGGCCCGCGAAGAGGATGCCCCGATGCTCGACAAACGTCTGTTCTACATCAACGGCAAATGGGTCGCGCCCGCCGTCGCGCGCGACCATGCGGTGATCGACCCCGCGACCGAGGAATCCTGCGCCACGATCAGCCTCGGCGGGCAGGCCGATACCGACGCCGCCGTGGCCGCCGCGAAGGACGCCTTCGACGACTGGGCCGCCACGCCCCCGGCGGAACGGCTGGCGCTGGTGGAACGGCTTCTGGCCATCTACGAATCGCGGCTGGACGAAATGGGCCGCGCGATCAGCCTGGAAATGGGCGCGCCGATCGACATGGCGCGGCGGTCGCAGGCCACATCCGGCAGCTGGCACATCCGCAACTTCATCACCGCCTTCAAACATGTCGAGTGGATCCGCCCCCTCGGCCCCCACACCCCCAACGACCGCATCGCGCTGGAACCCATCGGGGTGGTGGGCCTGATCACGCCTTGGAACTGGCCGATGAACCAGGTGACGCTGAAGGTCACGCCGGCGCTGCTGGCGGGCTGCACCATGGTGCTGAAACCCTCGGAAGAGGCACCGCTGTCGTCCATGCTGTTCGCGGAAATGCTGCACGAGGCGGGCGTGCCCAAGGGTGTCTTCAATCTGGTGAACGGCGACGGCGCGGGTGTGGGCACGCAACTGTCGGCCCACCGGGATGTGAACATGATCTCGTTCACCGGATCGACCCGCGCGGGCAAGGCGATCAGCCGCACGGCGGCCGAAACGCTGAAACGGGTGACGCTGGAACTGGGCGGCAAGGGGGCCAATCTGGTCTTTGCCGATGCCGATCCGATGGCGGTGCGGCGCGGCGTGCAGCACATGTTCGAGAACTCGGGCCAAAGCTGCAACGCGCCCTCGCGCATGCTGGTGGAACGGCCGATCTACGATCAGGCGGTGGAAATCGCCCGTCAGGTGGCCGAGGAAACGCGCGTCGCCTCGCCCCGCGAACATGGGGGCCATATCGGCCCGGTGATCAACCGCCGCCAGTGGGACCAGATCCAGGGCTATATCCAGAAGGGCATCGACGAGGGCGCGCGGCTGGTCGCCGGCGGTCCGGGCCTGCCCGAGGGGATGAACAAGGGCTTCTACGTCCGCCCCACCGTCTTTGCCGATGTGAAACCCGGCATGACCATCGAACGCGAGGAAATCTTCGGCCCCGTTCTGGCGATGATGCCCTTCGACACCGAGGATCAGGCGGTGCGCATCGCCAACGACACGCCCTATGGCCTGACCAACTATGTCCAAAGCGGGGACGGCGCGCGGCGCAACCGGCTGGCGCGGCGGCTGCGTTCGGGCATGGTGGAAATGAACGGCAAGTCCCGGTCAGCCGGCGCGCCCTTCGGCGGCATCAAGGCATCGGGCCGCGCGCGCGAGGGCGGGGTCTGGGGGATCGAGGAATTCCTCGAATCCAAGGCGATTTCCGGCTGGGATCCCGACAGGGGCTAGGATGCGGCCTCAGAACGGACAGGGGGCGGTGAAGGTCATCATCTGCCCCGTGCCCGGGTGGCGCAGGCGCAGGCTTTCGGCGTGCAGCATCAGCCGCGGAAAGGCGCGCGCCGGGCCGGTGGCATAGATCGGGTCGCCCAGGATCGGGTGGCCCAGTTCCGCCATATGCACCCGCAACTGGTGGCTGCGCCCGGTCAGGGGGCGCAGGCGGGTGCGGGTTTCGGTATCGGTCTGCGCCAGCACCTCCCAGTCCGTCTGCGCGGCGCGGCCGTGGTCGTGGCTGACCATCTGCCGCGGCCGGTTGGGCCAGTCGGCGCACAAGGGCAGGTCCACCCGCCCCGTCGCGGGCGACAGCCGACCCCAGAGGCGGGCGAGATAGGTCTTTTCGACCTCGCGCCGCTCGAACTGCTTGCCGAGCGCGCCTTGCGCCGGCTTGTGCAGCGCAAAGACCATCACCCCGGATGTGTCGCAATCCAGCCGGTGGACCAGCAGCACCCGCGGATATTCCGCCGCCAGCCGGGCGATCAGGCAATCGTCGCGCCCCGGCAGCTTGCCGGGCACCGACAGCAGCCCCGCGGGCTTGTCGGCCACCAGAATGTCGTCGTCCCGGTATAGCACCGACAGCGGCACATCGGGCGGGTCGTAGCTGAATTCGATCATCCCCGGGGCATCGCCGATAACGCCCCCGCCGTCAATCGCGCCCCTCGGGCTGGGGCGTGGGCGGTTACGGATTGGTAACTCCGCCGCCCTAATCTTGCCACATCCAGCCAGAGGAACCAGACGATGGACATCAGTTTCGAACATTCCGGCGATATGGTGGTCGCCCGCGTGAACGAAAACCGGATCGACGCGGCGGTGGCGATCCAGTTCAAGGACCGCATGCGCGAACTGCTTCAGACCGCCGCGCCGGTGGTGGTGCTGGACCTGTCGCAGGTGGCGTTCCTGGACAGCAGCGGCCTTGGCGCGGTGGTCGCGGTGATGAAGCTTCTGGGCCCCGGGCGGCGGCTGGAACTGGCGGGGCTGACGCCGGGGGTGCTGCGCGTCTTTCGCCTCACGCGGATGGACAGCGTGTTCACCATCCACGACGCCGCGCCCCCCTCGCTGCGCCATGCCGGCTAGGACGGGGGCGCAACCGGCCTGTCCGCGCAGGCTGCGGCTGGTGTTTCCGGCCGATCCGCTGGCGGTGCGGCAGGCGCTGCACGACCTGCACGAAGGGCTGCGGGATTGCCCCGTCTCGCCCCAGTGCCGCGCGACGATGGAACTGGTGCTGGCAGAGGTGCTGAACAATGTCGTCGAACATGCCTATGCCGACCGCGGGGGCGAGATCGAGATCTGCGTGCAGCGCAGCGGCGGCGGGCTCGTCTGCTGCGTGGCGGACAGCGGCCGCCCCATGCCCCATGGCGCCCTGCCCCCGGGCGACCTGCCGGGCACCGATGCCGCCGACCTGCCAGAGGGGGGCTTCGGCTGGCACCTGATCCGCGCATTGTCGCGCGATCTCGACTACCGGCGCGAAGGCACCCGCAACCTGCTGCGGTTCCATCTGCCTGCGATGTAATGCCGCGACCGGCCGCCGATTGTCACGCCAACAGAAACGATGCCCCGAAAATGCCCCAGTTCACCCGAAATGCAGCCCGACGAATCGTCCAGACAGGCCGGGTAGCTGCATAAGGCTTCCCTCGGCGCCGTGGACACAAGCCCCCACCCAGCCTGCGGCGCCGAGGTCTTTGCTGTCACCCCCGCGGGGGATGGAAGCGTCTTGCGCCGAATCACCGGGCAAGGCCGCCCTTGGCATGTTGGAACCGCCGCATCGGCACCCGCAAGACGCAGCGCCGCCGGGACCGGGGCCTAGTTCAGCTGGAACTGCAAGGGATAGCGCCCATCCTCGAAATCGCCGAAGAGGTCGGGCAGGTCGGGGTGGTCGACCGGCTGGCCCGTGTCATCCGGCACAAGATTTTGTTCCGAGACATAGGCCACATAATAACTCTGGTCGTTTTCAGCCAACAGGTGGTAGAAAGGCTGATCCTTCGCGGGCCGGCTTTCCTCGGGGATGGCGGCATACCATTCCTCGGTGTTGGAAAACATCGCATCCACATCGAACACCACGCCCCGGAACGGATGCTTGCGATGGCGCAGCACCTGACCGAGATGATATTTCGCCTGCGCCTTGAACATACACATACCCCCGAACTTGGTTAGTACATCCTCGGGCCGGGGACTGTCCACCGCTGCACCAAGGGGTTGGCGGAAACAGACTGTCCGGCAGCGGCCGAAAAAGCGGCGATCCGCCCTTGCCCCCGGCGGCCGGATGCCCAAACCTGCAATCCCCGACCGGAGCCGGAGCCGCCATGACCGCCACAGCGCCCCAACCCCTGTTCGTCGCCCGCGAAATGGTGGTCGAACCCGAATGGATCGACCTCAACGGCCACCTGAACATGGCCTATTACCATGTCCTCTTCGACCGCAGCATCGAAGAGGCCTATGCCCCCCTGGGCTTCGGGTCCGACTATATCCAGACCCGCGGCCTGACCGTCTACACCGCCGAGGTCCATGTCTGCTACCTACGCGAACTGCACGCCGGCGACCGCGTGCAATGCAGCTTCCGGCTGCTGGACCATGACGCCAAGCGCATGCACTGCTTTCAGGAAATGCGCCATGTCGATGGCTGGCTGGCCGCGACCTCGGAAACGATGGTGCTGCATATCGATACCCGCGGCCCCCGCGTCGCCCCCTTCCCGCCCGACTGCATGGAACGCATCGCCGCCGCGCAGGCCGCACAGGCCGGCCTGCCCCGCCCCCCGCAGGCCGGCCGCGTGATCGGCATCCGCCGGCGCGCCTGACGCTCGCGCGTTTCTGATCGGGGGGTGCGGGCGGGGCATTTCAACCCGTCGCGGTTTCGCGTAAAGTCGGACAAAAGAAAACGCGAGGGGCAGATGAGCAGACTTCTTCGCGCGTCGGTATTGTTGCTTGTGCTTGCCTCTTGCGGAGGCGGCAACTTTTCGGCGCCGCGCGACCTCGACAACGCCTGTGCCATCGTGCGCGAACGGCCCAAGTACCATTCCGCGATGAAGCGGACGGAACGCCGGTGGGGCGTGCCGGTGCATGTGCAGATGGCGACGATCCATCAGGAATCGAAGTTCATCGGCAACGCCCGCACGCCCTTCCGCTATGCGCTCGGCGTGATCCCGATGGGGCGGCAAAGCTCTGCCTATGGCTACAGCCAGGCGCTGGACCAGACATGGGAGGAATACCAGCAGGAAAGCGGCCGCCGCAGTGCGCGGCGCGACCGGATCCAGGACGCGACCGATTTCATGGGCTGGTACATGGACAAGTCGGAAAAGGGCCTCGGCATTTCCAAGCGCGACGCGCGCAACCAGTATCTCGCCTATCACGAAGGGCGCAACGGCTTTGCCCGCGGCAGCTACAACGACAAGCCCTGGCTGGTGGCGGTGGCGCAGCGCGTGGGCGACCGGGCAGAGATGTACCGGGTGCAGTTGCGCAACTGCGGCGGTGGCGGCGGGCGCTGAGGCCCGCGCGCCCCGGCGGCTCAGCGCCCGGCGGTCATGCCGCGCAGTTCCATCTCGCGCGCGATGTTGAACAGGTTGCGGTCGATCCCACCGCCGCGCCGCCCCTCGCCCAGAACCAGCGTGGTGCGCCCGCCGGCGTCGTCGGTGATGATCCACTGGCGCAGTTCGACCGGCGCGGGGGTGAACACCATCTCGATCGTACCGTATTCGGGGTGTTCGGGGTCCTGCGCGATCACATGGGTGGCGGGGCCTTCCTCGCGGTGCCCCACGACCATCTTCGCCGCGCCGAGGTCGACATTGCTGCCGAGGATCAGGTTCAGCGGCGTGCGGCGCAGCGGGTATTGTTCCGGCGGCTGGTTCGACTTGGGATCGAAGATCGCCACCTGCTGGCCATCCGACAGGACCAGCGTCTTGTCCGGCGGCGCATATTCGAACCGCACCCGGCCCGGGCGGTCGATACGGATCGTGCCGGTGGCGATGGTGCCGTCGGGGTTGATCTGGGTGAAGGCCGCCTGCAACGTGTCGATACCGTTGAGGTAACGCGACAGTTCGGCCAGCGGGATCGGCGCGGCCAGGGCAGGCAGCGCCAAGGCCGCAGCGGCGGCAAGGGCGGCGACGGGCGCCAGGATCAGCGAACGGAACATGCTCATGTGACCTATATAACCGCCCCCGGTACGCCCCGCATCCCCCCGCGCTTCACGTTCGGCGGAGGGGCGGCGGGCCGGGGTTGTCCCCGGCCTATTGTTCCGGCAGCAGGATCTCGCGCTTGCCCACGTGGTTCGCGGGGGTGACGACGCCCTGGTCCTCCATCTGTTCCACCAGCCGCGCGGCCTTCTGATAGCCGATGCCGAGTTTCCGCTGGATGTAGGAGGTCGAACATTTCCGGTCCCGCGCCACGATGGCCACCGCCTGATCGTAAAGCGCATCCTCGGAATTCTCGCCCCCGCCCAGACCCAGCACCGCGTCGATGTCGGATGCCGAATCCTCGTCCGGCCCCTCGACCACGCCCGACATGTATTGCGGCGGGCCGAAGCTTTTCAGATGGGTCACGACCTCTTCGACCTCTTCGTCGCTGACGAAGGGCCCGTGGATGCGGCTGATCCGCCCGCCCCCGGCCATGTAGAGCATATCGCCCATGCCCAGAAGCTGTTCGGCCCCCTGTTCGCCCAGAATGGTGCGGCTGTCGATCTTGGACGTGACCTGGAAGGAAATCCGGGTGGGGAAGTTCGCCTTGATCGTGCCGGTGATGACATCGACCGAGGGCCGCTGCGTCGCCATGATCAGGTGGATGCCCGACGCCCGCGCCATCTGCGCCAGACGCTGGATGCAGGCCTCGATCTCTTTCCCCGCGACCATCATCAGGTCGGCCATCTCGTCCACGATGACGACGATATAGGGCAGCGCCACGGGGGCGAATTCGTCGGTCTCGAAAATCGGATCGCCGGTGTCCTCGTCGAAGCCGGTCTGGACGGTGCGCTTGAACATCTCGCCCCGGTCCAGCGCCTCGCGGACGCGGCCGTTGTAGCCCTCGATGTTGCGCACGCCCATCTTGGACATCTTGCGATAGCGTTCCTCCATCTCGCCCACGACCCATTTCAGGGCGACGACCGCCTTTTTCGGGTCGGTGACGACGGGGGACAGCAGATGCGGGATGCCGTCATAGACCGACAGTTCCAGCATCTTGGGGTCGATCATGATCAGCCGGCATTCCTCGGGCGTGAGTTTATACAGCAGCGACAGGATCATGGTGTTGATCGCCACCGACTTGCCCGACCCGGTGGTCCCGGCGATCAGCAGGTGGGGCATCTTGGCCAGGTTCGCCACGATCGGATCGCCGCCGATATCCTTGCCCAGGGCCAGCGGCAGGCGCATGTTGCTGTCGCCGAAATCGCGGGCCGAGAGGATCTCGCGCAGCACGACCTTTTCGCGGTGGGCGTTCGGCAGTTCGATCCCGATCACCGACCGCCCCGGCACGGTGGACACCCGCGCCGACAGCGCCGACATGGACCGCGCGATGTCGTCGGCCAGACCGATCACCCGGCTGGCCTTGAGCCCCGGCGCGGGTTCGAGTTCGTACATCGTCACCACCGGCCCGGGGCGGACGGAAACGATTTCGCCCTTCACGCCATAGTCGTCCAGCACGTTTTCCAGCAGCCGCGCGTTTTCCTCCAGCGCCTCGTCGGACAGGTGGTGGCGGATGATCGAGGTGGGGTTGGTCAGCAGCGACAGCGGCGGCGCCTCGTACTCGGGGAAGTGGTCCTCGAACTTCAGGCGCGGCTGCGCCTCGGCGCGGGCCTGACGGGATTCGGGGATCGTGCGTTTCACCGCGGGCTGGACGATGCGGCGCGGTTCCGGCACGGGCACCGTCAGGCGCGGGGCCGGCGCGGCGGGGCTGATCGGCGCGCGCAGGGGCGGGGCCGCGTGCAGGGGTTCGGGCACGGACCAGGTGTCGTCCACATCCTCCATATCCTCGAAGCCGAGGTCGTCTTCCACCAGATCCTCGTCCCATGCGGGCCCTGCCCCGGCCGTATGGGGCGCGGGGTCGAGGTATTCGCGCGGCAGGGGGTCGGCCTCGGGCATCGCCACGGCGGCGCGCGGGGCCGCAGCCACGAAAGCCGCCGCCGCAGGGGCCGCCGTCAGGGGGGCCGCCGTCACCGGCGGTTCCGGCGGCAGCGCGGGCGCGGCGGGGCGGCGTTGGGTGTCGAGGATCAGCGGCATCGGCTTGCGCGGCCGGAACATCGGCGGTTCGGCCCGGGCTGCGGCATCCACGGGCGGTGCGGTCACGACGGGCACCGGCGCCCGGCGCACGCGGGCGCGGATCACGTCGCTGATACGGGCGCGGATGCGGTCCTCGCTCGGCAGGTCGGAATAGCGGTGGGGGTCGAGCGGCGGGGGCTCCACCAGTTCGGGCTCGGGTTCCGGCGTGCGTTTCATCAACCCGGGCACCATCGCCAGCAGGCTGCGCACCGGGGCAGAGGGTTCGGGCGCGGGCGCGGCGGCCTGCGGGCGCGGGTCGGCGCGCAGGGGGCGCGGGGCCGCACGCGGATCGGCGTTGAGCGGCTGCGGCGCCTGGAACTGCGCGGGTTCGGCCGCGCGGGCAACACGGGCCTGCACGGCGCGGGTCACGCTGTCGGCCACCACGGGCGCGGGTTCCTCTGCCGCCGCGGCACGGCGGACGCGGGCGGCAGCAGCGGGCGCAGGCACGGGGGCCGCGGCGGCCCGTTCCGCCCGCGCAGCGCGCCAGTCGCCTGCCCGCGCGCTGGCCTGCGACCGGACCGCGCTGCCCGTCCGCAGCGCGAGGCCAAGCCCCTGCCGCGTCAGCATCACCGCACCGGCATAGGTCATCACCAGCCCGACCAGCAGGAACCGGCCCACCGCGCGCAGTTCCGGCATGTCGAACCCGGTGACGAACAGCCCCATCGCCACCAGCGCCAGCGCGATCAGCAGCGACAGGATCTTCAGCCCCACCGTCGCCTGAACCGGCGCCACGCCCAGCAACGCGCCCAGAACCGTGTCGCCGAACAGACCGCCAAGACCGAAGGAATGGCCCCAATCCGCCCCCGGCACATGCGTCGCGGCATAGACAGAGGCCAGCGCGATGGCGATCAGCGCAAAGATCAGCCGGCCGATCGCGCGATCCTCGCCCAGATGCAGCATGAAGCGCAGCCCCCAGGCCGCCAGCACCACCGGCAGGCCCCAGGCGCCGAGCCCGGCGATGATGATCAGCGTCGAGGACACCGCCGCCCCGAACCGCCCCATCGCGTTCTGCGCGGGTTCGTCCGTCGCCACCATCCAGCCCGGATCGTCGGGCGCATAGCTGCCCAGCATCACCGCCACCGCAAGGGCGAGCGCGATCAGGAGGACGCCCAAAAGCTCCTTGCCGCGCCGTTCGATCATGGCCTGCATGTTCCGATCCAGAAGCGGATCCCGCTGCCTGACCTGATAGGATGCCATTCGCCTCACCCTCGTCCGTAGAGACAGTCGCGCAACAGGGTCAGCCCCTGCTGCATCTGTTGTTGTTCGGCCACCAGCGCGACCCGGATATAGCCCTTGCCGGGGTTATCCCCCCCGACCTCGCGCGCCAGATAGGCGCCGGGCAGAACCCGCACGCCGGTTTCCCGCCAGAGCCGCAGCGCCGCGTCCTCGCCATCCGCGACGGGCAGCCACAGGAAGAACCCGCCCTCGGGCATCGCGACGCCCTGATGACCGGCAAAGACCGCCTCGGCCAGCGCGAACTTTTCCTGATAAAGCTTGCGGTTGGCGGTCACGTGATCCTCGTCCGCCCACAGCCGTTCCGCCACCCGTTGCAGCGGCAGGGGCAGCGGCGCGCCCGCATAGGACCGCAGCCGGCGGATCAGCGCCATGCCCCGCGCGCCCCCGGCCACGAAGCCCGACCGCAGCCCCGGCACGTTGGACCGTTTCGACAGCGAATTGAAGGCGAACACCTTTTCCGGGTCCGCGCCCACCTGCGCCGCGACCGACAGGATGCCGGGCGGCGGCGCGCTGCGCCAGATTTCGGAATAGCATTCGTCGGACAGGACGGTGAAACCGTGCCTTTCCGCCAGCGCCAGCAGGTCGGCCAGATAGTCGCGCCCCGCCACCGCGCCCTGCGGGTTCGCGGGCGAACAGATCCAGGCCAGCGCCACGCGGTCCAGCACCGCGGCGGGCAAGGCGCCGTAATCGGGCAGGAACCCGGTGGCCGCGGTCGCGGGCACATAGACGGGCTCCGCCCCCACCGCCAGCGCGGCCACGGCATAGACCTGATAGAAGGGGTTCGGCATCAGCACCACCGGACGCTGGCCGTTCTTCGTTTCCGGGCAAAGCGCCAGCGCCGCGTTGAACAGCCCCTCGCGCGTGCCGTTCAGCACCATCAGCCGGTCCGCCGCGACATCCGCCCCGTGCCGCCGCGCGATCCAGCCGGATATGGCGGCCAGCAGTTCCGGCGTGCCCTCGTTCGGCGGGTAAACCCCGAAACCGCCAAGGTTTTCCGCCAGAACCTCGCCCACGAAGGCGGGAAAGGGGTGGCGCGGCTCGCCGATGGTCATGGCCAAGGGCTCACCCCCCGGCGCATGCGAATCAAGCAACGCGCGCAGACGCGGAAATGCGTAGTCTGGCAGGTTCGAAAACCGCTCGGGATATGCCATTACTGCCTCGTTCACCGGGGTCGTATCGCCCCGTTTGGGGGAACGATACCGGCTATTCGGGGCCGGGTCCAGAAAAACGCCGCAATCCCCGCCGCTTGATGGGCGGAATTGTGGCTTTTTCACCCGCGGCGCAGCACGGGTTCCGCCGCCGCACCCAGACGCAGCAGGCGTTCCTCGGCCTCCGGCAAGGTCAGGAACATGATCCCGCAGGACGCAACGCCCGTGGGCAGGGTCAGCGCCGCGCCCTCGAACAGGTTGCCGATACGGGTGTTGCGCAGGGCGCGGGCGTTTTCCTGCGTGTAATAGTCGGCATCGCGCAGCAGGCGGGCCGCATCGGGCGGCAGGTTGGGCGTCGTGGGCAGGATCACCGCATCCGCCCCCGCGACCGCCGCCGCCCATTGCGCGCGCAGGACATGAAGCCGCCGCCATGCCGCCACGAAATCCGTCGCCTTGATCGCGGCCCCGGTGCGGAAACGGTCGAGGATAAGGGGGAACATCTTGTCCGGCGCGGCCTCGATGGTGTCCTGCCACAGCCCATAGGCCTCGGGTGCGACCAGTGTCGCCGCCAGCCCCAATGCCTCTGCCACGCCGGGAAAGCGCAGCCGGTCCACCCGCGCGCCCGCCGCCGTGAGGCACGACACCGCGGCGTCGAACGCCTGCGCGGGGGCGGGGGAAAGATCGTCCAGCGCCACGGTTTCCAGCACCAGAAGCCGCCGCCCCGCCAGACCGGCCCCGCGCAGGTCGGCCGGCCGCCCGCCCCCCATCGCCGCCAGCAGCAGCGCGCAATCCTCGACGCTCCGCCCCATCGGGCCCACGGTGTCGAAACTGTTGGCCAAAGGCACCACCCCGGCCCCCGGCAGCCGCCCCCGCGTGGGCTTGAACCCCACGAGGTCGTTCCACGCCGGCGGAATGCGGATCGAGCCGCCCGTATCCGTGCCGATGGCCGCCGCCGCCAGCCCGAAGGCGACCGAGGCCGCCGCGCCGGAGGACGACCCCCCGGGCACCGCCGCCGGGTCGTTCACATTCGGCGGGGTCGCGGTGACGGGATTGAGCCCCAGACCCGAAAACGCCAGTTCCGACAGATGCGTCTTGCCCAGACAGACGAGCCCGGCAAAGGTCGCCGCACGCAGCACCGGCGCATCCGCCGCAGGCACCCGCCCCGCCAGCAGGGCCGATCCGGCCTCGGTCGCCACGCCCGCGGTGTCGATATTGTCCTTCCAGCTGATCGGCACGCCGTCCAGCAGCCCCCTCCGCAACCCCATCTTGGCGCGTTCGGCGGCCGCCATCGCCTCGTCCCGCGCACGTTCCGGGGTGGTGCGGGCATAGATGCGCGGCGTGTCGGGATGGGCGGCGATGGCGTCGAGGAACGCCTCGGCCAGTTCGACCGGATGGATCTGCCCCGCGCCGATCGCCCGCCCCAGATCGCCCGCCGTCATCGTCAGCCAGTTCGCGCGCATCCCACCCTCCACCGGTTGCGCGCCGACCGTAACGGCAGCGCGGCGCATGGACAATCCCGCGCGGCGGGGCATAGTGGGGGCATGGAACGCGATACCGATGTCATCATTGCCGGGGGCGGGCTGAACGGCCCCGCACTGGCGCTGGCGCTGGCGCAGGGGGGCCTGCGCGTCACCGTGATCGACGCGCGCCCCGCACCGGCACGCGCCGAAACCGGGTTCGACGGGCGGGCCTATGCGCTGGCCATCGCCTCGCGCCGGTTGCTGGCGGCCATCGGGGTCTGGGGGGCGGTGGCCGACAGGGCGCAACCCATCCTCGGCATCAAGGCCAGCGACGGGCGCGCGGGCGAAGGTGCTGCGCCCTTCTTCCTCCATTTCGACCATGCGGAAATCGAGGAAGGCCCGATGGGCCACATGCTGGAAGACCGCTTCCTCTACGCCGCCTTTCTGGATGCGATGCGCAACGCGCCCGGGGTGACGCTGCGCGACGGCGAAAAGGTGGTGGCGCAGGCGGTCGCGGGGGCGGGCGTCACCGTGGCGCTGGCCTCGGGGCGGCGGGTGACGGGGCGGGTGCTGGTCGGCTGCGACGGGCGGGCCAGCGGCACCGCCGCGCGCGCCGGTATCCGCCGCCACGGATGGGGCTATGGCCAGACCGCGCTGGTCTGCGCGCTGGACCACGACCTGCCCCACCACGGCATCGCGCATCAGCTGTTCATGCCCGCCGGGCCGCTCGCCATCCTGCCCCTGCCCGGCAACCGCAGTTCCATCGTCTGGTCGGAATCCGACGCGACCGCCGCCACCATCGCCGCCCTGCCCGACGACGCCTTCCTCGACCTGCTGCGCCCGCGCTTCGGCGATTTTCTGGGGGGCATCCGGCTGGCGGGCGCACGTTTCACCTATCCGCTCAGCCTGTCGCTGGCCGAACGCTATGCCGCGCCCCGCATCGCGCTGGCGGGCGACGCGGCGCATGGGGTGCATCCGATCGCGGGACAGGGGCTGAACCTCGGGCTGCGCGACGTGGGCGCGCTGGCCGAGGTGCTGGTGGATGCCCACCGGCGGGGCGAGGATATCGGCGCGCCCGACGTGCTGGACCGCTATCAACGCTGGCGGCGGTTCGACGCGACCGCGCTGGCGCTTGGCATGGATGGGGTCAACCGGCTGTTTTCCAACGACAACCCGCTGTTGCGCGCGGCCCGCGACCTCGGCCTCGGGCTGGTCAATGCCACCCCGCCGCTGCGCCGCCACTTCATCCGGCAGGCCGCCGGACTGACGGGCGAACTGCCGCGGCTGATGCAGGGCCGGCCGGTCTGAGGCTGGATGGGACAGCGCCGGGGGCTTCGCGCCCCCGGACCCCCGCGGGATATTTAAGGACAGAAAATGAGCAGGGGGCGCCTCGCTGCCCGAAAGCGGGGCTTCATCTTGCCATAAATACTCCGGGGGTCCGGGGGCTGGCCCCCGGCGCCACCCCATCCACCGGCAGGGTCAGTCGATCTCGCGCGCCTCGCTGACCAGCATGATCGGGATGCCGCCGCGGATCGGATAGGCCAGATGGGCGGATCGCGACACCAGTTCCTGCCGTTCGGCGTCGTAGGCCAGCGGCCCGCGCGTCACCGGGCAGACCAGCGCCTCCAGCATGCGGCGGTCGAAGGCGGGCGCGGTGTCGGTCATTGCATCGTTTCCTCTCCGGGCCCGGCGTGAAGGGCGAATTCGATCAGCGTCACCAGTGTCTCGCGCCGGGTTTCCAGCGACGGCGCCTCCAGCAGCGCCTGCTTGTCCTCGGGCGAGAAGGGACAGAGCATGGACAGCGAGTTGATCAGCAGTTCATCCTCCGCCGCGGTCAGGCTGCCCCAGTCGGTCGACAGCTGCATCGCCTCGAAATACCGGCGCAGCAGGTCGAGGAAGGGTTCGCGGCGAAAGCCCGCGTCGGTTTCCGCCGGCCCCATGTCGCGCCCGAAGGGGGCCCAGTCGATATGGAACCGCCGGTAGGGGGTGAAGCCCAAAGCCTCGTCCCCGATGCGGAACCGCGACACCCCGGTGAGCGAGATCATGTAGCGCCCGTCCTCGGTTTCGGAAAACCCGGTCAGGCGGCCGGCGCAGCCGATGGCCTGAAGCCGCTTTTCCTCGCCCGTCTCGCCCCCCCGCCCGCCGGGCAGGTCGCGCGGCTGGATCATGCCGATCAGCCGGTGCGGCGTGCGCAGGCAATCGTCGATCATCGCCAGATAGCGCGGCTCGAAAATATGCAGCGGCAGGCGCGACCGGGGCAGCAGCAGCGCCCCGGGCAGGGGAAAGACCGCGATCACGTCGGGCAGATCACCAAAGCGTTTCATGGTCTCTCCCTCCGGCAGGCGCCGGTTCAGGCGAAGATCATCGACGACAGGCGCCGCCGGCCCTTCAGCACGATGGGGTCCTGCGGTTTCAGCGCATCGAAGATGGTGAACAGCTGTGCCCGCGCGGCGCCGTCGTTCCATTCGCGGTCGCGGCGGAAGAGTTCCAGCAGTTCGTCCACCGCCTCGTCCACGCGGCCGGCGGCATGCAGGGCCTGCGCAAAATCGAACCGGGCCTGAGGGTTGCCGGGGTCGGCGGCGACCTGTGCGGCCAGCTGATCCAGCGGCCCGGCCTCGGCGGCCTGTTTCGCCAGCGCGATCTGCGCGCGGGCGGCCTCGACCTCTGCGGCGCGGGCGATGGCGGGGGGGGCGTTGGCGACCAGCGCCTCGGCCTGGTCGATCTGGCCCACGGCGATCCAGGCGCGTGCCAGCCCGCCAAGCGCGGCGGCGCTTTCGGGTTCTTCGGCCAGGATCGCGGCGAAGGTTTCGGCGGCGTCGGCGGCGGCGCCTTCTTCCAGCATCTGTTCGGCGGCCGCGATCGCATCGGCAAGCCCGCCGTCACCGGCCAGCGCCGCCACGCGGTCGATGAACTTCTTCACCTCGCTGCCCGACAGCGCGCCCTGAAAGCCGTCGACCGGCTGGCCCTGCCAGAAGGCATAGACCGTGGGGATCGACTGGATGCGCAGCTGACCCGCGATCATCTGGTTCTGGTCCACGTCGATCTTGACCATGCGGACCTTGCCGCCCGCCGCCTGCACCGCCGATTCCAGCGCGGGGCCGAGCGTCTTGCACGGCCCGCACCACGGCGCCCAGAAATCGACGATGACCGGCACCTCGCGGCTGGCCTCGATCACGTCCTGCATGAAGGTGGCCTCGGACCCGTCCTTGACCAGATCGCCCGCCGCCTTTGTCGTCTGTCCCAAACCGAGCATACCTGCCCTCCGATACTGATTTGTCCCTATATGCGCGCGCAGCCCGCCCCTGCCAAGGGTCACAGATCGAACGAGGCCAGCACCGGCGCGTGGTCGGAGGGTTGTTCCCATCCCCGCACGGGGCGCAGGATGCGGCTGGCATGGCCCGCGGCGGCGATGTCGCGGCTGGCCCAGATGTGATCCAGCCGCCGGCCCTTGTCGGCCGCGTCCCAGTCGGGCGAGCGGTAGGACCACCAGCTGTAAAGCCGCCCGTCCGGGATGTCCTGCCGGGTGATGTCGACCCAGTTGCCCGCCGCCTGCGCATCGGTGAAATGTTCGACCTCGACGGGCGTGTGGCTGACGATCTTGAGCAGCGCCTTGTGGTTCCACACGTCGTCCTCGCGCGGGGCGATGTTGAGATCGCCGACGAGGATCGCCTTTTGCGGCGCATTGTCGCGGAAGAAGTCGCGCAGATGGGCGACGAAATCGAGCTTCTGTCCGAATTTCACGTTCAGCGCCCGGTCGGGGATGTCGCCGCCCGCGGGCACGTAGACGTTGTGGATGACGACCCCGTTTTCCAGCCGCGCCGCGACATGGCGGGCATGGCCGAGGCCCGCGAAATCGACCTCGCCCGCATCCTCCAGCGGCAGTTTCGACAGGATCGCGACGCCGTTGTAGCCCTTTTGCCCGCGCGCGACGATATGGCCGTAGCCCGCGGCGCGGAACGCCTCCAGCGGGATCTTGTCCACGGGGGCCTTGCATTCCTGAAGGCACAGCACGTCGGGCGCCTCTTCGGTCAGCAGCCGCGCCACCAGCCCCTCGCGCAGGCGGACGGAGTTGATGTTCCAGGTGGCGATGGTGAGGGTCATGGCAGGCTCCTTTATCCGGCGGGCAGGGTAATGCCCCGCGCCGGGGGGCTCAAGCCGCGGGGGAAAAGAAAAGCCCGGGCGGAACCCGGGCCAGTCTAACAGGGAGACGCGATCATATGGCACCCTGCGCGGGGGCCGCACCTTGACCTGTGTCAAGCCGGGCAAATAGGATCACATATCCAGCACCAGATGCGGCACGCCGTCCGAGGTCGTGCTGAAGGACACCCCGTCCGGCCCCACCACCGCCCGCACCCGGCGGCGGAACAGGGAAAAGCTGTCGAATGTCACCACATCGACCGGCGTGTCGAAATGCAGCACCAGCGCATAACGGCCGGGCGAAAGTTCGGTCACGCCAAGCACCTCCGCCACGAAGGGCTGCTTGAGGTAACGCCCCGCCACCCGGTCGCCCGGCATTGCCGGCGGCTGCAGCCGGTTGCCCAGTTGCGCGTGCAGCGTGTTCCAGTCGTGGAAACCATGCGCCCGCGCCACCGTTTCCAGCGCGGCGGAATGGGTCGTTTCGCGCCCCTGAGCCGCCAGTGCCGCGCGCAGCGCCCGCGCCTCGGCCTTCGCGGCCTCTATCGAACGGGGAAAGCCCGTCATCTTGCGTTCCTTTCGGTTCGCCGGGGTCTGGCATGGGGCCTGCGTTGCCATGTCTCCCGGCCCGGAAAGGTCAGCAGAACGGTCATCCTGAAACGCTCAGGTCCGATTTCACCATGGCTTGGCGCCAGCAGGCGGCGGGGATCGGCACCCCTGCGCCCCGGCTATACCCCTGCCCCGGTCCTGTCAACGCCCATGAAAAAAGGCCCGGGCACAGGGCCCGGGCCAGTCCAACAGGGAGGATGCCGCGTCATGACCCCGACGCGGCCAGGGGAACTCGTGGAAACGCTGCCGTCGATTTCGGGGGATAGCAGGCGTTTTCGTCAACAATATGGCAATCAGGTCGCCAGTTTGTAACCCCCCGCCTCTGTCACCAGCAGACGGGCGTTCGAGGGATCGGGTTCGATCTTCTGCCGCAGGCGGTAGATGTGGGTTTCCAGCGTATGCGTCGTGACGCCCGCGTTATACCCCCAGACCTCGTGCAGCAGCACATCGCGCGGCACCACCGCCTGACCGGCGCGGTAGAGGAACTTGAGGATATTGGTTTCCTTTTCCGTCAGCCGCACCTTGCGTTCCTTCTCGTCCAGCAACAGCTTCATCGCCGGCTTGAACGTATAGGGGCCAAGCTGGAACACCGCGTCCTCGGATTGTTCGTGCTGGCGCAGTTGCGCGCGGATGCGGGCCAGAAGGACGGGGAATTTGAAAGGCTTGGGGATATAGTCGTTCGCCCCCGCGTCGAGGCCGAGGATCGTGTCGGCATCCGTGTCATGCCCCGTCAGCATCAGGATCGGGCTTTTCACCCCCTGCTTGCGCATCCGCCGGCACAGCTCCCGCCCGTCGGTGTCGGGCAGGCCCACGTCGAGGATGATCAGGTCGAAATGCGCCGCCTTGACCTTTTCGATCCCGTCGTGGCCGTTGGCGGCCTCGAACACGTCGAAATCCTCGGTCTGCACCAGTTGTTCCGACAGCGCCTCGCGCAGGTCGTCGTCATCGTCGACCAGAAGGATTTTCCTGAGATTGGCCATGGGCTTCCTCCGTTTTGCGTGATCGACATGTGAGGCGGCGCGGCGCGGGGCAAGGATTGCAACACTATGCTCACGCGGTCGTGTCGGAAATGCGGGATATGTTTCAATATGCTACGCGACGCGCTAGAGAAGGGGCCGAAAGGACCCGCCCATGACCCTCGCCCCCGGCATCGTCGAACGGCTCAGCCGCGCCCGAGCGGACCTGCGCATGGGCGTGCCCGTGGTGCTGGTGGGCGGCGGGCAGGCGGTGCTGGCGGTGCCGGCGGAAACGCTCGGGGCGCCGCGGCTGGCGGCGCTGCGGGCGATGGGGGGCGATCCGGTGCTGGCGGTGACGGCGCGGCGGGCCGAAACGCTCAAGGCCCGGGCCTATGACGGCGATCTGGCGCGGATCGTGATCCCGCCGGATGTGGGGCTGGCCTGGGTGCAGGCGGTGGCCGACCCGGCGGACGACCTGAACGCGCCGATGAAGGGCCCGCTGCTGACCGCGCGCGAGGGCGACGCGGCGTTGCACCGGGCGGCGGTGATGCTGGTGAAATCGGCGCATCTGCTGCCTGCGGCGGTGGTTCTGGCGGTGCCGAACGGGCTGGCCGTGGCGGCCGAACACGGGCTGACGCTGATCCCGGTGGACGAGGCGGGGCCGGTCCTGCTGCGGGCGGCGGCGCTGCACCCGGTGGTGTCGGCGCGCCTGCCGATGGCGGCGGCAGAGGCCGGGCGGCTGCACATCTTCCGCCCCGACGACGGCGGGGATGAACATTACGCGATCGAGATCGGCCGCCCCGACCGCGGCGCACCGGTGCTGGCGCGGCTGCATTCGGCCTGTTTCACCGGCGACGTTCTGGGCAGCCTGAAATGCGACTGCGGGCCCCAGTTGCGCGCCGCGCTGGCGCAGATGGGGGCCGAAGGCGCGGGGGTCCTGCTCTACCTCAACCAGGAGGGGCGGGGGATCGGGCTGGCCAACAAGATGCGCGCCTATTCCTTGCAGGATCAGGGGTTCGATACGGTTCAGGCGAACCACCGGCTCGGGTTCGAGGATGACGAGCGCGATTTCCGCATCGGCGCGGGCATCCTGCGGCAGATGGGTTTCGGCGCGGTACGGCTGATGACCAACAACCCCGCCAAGATCCGCATGATGGAGGCGCAGGGCCTGCGGGTGGTGGAACGGGTGCCGCTGAAGGTGGGGCAGACGGCGCAGAACGCGGGCTATCTGGCGACCAAGGCGGCGAAGTCGGGGCATCTTCTGTGATCACGGGATGGGGCGACATCGTGATCACGCGCATGGGCGCGCGGTTTCTGGGCCGCCGTTTCGCCTGTACGGTGGGCCGCGGCGGCGTGGTGCCCCCGGGCGCGAAACGCGAAGGGGACGGGGCGACGCCAGCGGGGGTGCACCGGATCGTCGGCATGCTCTACCGTGCCGACCGCCTGCCCCGGCCTGCGGATTGGGCTCTGCCGATCGGGCCGGGGGACCTGTGGTCGGATGATGACGCCGATCCGGCCTACAACCACATGACCCGCGCCCCGCACGGGTTTTCGCACGAACGGCTGCGGCGGGCGGATCCGATGTATGATCTGGTCCTGATCACCGACTGGAACTGGCCCGATGCGGTGCCGGGGCGGGGATCGGCGATCTTCGTGCACCAATGGCGGCGGCCCTTGCGGCGCACGGCGGGCTGCGTGGCCTTTGCGCGGGCGGACCTGCACTGGATCGCCCGGCGGGTGGTGCCGGGGACGCGGCTGATCGTGCAGGGCTGACCGCTACCGCGCGGAAAATTTTTCGGAGAAAAATTTTCGCCCCCCGGTTGTCAGCCGTAGGCCCGCGCGCCGAAGATGGCCGAACCCACGCGGACATGGGTGGCGCCGTGGGCGATGGCGGTCTCGAAATCGCTGCTCATCCCCATGGACAGACCCGTCAGGCCGTTGCGTTCGGCGATCCGGGCCAGCAGGGCGAAATGGGGGGCGGGGTCCGTATCCTCGGGCGGGATGCACATCAGCCCGGCCAGCGTCAGGTCCATCCCCCGGCAGGCGGCGATGAAACCGTCGGCCGCATCGGGCAGGACACCGGCCTTCTGCGGCTCCATCCCGGTGTTGACCTGCACGAACAACTCCGGGCAGGCCCCCCGCGCCTGCACGAGGCGCGAAAGCCGTTCGGCAAGGCTTGGCCGGTCCAGCGTGTGGATGGCGTCGAACAGGTCCAGCGCCGGTTTGGCCTTGTTGGTCTGCAAGGGGCCGATCATGTGCAGTTCCACCCCCGGGAACCGCGCGCGCAGGTCGGGCCATTTGCCCGCGGCCTCTTGCACGTAATTCTCGCCGAAACGGCGGTGGCCGGCCTCCAGCACCGCGGTCACGCGGTCGAGCGGCTGCACCTTGGACACGGCGATCAGCCGGACCGAACCCGGCGCGCGGCCTGCCGCGGCCTCGGCCGCTGCGATGCGGGTCTGGATGTCCGTCAACGACATGGGATCCCCCTTCTGCAAAAGAAAAGAGCGGGCTTTCGCCCGCTCTTCCCCTAGCCGATGATCCGGTTGGATCAGAAGCTGAAGCTCACACCGAAGTCGGCGCGGGTGGTGTTCCACGGGGTGCTTTCCACGCCGCCGACCAGCTTGGCGCCGCCGCCGAGGTTGTAGGACACGCCGAGGCCGTAGGCGGTGTCGACGCCCGCGGTGTCTTCGTCAGCGACGTAAGCCATCACGGTGGTCGCGCCGAAGGTGGCCGAGCCGTTCAGGGCGATCTTGGTGGTGCCGTCGTTGTCGGCAACCTGGAAGCCGACGCCGTAGTCACCGATGTTGCCGCCGACGAGCAGGATCAGCTTGTCTTCGGTGTTCAGGGTGCTGTCCGAGTAGCCGAGAGCGACGGTCCAGCCCGAGAACTTGTAGGCGCCGTAGATGGCCGAACGCTCGACTTTGCCGGCCAGGCCGCTCAGCGAGTTCGACGAGTGCGAGGCGTGCACCGTGAAGTCACCCATGGTGTACTTCACTTCGATGCCTTCGCGGCCGCCCGGGCCGTTGCCGGTGGACGAGTACGCATCCCAGCCGAAGTAGCCTTTGGCGACGGTGTTGGTGACGAGGCCCGACCACGACAGGCCGGTGAGGCTCATGCCAGCGGTCCAGTACAGGCCCGGCATCGATTCGATCGAGCCTTCGATGTTGCCGACGGCAACGGTCAGGCCGTTGTAGGCGGCATACAGACGGGCGCCCGAGAAGCCGCGGTTGCCGCCCATTTCGTCCGACTGGTGACGCAGGAACGCGCCGAGGGTCACACCGCCGTCGGTGGTGGTCGAGGCGTTCACCTGGAAGCGCAGACGCTTTTCAAGGGTCGCTTCGCGGGTGCCGACCGGCATGTTCGAGTCGAACGCAGCGCCCGGGGGGACGACGGTCGGATCGCTGTTGTATTGCAGACCGAAGCGGGCGTTCCCGTTGAAGGTAACTTCCGCGGCGGCCGCGCCGGCGGTCATCAGCAGCGCCGTGGTGGCCAGAAGAACTTTTTTCATCGTTTTCCCTCGTTGTATCTAGGGTGCCGCCCAACTCAGGGAAATCCGAATTGGGAATGCTGCCTATTTCGCCCCCCTGCCCCTCGATTGCAATCGTCTGGCCGCCCCGTGGCGAAACTGGTGGCGGCATGGTGCAGCGATGCCACAGTCGCGGCAGCCCCCCCCGCGCAGACCCCGCCCGGAAAAGCCTTGTTCCCCCCCGGAGGCTCGGCTAGACAGTTGCGAAACCTGAACGGGGGCAGACGTATGCAGTTTTCCGGCCTTGCCCGCCTCGTGCTTCTGGGCGGTATCGTGGCGTCGGTCGCAGGGTGCGGCGGCGGCATCGGCAGCCTCAACCCCTTCTCGCGCGCGCGGGCGCCGCAGCCGGCCCCGGCGCAGACGGACCAGCAGCGCATCGACCTGGACAACTATATCAACCTCGATGCGCAGGAACGCGGCGCACGGATGGCGACGGGCGTTCCCGACACCGCGCCGCGCGCAAAGCTGGGCGATCTGTTGCGCGCGCGCGACGACGGCTCGCTCGGCGGCAGCGTGAACCGCTATCTGTGGAACGCCGCGCTGGATGTGCTGAGCTTCCTGCCCGTGGAAACGGTCGATCCGTTTTCCGGCGTGATCTCGACCGGCTACGGGCGGCCGCCGGGCGGCGGGCGCGCCTACCGGGCGACGATCTACGTGTCCGACCCGGCGCTGGATGCCCGTTCGCTCAACGTCGCGGTGCAGGGCCAGGGCGGCGCGGCGGTGGCGCCCGAAACGCTGCGCGCGATCGAGGATGCGATCCTGACCCGCGCCCGCCAGTTGCGCGTGCGCGATTCGAGATACTAGATTCCGCCGCTGCGGCAGCTATAACCGCGCCGGGCCCGCATCGTCGGCGCCCGGCGCTGTCATGAAGAAGGTCCCGCCATGTCCCGTTACGCCCCCGCGACGATAGAGCCCCGCTGGCAATCCGCATGGGAGGCGGGGGGCGTGTTCACCGCGCGGCACGACACGGCGAAGCCCAAGTACTATGTGCTGGAGATGTTCCCCTACCCTTCCGGGCGCATCCACATGGGGCATGTGCGCAACTACACGATGGGCGACGTGGTGGCGCGCTACAAGGCGGCGCAGGGCTTTTCGGTGCTGCATCCGATGGGCTGGGACGCCTTCGGGATGCCGGCGGAAAACGCGGCGATGGAACGCGGCGGGCATCCGGCCACCTGGACCTATGACAACATCAAGGTCATGCGCGGGCAGATGAAGCCGCTCGGCCTGTCGATCGACTGGAGCCGCGAGTTCGCGACCTGCGACCCGGAATATTACGGCCAGCAGCAGGCGATGTTCCTCGACATGCTGCAAGCCGGGCTGGTCTACCGCAAGAACGCCGTCGTCAACTGGGACCCGGTGGACATGACGGTGCTGGCCAACGAACAGGTGATCGACGGCAAGGGCTGGCGGTCGGGCGCGGTGGTGGAACGGCGGGAACTGACGCAGTGGTTCTTCCGCATTTCCGACTATGCCGGGGAACTGCTCGACGCGCTCGACGGGCTGGACAACTGGCCCGAAAAGGTGCGCCTGATGCAGGCCAACTGGATCGGCCGGTCGCGCGGGCTGCAATTCGCCTTCGACACCATCGGCGCGCCCGCGGGTTTCGAAAAGGTCGAGGTCTACACCACCCGCCCCGACACGTTGATGGGGGCGAGCTTCTGCGCGGTATCGCCCGATCACCCGCTGGCGAAGGCGCTGGAGGCCGCGAACCCCGGTCTGGCGGCCTTCAACGCCGAATGCCGCCGCATCGGCACCAGCGAAGAGGCGCTGGAAAAGGCGGAAAAGCGCGGGATGGATACCGGCGTGCGTGTGCGCCATCCCCTCGATCCGGCGTGGGAACTGCCGGTCTATGTGGCGAATTTCATCCTGATGGACTACGGCACCGGCGCGATCTTCGGCTGCCCGGCGCATGACCAGCGCGATCTGGATTTCGCGCGCAAGTACGGGTTGCCGGTCCGCGACGTGTTCGTGGCACTGGACGGCGGCGCGCCCGTGGCGGACGAGGCCTTCGTGCCGCCCAAGACCGAAAAGGTGCGCTATGTCGCCGGTTTCGCGGGCGAGGCCGAACAGACCGGCGAGGCGGCGGTGGATGCCGCCATCGCGCAGTTCGAATCGCGCGGGCTCGGTCGCGGCGTCACCAACTACCGCCTGCGGGACTGGGGGCTCAGCCGCCAGCGGTACTGGGGCTGCCCGATCCCGGTGGTGCATTGCGACGCCTGCGGCGTGGTGCCCGAGGCCAAGGAAAACCTGCCCGTCCGCCTGCCCGAGGATGTCAGCTTCGACAAGCCCGGCAACCCGCTGGACCGGCACCCGACCTGGCGCAACTGCACCTGCCCCGCCTGCGGCAAGCCCGCGCTGCGGGAAACCGACACGATGGACACCTTCGTCGATTCGTCCTGGTACTATGCCCGCTTCACCGCGCCGCGCGCGGCGACGCCCACCGATGCGGCCGAGGCCGATTACTGGATGAACGTGGACCAGTATATCGGCGGGATCGAACATGCGATCCTCCACCTGCTTTATTCGCGCTTCTTCGCCCGGGCGATGCACAAGACCGGCCACCTGCCCGCCAAGGCGGTGGAACCCTTCGATGCGCTGTTCACCCAAGGGATGGTGACGCACGAGATCTACCTGACCCGCGACGCGAACGGGCGGCCCGTCTACCACTACCCCGAGGATGTGGAAAACGGCGCGCTGAAGGCGACGGGGGAAAGGGTCGATACCATCCCCTCGGCCAAGATGTCGAAATCCAAGAAGAACGTGGTCGACCCCGAGGCGATCATCGCCGCCTATGGCGCCGATACCGCGCGCTGGTTCATCCTGTCGGACAGCCCGCCCGAACGCGACGTGGAATGGACCGCCGCGGGGGCGGAGGCCGCGCACAAGCATCTGTCGCGCGTCTGGCGGCTGGCCGCCGATGTGGCCGCGGCAGAGGGCGGCGAGGGGGCAGAGGATGCCGCGGTGCTCAAGGCCGCGCATCGCGCCATCGCCGATGTGACCGCGGGGGTGGAGGGATTCGCCTTCAACAAGGCCATCGCCGCCCTTTACACCCTGACCAACGCCATCGCCAAATCCGGCGCGTCGGCGCAGGCGCGGGCCGAGGCGCTGCGGATCATGGCGCGGCTGATGTCGCCCATGGTGCCGCATCTGGCCGAAGAGGTCTGGTCGATGCTGGGGGGCGAAGGGCTGGTGGCGCAGGCCGCATGGCCCAAGGCCGACCCCGCGCTGCTGGTCGAGGATGCCGTGACCCTGCCGATCCAGATCAACGGCAAGCGGCGGGCCGAAGTCACGGTGCCCAAGGACATGCCTGCGGCAGAGGTCGAAAAGATCGTGCTGGCGGACCCCGATGTGATACGCTTCCTCGCGGGGCAGGCGCCGAAGAAGCTGATCGTCGTGCCCGGCCGGATCGTCAATGTCGTCGTCTGACCGCAGGACCGTGTTGCTGATGCTGGGGGCGCTGCCCCTGGCGGCATGCGGTTTTGCCCCGGCCTATGGGCCGGGCGGTGCGGGGGCGGCGCTGCATGGCGCGGTGCGGATGGCCGAACCGCGCGACGAAAACGCCTGGGAACTGGTGGTGCGGCTGGAAGAACGGCTCGGCCGCGCCGCCGCGCCGCGCTATGCGCTGGATTATACCGTCACCACGGAAAAGATCGGCGCGGGCATCACGCCGTCGCGCGCGATCACGCGCTATACGATGACGGGTGCTGCCACCTTCCGGCTGACGGAAAGCGCCACCGGCACCGTGGTGGCCGAGGGGCGGGTCGAGGGCTTCACCGGCTGGTCGGCCACCGGGTCCACCGTCGCCACGCTGACCGCGGAAGAGGACGCGCGGGTGCGCCTGATGCGCATCCTCGCCGACCGGATCGTGACGCGGCTTCTGGCCACGGGGGCGGCATGAAGCTTTCGGGGACCGAGGCCGCGCGCTATTTCGCCCGGCCCGATCCGGGCAAGGCGGGGCTGCTGATCTATGGCGCCGATGCGATGCGCGTGGCCCTGCGCCGCCAGCAGGTGATCGCCGCACTGGTGGGGCCGCAGGGCGAGGCCGAAATGCGGCTGGTGCGCATGGCGGCGGGCGACCTGCGCCGCGATCCGGCGGCGGCGGGCGATGCGATGCGCGAGCAGGGCTTCTTTCCCGGCCCGCGCGTGGTGTTCGTGGAGGATGCAAACGACACCGTGGCCGCCCCGCTGGCCAGCGCGCTGGCCGACTGGCGGCCGGGCGATGCGGTGCTGGTGGTGACGGCCGGATCGCTGACGGCGAAATCGGCGCTGCGCAAGGCGTTCGAATCCGCCCCCCATGCCTATGCCGTGGGCCTTTACGACGATCCGCCGTCGCGCGAGGAGATCGAGGCCGAACTGGCGCAGGCGGGGCTGAAGACTATCGACCGCGCGGCGATGGGCGATCTGGAAACGCTGGCCAAGGTGCTCGACCCCGGGGATTTCCGTCAGACGGTGGAAAAGATCGGGCTGTACAAATGGGGCGATGACAGCCCCCTGACGCCCGAGGACATCGCCGCCTGCGCCCCCGCGACGATAGAGGCGGAACTGGACGACCTGATGCATGTGGTGGCAGAGGCGCGGCTGCGCGAGATCGGCCCCCTGATGCGGCGGATCGAGGGGCAGGGCATCAACGCCGTGCGCATCTGCATCGACGCCACCCGCCATTTCCGCACCCTGCATGCCGCAGCCTCCGACCCGGGCGGGCCCGGCGCGGGGCTGGCGCGGGCGCGCCCGCCGGTGTTCGGGCCCCGGCGCGACCGGATGCAGCGGCAGGCGCAGCACTGGGGGATGCGGCGGCTCGAATCCGCGCTGGCGGTGCTGGTGGAAACGGACCTGACGCTGCGCTCGGCCGCCAAGGCGCCCGACATGGCGCTGGTCGAACGCGCGCTGATCCGGCTGGCGACGCTGGCGCGCTGAAAGGGAGGAAACCATGTACAAGGTCATCGGCCCCAAGAACACCCGCACGGGCCGCGTGCTGTGGATGCTGGAGGAACTGGGCCAGCCCTACGAACACGACCCGGCAGAGGTCTGGTCGGATACGGTGCGCGCCTTCAACCCCTCGGGCAAGGTGCCGGTGCTGCTGGCGGAGGGCGAGCCGATCATCGATTCGGTGGCGATCATGCAGTTCCTGGCCGACCGCCACGGCGCGCTGACCCACCCCGCGGGCACCATCGCGCGCGCCCGGCAGGACAGCCTGACCCATTTCCTGCTGGACGAGATCGACGGCGTGCTCTGGGTCGCGGCGCGGCACAGCTTCATCCTGCCCGAGGAGCGGCGGGTCGCGGCGGTGAAGGACACGCTGAAATGGGAATTCGCCCGCAACTGCCGCACGCTGGTGGCGCGCATGGGCGAGGGGCCGTTCCTGATGGGCGACATGATGACGGTGCCCGACGTGCTTTTGGGCCATTGCCTGGTCTGGGCCGGCGTCGCCCGGTTCGAGATCGGGGAACCCCGGCTGGCGGCATTCCGCGACATGATGGTGGCGCGGCCGGCGTTCCGGCGGGCGATGGGGCGCTGAACCCGGCGTTGCGCGGGGGGATGGCGCGGCGGCGGGGGTTTCACACCCCCGCACCCCCGTGGGATATTTTCAGACAGAAAATGAAGGGGAGCGGGGCGGCGCCGATCCTGACCCCGGGTCCGTTTTGGCTTGAGCCCGGGGGGGGTTTCCGCTACCAGCGGCGCGCGCGGGGCATGGCCCTGCGGCTTTGACCCCTTTGTGCAGCGGAAGGGCCAGAGATGCTGGACACCCCCTATTACCTGATCGACAAGGCCCGGCTTCTGCCGAACATGGAAAAGATCGCGCATCTGCGCGCGGTGTCCGGCGCGAAATCGCTGCTGGCGCTGAAATGTTTCGCCAGCTGGTCGGTGTTCGACTTCATGGCGCAGTACATGGACGGCACGACCTCATCCTCGCTTTACGAGGTGCGGTTGGGGCGCGAGAAATTCCCGGGCGAGACGCATGCCTATTCCGTCGCCTGGGCCGACAACGAGATCGCAGAGGTCGTGGGCCATTGCGACAAGATCATCTTCAACACCATCGGCCAGCTGGACCGTTTCGGCCCCGCCGCGGCGGGCAAGGTGCAGGGGCTGCGGGTCAACCCCGGGGTGTCGTCGTCGTCCTTCGATCTGGCGGACCCGGCGCGGCCGTTTTCGCGGCTTGGCGAACATGACCCCGGGGCGATCGAGAAGGTGGTGGACCGCATCAGCGGCTTCATGTTCCACAACAACTGCGAGAATGCGGATTTCGAGCTGTTCGACCGCATGCTCGGCCATATCGAACAAAGGTTCGGCCATCTGATCCGCCGCATGGACTGGATCAGCCTCGGCGGCGGGATCCATTTCACCGGCGAGGGCTATCCGCTGGACCGGCTGGCCGAACGGCTGAAGCGGTTCGCGGGCGAGAACGGGGTGCAGGTCTATCTGGAACCGGGCGAGGCCGCGATCACGCGGGCGGCGACGCTGGAGGTGACGGTGCTGGACACGCTGTTCAACGGCAAGAACCTTGCCATCGTGGACAGTTCGATCGAGGCGCATATGCTCGACCTGCTGATCTACCGCCAGCCCGCGCGGGTGGAACCGGATGCGGGCGACCATGAATGGATGGTCTGCGGCAAGTCGTGCCTGGCCGGCGACATCTTCGGCGAATACCGCTTTGCGGCGCCGTTGCGCGCCGGGGACCGGCTGTCGATCCAGGATGCGGCCGGTTACACGATGGTCAAGAAAAACTGGTTCAACGGCGTGAAGATGCCCGCCATCGCGGTGCGGGAACTGGACGGCACCGTGCGCGTCGCGCGGGCATTCGGATACGAGGACTACGCGGCGAGCCTGTCGTGACTGCTGGCAAGGAGGTTTGGCGATGAAACGGAACGTGCTCATCATCGGGGCCGGGGGCGTGGCGCAGGTCGTCGCGCATAAATGTGCGCAGCACAACGACCTGTTGGGGGATCTGCACATCGCCTCGCGCACCGTCGCCAAATGCGAGGCGATCATCGCATCGGTGCAGGCGAAGGGCGCGATGAAGGTGCCGGGCGTGTTCAGGGCCCATGCCGTGGATGCGATGGATAGTGCCGCCGTCGCCGCGCTGATCCGCGACACCGGCGCGCAGATCGTGATCAACGTCGGGTCCGCCTTCGTGAACATGTATGTGCTGGACGCCTGCATCGCGACCGGCGCGGCCTATATGGACACCGCGATCCACGAGGATCCGGCGAAGATCTGCGAAACCCCGCCGTGGTACGGCAACTATGAATGGAAGAAACGCGACGCCTGCAAGGACGCGGGCGTGACGGCGATCCTTGGCATCGGGTTCGACCCCGGGGTGGTGAACGTCTGGGCCCGCGCGGCCGAGGGCATGCTGGACCGGATCGACAGCATCGACATCATCGACATCAACGCCGGTTCGCACGGGAAGTATTTCGCCACCAATTTCGACCCCGAGATCAACTTCCGCGAATTCACCGGCACCGTCTACAGCTGGCAGAAGGGCGGCTGGCAGGAAAACCGGATGTTCGAGGTCGGCAAGACCTGGACCCTGCCGGTGGTGGGCGACCAGAAGGCATATCTGACGGGGCATGACGAGGTGCACAGCCTTGCCGCCCGCTATCCGCAGGCGGATGTGCGGTTCTGGATGGGCTTCGGCGACCATTACATCAACGTGTTCACGGTGCTGAACAACCTCGGCCTTCTGTCGGAAAAGCCGGTCAGGACGGCCGAGGGGCAGGAGGTCATTCCGCTGAAGGTCGTCAAGGCGGTGCTGCCCGATCCGGCGAGCCTCGCCCCCGGCTATACCGGCAAGACCTGCATCGCCGATCTGGTGAAGGGCGAAAAGGACGGCAAACCGGCCGAGGTGCTGATCTACAACGTGGCCGACCACAAGGAGGCTTATGAGGAGGTCGGCAGTCAGGGCATCAGCTATACCGCGGGCGTGCCCCCGGTGGCGGCGGCGATCCTTGTGGCGCAGGGCACATGGGATGTGGGCACGATGGTGAACGCCGAGGAACTGGACCCGAAGCCCTTCATCAACCTGCTGAACACGATGGGCCTGCCGAGCCGCATCCGCGACGCCGCGGGCGACCGGGAACTGTCGTTCTGAGCCTGCGGTTTTCGGCCAATCTGGGGTTCCTGTTCACCGGGATGCCGCTGCCGGATGCGGTGGCGGCGGCCCGGCGGGCGGGGTTCGATGCGGTCGAATGCCATTTTCCCTATGACACGCCGCCCGCCGATCTGGCCGCGGCGGGGCTGCCGGTGATCAGCCTGAACACCCCGCCGGGCGACCGTGCGGCGGGGGAATTCGGGCTGGCCGCGGTGCCGGGGCGCATCGCGGCGGCGCGGGCGGGGATCGCGCAGGCGGTGGACTATGCCGTGGCGGCGGGCGCGGGGGCGGTGCATGTGATGGCCGGCTATTCCCAAGGTGCTGCGGGGGCGGAAGATACGTTCCGCGCCAATCTGGCCCATGCCTGCGATCTGGCGGCGCCGCAGGGGCTGACGGTGCTGATCGAGCCGCTGAACCCCCATGACGCGCCGGGCTATCACCTCGCCAGCCTCGACCACGCGCTTTCCATCATCGCGGCGGTGGGGCGGGCGAACCTGCGGCTGATGTACGACTGCTATCACATCGCGCGCATCCATGGCGATGTTGGGGCCGCCTTTGCCCGCACGCGCGATGTGGTGGGCCATGTGCAGTTCGCGGGCGTCCCCGACCGGGGCGAACCCGATACCGGCACGGTGGACTATCGCACGCTTCTGCCGGCGCTGCGCTGGCACGGCCCCTTCGGCGCCGAATACCGCCCGCGCGGGGGCGATACGCTGGCCGGGCTCGGCTGGCTCGGGGCCTTCCGCGCCCTTGCCTGACAACAGGTTCGGGGCGGGATTGGTGCGCGGCTTTCCCCCGCGTCGCCACGCCATCGCATTGCCCCCCGCCATGACCCATGTCAAAGTGACCAGAATGATTTCGACGGAGGGTTTGCGGTGGCCGGACGCGAAAGACTGGTTCTGGCCTGTATCGCGGCGCTTGCCGTCGCGACGCCGGCCGGTGCGCTCGACCCCGTCGGGTTCGATGTCCGCAGCGCCGACGAGGATCTGACCGACGACCTGCGCGGGGCCTCGCTGGTGTTGCAGGCCGAACGCGAAAAACGGCTGGAACCGCAGGACATGTTCGCCGCCGCGCAGGCCGATTACGCGCGGCTTCTGGGCACGCTCTATGCCGCGGGGCATTATTCCGGCGTGATCAACATCCGCCTCGACGGGCGCGAGGCCGCGGGCATCGCGCCGCTGAACGCGCCGCAATCCATCGGGCGGGTCCAGATCACGGTAGACCCGGGGCCGCGCTTCACCTTCGGACGGGCAGAGGTCGGGCCGCTGGCCCCCGAAACCGAGTTGCCGGAGGATTTCGTGCCCGGCGGCGTGGCCTATTCCGACGCGATCCGCGCCGCGAACGAGGCCGCCATCGACGGCTGGCGCCATGCGGGCCATGCCAAGGCCGCGACCGTGCGGCAGGACATCGTGGCCGATCACGGCGCGCGGCGGGTGGATGCGCGGTTGGGGCTGGCCCCCGGCCCGCTGGTGCGGTTCGGGCATCTTTCCTTCAGCGGGTCCGACAACGTGCGCCCGGCGCGGCTGCACAAGATCGCGGGCTTTCCCACGGGCGAGGTCTATGACCCCGAAGAGGTGGACCGCGTGGCCGACCGGCTGCGGCGCACGGGGGTGTTCCGGTCCGTCGCGCTGACCGAAAACGAACGGCTCGGCCCCGGCGCGACGCTCGACATGCAGGCGGCGCTGATCGAAGAGGCGCCCCGGCGCATCGGCGCGGGCGTCGAACTGGCCAGTTTCGAGGGGCTGACGCTGTCGGGCTACTGGCTGCACCGCAACCTTCTGGGCGGGGCCGAACGGCTGCGGTTCGACGCCGAGATCGCCCAGATCGGCGGGCAGCGGTCGGGCACCGACTATTCGCTCGGCGCCACCTATGACCGGCCGGCGACCCTGACCCCGGACACGACGCTGAACCTGCGCGCCAAGGTCGGGCGGCTGGCCGAAGAGGATTATACCGAGGACGCGGGCGAGATCGGCTTCGGCTTTTCGCATATGTTCAGCAACGAACTGACGGCGCGGGCGGGGCTCGACTACCGCTATTCGGTGGTGCGCGACAGTCTGGGCAAGACCACGTTCAAGAACCTGCGGATGCCGCTCGGCGTGCTGTGGGACCGGCGCGACAGCAAGACCGATGCGACGCGCGGGACCTATCTGGATGCCGAACTGGCCCCCTTCGTCGGCTTCGGCACCACCGACAGCGGCGCGCGGCTGGTGGCCGACGGGCGCATCTACCGGGCGCTTGGCGAACGGGTGGTGCTGGCGGGCCGGTTGCAGGTGGGCGCGGTCATGGGCGCGGCGATCGCGCGGACGTCGCGGGACTATCTGTTCTATTCCGGCGGCGGCGGCACCGTGCGCGGCCAGCCCTACCAGTCGCTCGGCGTCAACGTCCTGCCGGGCCAGCGCACGGGGGGCACCGCGTTCCTCGGCGCCTCGGTCGAGGCGCGGGTGAAGGTGACGGACAGGATCGGCGTGGTGGCCTTTTACGACTATGGCCGCGTCGGCGCGGACGGGTTCGGCGGGTCCGCCGACTGGCACGCGGGCGCGGGGCTGGGGGTGCGCTATGCCACCGGCATCGGCCCGATCCGGCTGGACGTGGGCGCGCCTGCGGGCGGCAACACCGGCAAGGGCGCACAGATCTACATCGGTATCGGGCAGGCCTTCTGATGCGTTTCCTCCTCGCCGTCCTGTTCTGCGTCTTCCCCCTTCTCGCCACCGCGCAGGAGGACGACCGCGGTTTCCTCACCCGGCTGATCGAGGACAACCTGTCCGGCGCCGGCCGGGCGGTGCGGATCGAGGGGTTCGAGGGCGCGCTGTCCTCGCGCGCGACGATCCGGGAAATGACCATCGCCGACGACCACGGCGTCTGGATCACCCTGCGCGGGCTGGAACTGGACTGGAGCCGCAGGGCCCTGCTGACCGGGCGGCTGGAGGTAGAGACCCTGCGGGCCGAGGAAATCCTGCTGCCCCGCCTGCCCGACACCGGCGACCCCGAGGCCCCCACGCCGGAGGCCGTGCCGTTTTCCCTGCCCGACCTGCCGATTTCGGTGCGCATCGGCCAGATTCTGGCCGAAAAGGTGGATTTGGGCGCGCCGGTGATGGGCATCGCCGCCACCTTCCGCGTCGAGGGCAGCGCCGATCTGGCCGGGGGCGAGGGCAATGCGAAACTCGACATCACCCGCACCGACGGGCCGGAGGCACGGCTGTCGTTCGATGGCGGTTTCGCCAATGAAACCCGTGTCCTGCGCCTGTCGCTGGCGCTGGAAGAGGCCGCGGGCGGCATCGCCGGCACGCTGATGGGCCTGCCCGGCGCGCCTGCGCTGACGCTGTCGGTGCAGGGCGAAGGGCCGCTTGAGGATTACACCGCCGACATCCGGCTGGCCACCGACGGACAGGACCGGCTGGCAGGGCTGGTCGCGCTGCGCGCGGTCGAGGGGGCGAGCACCTTCGCCCTCGATCTGCGCGGCGATGTGGCGCCGCTGCTCCTGCCGGAATACCGCGATTTCTTTGGCAACGACGTGGCGCTGGTGGCCGAGGGCCGCCGCACGCCCCTGGGCGCGGTGCAGCTCGACCGGCTCGACATCGCCGCAGCGCAGTTGCGGGTGCAGGGTCAGGCGCGGGTGGCCGCGGATGGCGTGCCCGAACGGCTGGACCTGCGGTTGCGGATCGCCGCGGCCGACGGCGGGCCGGTGCTGTTGCCCAGTTCGGGCGTGCCGATGCGGGTGAATGCGGCCGACCTGACCTTCGCCTTCGACGCCGCGCGGGGCGACGGCTGGCGGCTTTCCGGCGCGGTCGAGGGGCTGGACCGTCCCGACCTGCGGCTGCAATCGGTGACGCTTGCTGGCAACGGCCGGATCGCGCGGCTGCCCGAGGGCGCCACGGTCGGCGGTACGCTGCGGCTGGCGGCGGAAGGCATCGCCCCCGCCGATCCCGCGCTGGCGCAGGCGGTGGGCGCCGCGATCAGCGGCCAGACGCTCTTTTCCTGGTCGACGGGCGGCAAGCTGCGCCTGTCGCGGCTGGCGGTCACGGGCGAGGGGTATGAACTTTCCGGCCGCATCGCGCTGGACAGCCCGCCGGACGGGGAAACCCGCGTGGAAACCATGCTCAGCGCGCAGATGGCCGATTTCGCGCGGCTGTCTGGCCTTGCCGGGCGCGATCTGGCCGGGCGCGGGCGGGTCGATGTGGCGGGCTGGTATGCGCCGCTGTCGGGTGCGTTCGACCTGACGACGGATGTGGCGGGCAACGGGCTGCGGGTGGATGTGGCCGAACTCGACCGGGTTCTGGCGGGCGACAGCACCGTGCACCTGTCCGCCGCGCGCGGGACCGAAGGGCTGGAAATCCGCAGCCTGACCGCCAATGCCAGGGGGTTCGAGGCGACGGGCCGCGGCTGGCTGCGCAGCGCGGGGTCGGACCTGACGCTGCGCGCGGCGCTGGCGGATCTGGCGGCGCTCGGCCCCCGATACGGCGGCAGCCTGCGGGCGGATCTGCGGGTGCAGGGGCCGGGCGGACAGGAACGGGTGACGCTGGCGGCCACCGGCGCCGACCTGCGCATCGGCGTGGCGCAGGTGGATGGCCTGCTGCGCGGCCCGATCAGCATCGACGCGGCGCTGCACCGGCAGGGCGATGCCCTGACGCTCGACCGGGCGGCGATTGCGGGCGACCATCTGAACCTGACCGCCAGCGGGCGGCTCGACGAACCCGGGCGCGCGCTGACCGCCACCGCCCGCCTGCCCGACCTGTCGGCCGCCGGCGGCGGTTTCGGCGGCGCGGTCGAGGCGCAGGCGGAATATGCCCTGCGCGAGGGCGAGGATCACCTGTCGCTGACCGCTCGCGCCAGCGACCTGCGCCTTGGCCAGCCGGAGGCGGACCGCGTTCTGGCCGGCGATTCCGACCTGCGGTTGCAGGTGCGCCGCACGGCGGGCGGGGCGGTGAAGGTGGATGCCTTCCGCCTGGACGGCGCGCGCCTGACGGCAGAGGCGACGGCAGAGGCGGGCGATGCCGGCCGGCGGGTGAACCTGTCGGCGCGGCTGGCGGATCTGGCGGTGGTGGTGCCGGGTGTGCCCGGGCCGCTGACCGTGGAGGGCACGGTGAACGACGAGGGCGAGTCGATCCTGATCGACGTGCGCGCCAACGGCCCCGGCGGGATCGCGGCGACGGTCGCGGGCAGTGCCGCGGCCGATTTCAGCCGCGCCGACCTGCGGATCAATGGGCAGGCCGATGCGGCGCTGGCCAATGCCTTTACCGGCCCGGTGGCGATGCGCGGCCCGCTGCGGTTCGATCTGGCGCTGAACGGCCCCCCGGGGCTGGCGGCGCTGTCGGGGCAGGTGGCCCTGCGCGGGGGGCGGGTGACGCTGACCAGCCCGCCGCTGGCCTTCACCGGGGTGGATGTCACGGTGGACATGGCGGGCGGGCGGGCGCAGGTGGATGCGCGCGCGGGGCTGGAAACCGGCGGCACGGTGGCCGCGCGCGGGCCGGTGGCGCTGACCGCGCCCTATGCCGGCGATCTTGCGATCACGCTGACGGGCCTTCGCCTGCGCGACCCCAACCTCTATTCCACCGAGGCGAGCGGCGCCTTGCGCGTCAACGGGCCCTTGGCGGGGGGGGCGATGATCTCTGGCCGGGTGGAACTGGGGGTGACGGAACTGCGCATCCCCTCGACCGGGCTCGGCGGGGTCACGGCGATCCCGGAAATGCGCCACCTGCGCGAACCGGCCGCGGGGCGCGCGACCCGGGCGCGCGCGGGGCTGCTGGACAGCGGGCAGGATGGCGGGGGCGGCGCGGCGGCGCGGCCCTATGGGCTCGACCTGACCATCGACGCGCCCAACCGGGTGTTCATCCGCGGCCGGGGGCTGGATGCCGAACTGGGCGGGTCGGTGTATCTGTCGGGCACCACGGCGGCGATCGCGCCTTCGGGCGGGTTCACGCTGATCCGCGGGCGGCTGGATCTTCTGGGCAAGCGGTTTGATTTGACCGAGGGCAATGTGCGGCTCGAGGGCCGGTTCGTGCCCTATGTCGAACTCGCCGCCACCACCCAGACCGAGGATGTGACCGCCACGATCCGCGTCGATGGCCCGGCGGACGAACCGGTGATCAGCTTCACCTCGTCCCCCGAACTGCCGCAGGAAGAGGTGGTGGCGCAACTGCTGTTCGGGCGCGGGTTGCAGACGCTGACGGCGTTCCAGGCGGCGCAGCTGGCCTCGGCGGTGGCGACGCTGACCGGCAAGGGCGGCGCGGGGATCATCGACCGGCTGCGGCGGTCCTTCGGGCTCGACGATCTCGACGTGGGCACCAGCGCGACGGGGGAAACCTCGCTCCGGGTGGGGAAATACCTGTCCGAGAACCTCTATGCCGATGTGATGTTCGAAAGCGACGGCACCAGCGAGGTGACGCTGAACCTCGACGTCAGCCGCAATGTGACGGTGCGGGGGTCGGCGGCGTCGGACGGCGAAACCGGCGTCGGGATCTTCTACGAACGGGATTACTAGACAACCAATCCCGCCGCTTTGTCTGGCGAAGGCGCGTGCCTTCGCCACATCCTGCGGGTGCCACTATCCCGGCCGGGGGCCCCAAGCCCCCGGCCAGCGCCCGCCCCGCCCATGGCGGGCGCTTCTCGCCCGCCGGGGCAGGCGCTGGCCTCTCCGTTATTCCCGGCATCTCCGTCTCTCACGGCACCGCCGCGCGACGGGCGGGGGAAACGCGGTGCGTTTCCTGTTCCCGCCCGGCCCGGCTTGGTGCTTGATCCCCCTCAGGGCGTACCGGCCCGCCGCGCGGCCAGGGCGGCGTTCAGCGCCGCGCCGATCAGCACCGCATAGGCGCTGATGTAGAGCCACATCATCAGCGCCACCACCGCGCCGATGGATCCGTAGATCTGGTTGTAGTTGCCGAAATTGGTCAGATAGACCGAAAACGCCTGCGAGGCCGCCAGCCACAGCGCCACCGCCAGCCACAGCCCCGGGCTGAACAGCCGCGGCCGCGCGCCCGGGACGTTGGGGCCATAGCGGTAGGCCATCCCGATTCCCAGCACCGTGGCGGCGGGCGCGATCGCCCATTGCACCAGCGTGATCAACCCCGCCTCGAACGGGCCGAGCGGCACGAAGGCCAGCACCACCGGCAGGACGATCCCCGCCGCCAGCGCCATCAGCGCCGATCCGACGAAGGCCACCGTCAGCACCAGCGCCGTCACCTGATGCAGGACGCCGCCCCGGTTTTCCAGCCCGAAGATGGCGTTGATCCCCTGCACCAGCGCCGCCACCCCCGCCCGCGCCGACCACAGCGCAGCGCCAAGCGACAGCGCGGTGGTCCAGCCGAACCGGCTGGTGTTGGCCTGGACCAGCGCCTCGGTCTGGTTGCGCAGGATGTCGAATGCCTCTGCCGGCAGGAATTCGGCCAGTTCCTGCAACTGGCGCGACACTTCCAGCGGATCGGCGAAAAAGCCCCAGATGGCGATCAGCGCCGCCAGCGCGGGAAACACCGCAAGGATGCCGAAAAAGGCGACCCCGGCAGAGATCAGGCCCAGATGCCGGCTGCCCATCAGGCGCCAGACTTCGGACAGAAGGGAATAGAGGCCGGCCATACCGTCAGGGCATAAAAAGAAAAAGCTGGCTTTCGCCAGCTTTTTCAAGTGCATAACGCCAGACGGCGATCACTGGGCGGCGGTGGTCGACGTCGAGGAATCGTTGTTCGACGCGATCGCGGCGATGACGGCAACGCCGCCGATCACGGCCAGCGCGGTCGCGCCGGGGCCGAAGCTCGACACCGGGGCCAGAACCGGCGGGGCGGGTTCGGGTTCGGCGGCAACGATCACCGGGCCGCCGGCGAAAGCGGCGGAAACAGAGCCCGCAACCATCAGGGCGGCGACAAAAGCCGAAGTCTTTTTCATAATCCTCTCCATCGAAGGTGCCTTGGGGTTCTGGCTAGCATCTTTCCGCATGCGATGAAAGCCGCAATGGCCCTACACGCAATACACGCGCGGAAAGTCGCAAAAAACCCACACCCGGGATCAGCGTGCGGCGGCCGAGGCCACAGCGGTGGTCGAGGACGAGGAATCGTTGTTCGACGCGATCGCGGCGATCACGGCGACAGCGCCGATCACGGCCAGCGCGGTCGCACCGGGGCCAAAGCTCGACACCGGGGCCAGAACCGGCGGGGCGGGTTCGGGTTCGGCGGGGATGATCACCGGGCCGCCGGCCTGCGCCAGCGATGTGGCCGCCACCAGAGCCACGGCGGCTAGAATCGGGGTCTTCTTCATCTGGTCACTCCTTCCGGGTTGCGCGCGGATGGCCGATGCTAGCACGACCGGGCGCGCGGCAAAACGAAATCCTGCCGCGCCTAGCGGGAAAGATCGGCGATCTTCAGATAGCCCAGATCCGCGCCGATCCACTGGCGCGATTGCCTGATCTTGCCGCTGCCCTCGATCCAGTAGCGGTTCTGGACGCCGTTCGCGCAGGTTTCCGTCACGATCCGGGTGGCATAGGCGCGTTCGAACAGGGTCACGGTTTCGCTGCCCCCGGGCGCCAGTGTGCAGTCGAGCGCGACCTGGAACATCGTGTCGGTCCCGTCGAGGTAGTCGTGCACCCGCCGCGTGGCGCCCGCCCCCGCCGCCACCTGCCGCCCCGTGGGCCCGGCAGAGGACCGCAGGTCCGGCCCGAAACCGGCGGTGGAGATCACCACCCCGTCGCGTAGCGTGATCACCACCCGGTCGGAGGTCGCATAGCTCTGTGTGCCCGCATTGGTGTTCGACAGGCCGAGGACCGCGGTGGCCCCCGTCGCCTCGATCGTCGCCATCAGCAGCGGCAGGGGCGATCCGTCGATGGCCGCGCGCGTCAGCCCGGCAGGCACGCCGGTCGGCGCGGCCGCGCGCGGCTGGCCGATGCCCCGCACCGTCTGCACCGCGATGCGCAGCCCCTCGCCCTGTTGCTGGTGGCCGCGGTCCGAGGAACAGCCCGCCGCCAGCGCCACCACCGCGCCGGCCAGTGCCAGACGCATCCGATTGCCGCCGGTCATCGCCAGACCCTCCCCCACTGGGCGTCGAGGCCCTGGGTGTGATATTCGCGCACGGTTTCGTAAAGCCGCCCGTCGACCGCCAGCCGCGCGCCGCCGTCACGCTGCACCGGGCGCAGCACGGCGGTGGATTGCGCGCGTGTCGGCGTGCCGATGGCCCAGTTGAGCGGGATCGTCACCCGGATGCCCTTGTCGAACGATCCCTCGCCGAAATCGTTGAACGACACGTCCGTCAGCGTGGCAAAGGCGCCCACGCGCCAGCCATTGGCGAATTCGCGGTCGAGCGCGACCGTCGCGCCCCAGTCGCCGGCCAGATAGCGGCCCACGTCCACCTGCCCGTGGAAGCCGTTGTCGAAGGCGTAATAGGCCGACACATGCCCGGTCACGACGGAATAGTTCTGGAACCCGAACCTCTGGTCGAAATCGCGCTGACGGGCATAGTTGACCTCTGCCCCGAGCGCGAGGCGGCTGTCCACCGGCTTCCACAGCAGTTCGGCCGACACGCCCCCGAACATCCGTTCCAGATAACCCGCGGTCACGCGGCCATAGAGGTTCGTCCCCGGGCGGCTGTACCAGGCGAGCGTCAGCTTTTCGAGCTGCGTATCCTCGCGGTCGTACAGATAGCCGTCGGTGCGCACATGTGGCAGAACCGAATCCGACACCCGGCTGTACTTGTCGAGATTGCCCGCCACCTTCTGCGTGATCGCCCCCGACAGCACCAGCCCCGGCGCGATGTCCACCCGGCCGGCAAAGCGCAGGCCCAGATCGCCGCGGACGGGGGCGTCGGGGTCGAAATAGCTCAGCCGCGAATAGGGCGAGATGGACCAGGACAGCGCCGGATAGGTGCCGGTGCCGTTCTGCGCGCCGGCGGGGCGGCGGGGGTTGTCCACGATTTCCGCCCGTGCGCGCAGGCCGGCGGCATTGGCGGGGGCATGTTCCAGCGCCTCGATGTCCGACCGGCGCAGCCGCACCTTGGACAGCGGCATGCCATCGACCACCGGCACGATCTCGAACACCTCGACAGAGGCCGGCATCACCGCCGTCAGCGCCCGCGCCGCCCGGCCGATCGCCTGCGCGCCCGCGTCATAGCGCGGGTTGCGCAGCCAGAGTTCGGCGCGCGTGCCGCTGACCGCCAGCGCCTCGACCGCCAGCCCGTCTTCGGCCAGCCGCTTTTCCAGATTGCTGCGCAGGATCGCCGGGGCGCCCTGCTGCGCCGTCCATTCGGGCGACCAGGCGTCGGGATCGGCGCGCCGGTCGGGGCGCGGCACCACCGCGCGGGCGGCGGGGCCGGTGACGCCCTTGGTGGGCCGGTTGCGCGGGTTCAGCGCGATATGCGCGGCCAGCCCCAGTTCCGACCCGTACAGGTAATAGGCCCCGAGGCGCACAGAGTCCGTCAGCTGGTATTCTGCGCCGAAGTTCAGCGGGCTGCGGTGTTTGAAGATGCCCTGCCGTTCTTCCAGGTCATAGGCGTCGGAGGAATATTCGACCTTCAGCCCCAGACGGTCGTTCACCTGCCATTCCACGCCGCCGAACAGCGCCGCCGGGCCGCGGAACCACTGCCCCGTGTTGGGCTTGCCGCCCCGGCCGGTATCCGGCGGCGGGCGCGTGCCGGTGGACCCGAAGCTTTCATACGACCCGAGCCGCCCCCACCCCACGCCCCCCGTCACCTTCACCCGCGGGGTGAGGGACTTGGTGGCGACGATGTATTCGCCCGAAAACTGCCCCGTGCCGATGAAATCCTGCAAGCCGATGGTGACGGCGGGCATGTAGCGGCCTTCGTCCAGCAGGCGGAAGCGCAGGTCGAAGCTGCGGTCGTAATACACATCGTTCGGCCCGAAGCCCCCGATCGCCAGCCCGTCCACGCCGCTGTAGCGGAAGCTGCCCTGCAACCGCGGGGTGATCTGGAAGGTCAGCGTGTTGCGCAGGGTGGGGCCGAACCAGCCGATATTGGCCGACAGTTCGCCATCCGGCTGCATCTCGGCCGAGGGCATGTCGACCAGCCCCGTGACCCCGTAGAAATTGAGCGTCTGCGCCCAGGCCCCCACGGGCGCCAGGGCCAGCAGCGCGGCGGCGGGCGGGATCAGGCGCCGGAAAGGAACGGGCATGCAAAGGACCTCGGATTTTGGGCCACTCTAGGGGCAGGGGGCGGCGCAGGGCAAGCCCTCGCGCGGCAAGGCGCCGCGCTGCGGCAGCAGGGCCACGCGCCGCGGCGGAAACCTGCCTGCGCTGTCACCGCCGCCGCCCCGGCAGCACCCGCGCCGCCGTCTGCCACATCAGCGCCATGTCGAGGCAAAGATTGCGCCGGCGCTGATAGATCAGGTCCAGCCGCGCCTTGCGCGGCACGCAGCGGCGGGCATAGGTGGCGTCGGTTTCCTCTGGCGTGGCGCAGCGGGCCAGAAGCCATTCCTCGTGCCGGTGGAAATGCAGGCTCGCCAGCCCCGTGACCCCGGGGCGCGACCGCAGCACCTGCGCGTAAAGGTCGGGGAAACGTTCGACATAGGCGCGCAGGGGCGGGCGCGGGCCGACAAAGCTCATGTCCCCCTTCAGCACGTTCCACAGCTGCGGCACCTCGTCCAGCCGCGTGCGCCGCAGGAACCGCCCCGCCCGCGTGACCCGCGCCGCCTTGTGCCCGCCCGATACGCCCGCATCGCCGGGGTCGGCGCGCATGGTGCGCAGTTTCCACAGCAGGAAGGGCCGCCCCGGCGCGCGCATGCGTTCCGAGACATAGAACAGCGGCCGCCCCTCGGTCGCCAGCAGCACCAGCAGCAGCAGGCCGAAGGGCAGCGCCAGCACCGCCATCAACACCAACGCCACGATGATGTCGAAGGCGCGCTTGGCCGGGGTCATGCGGCGGGTTCCGCCGTCAGCGCATGAAGTTCGGCCAGCATGGCGGCGGGGTGGCTGGCGCCGGGCGGCAGCGGGGCCAGCGCCATCAGGCGGGTGACATCCATCACCGCGTTTTCGATCGCGCCCGCGGGTGCGGGCTGCCAGACCACGGGCAACCCCGCCGCACCGGCCAGATCGGCCATCGCCACGCCCCCGGGTGCCGCAAGGTTCAGCACCTCGGGCAGGGCCGCACCCGCCACCGCGCGGGCGGTCAGCCGCGCCAGCACCCCGGCAAGGCTACCCGGCCCGATATAGGACCGCACCGGCCCGCCCCCGCCGGGAAAACGGTCCAGCGTCACCCGCCGCCGCGACGCCAGCGCGGGCGCCAGCGCATCCGCCCCCACCACATTGCCGATGCGCAGCACGGTGACGGCGGGCGCCCCCGGCCCGGCCTCTGCCCGCCAGGCGGCGGCGGCCGATTCCATCGTGCATTTCGCCTGTCCATAGGGGCGCAGGGGGGCGGGGGGCGCGGCCTCGGTCGCCGGCCCGGCATCGGTCGCACCATAGACGGCGAGCGAGGAGGCCAGAAAGACCCGCCCCGCCCCCACCCGCGCGGCGGCGGCACAGGCCGCCTCTGCCAGCGCGGTGTTCAGCGCCAGCGCGGCCGGCGGCCCGGCGGTCACGCCCGCCAGCATCAGCACCGCATCCGCCCGCGGCATCGGATTGCCCGACAGCGGATCCCATGCGACCCAACCCGCCCCCGCCACCGGGCGGCGGCTTTGCCACAGCGGGCGAAAGGCGGCGGGCGGATGCGCGCCCCAGGCCGCGCGCAGGAAACGGCCGAGTTTGCCGGTCGCGCCGACGACAAGAAGCACGGGCAGATCCTGGGGCATCGGTTCCTCTGGTTGCAACCTCCGGGGTAGCGGGGGCGCGGCGCGCTGTCTACCCCCCGGGATGGCCCCCCGGGATGCCCCCCCGGGATGGGGGGCTGCACGCGGGGCGCGCGGGTGGTAGGGTCGATGCAGCCACCCGCCCGAGACCGGACCCGCCGATGCGCCTTCGCCTTGCCCTCGCCACCCTCTGCGCCCTGCTGCCCGGGGCCGCCGCCGCACAGACCGATGCCGTGGCGCTGGCCTGCGGCGGGGCCGGGGGCGGACATGTCGGCGTGGGGCCGGTCTGCGCCGCGCTGGAACGGCAACTGGCCGCGCGCTATGGCGCCGTGCGGCAGGGCGCGGCGCTGACCATCCGGTTCGAGATGCTGCGCGACGACGCGCAGATGCTGTCGGGCCGGCTGCACTGGCAGGGCCGGACGGGCCCGGTGGTCGAGGTGACGGCGAACGACCGCCCGCTGGACGCCCGCGCCGCCGGGCGGCTGGCCGAGGGGCTGATGCGGATGAGCAGCCTGCCCGACTGACCCCTCCCCCAACCAAAAAGGCCCCGCCATGAGGCGGGGCAGTCGTGCCGGGCAGATGCCCGGGCACCGGCGGTAATTCGTGGGTATAGGGGGGCGTCAGTGCGCCTGCGGGCGGTCCATCTCTGCCCGGATCTGCTGGCGCAGCAGGTCGATGGGCACCATCTTGCCCTCGCGCTTGAAGTGCCAGTAGGTCCAGCCGTTGCAGGACGGCGCACCCTCGTAATGCGCGCCCACCTGATGGATGGATCCCGTCATCCGGTCCGCCGCCAGCGTGCCGTCGGCGCGCACCTTGGCGGTCTGCCCGCGCGGCGACACCAGCACCTCGCCCGGGCGCAGCATGCCGCGTTCCACCAGCGTGCCGAAGGGCACGCGGGGTTCGGCGCGTTTCGAGGTGGTGATTTCCAGCGCGCTGCGGTCATAGGGCCGCACGCGGGCGATGCGTTCGGCGGCGATCCTGCGATACCCCTCTTCCCGCTCGATCCCGATGAAACTGCGCCCCAGCATCCTAGCCACCGCGCCGGTGGTGCCGGTGCCGAAGAACGGGTCCAGCACCACGTCGCCCGGGTTCGTCGTCGCCACCAGCACACGGTGCAACAGCGATTCCGGCTTTTGCGTCGGATGCGCCTTGTCGCCCGCCGCATCCTTGAGCCGTTCGGACCCCGTGCAGATCGGCAACACCCAGTCCGACCGCATCTGCACACCCTCGTTCAGCGCCTTCAGCGCCTCGTAGTTGAAGGTGTATTTCGCGCCCTCGGACCGGCTGGCCCAGATCAGCGTCTCGTGCGCGTTGGTCAGCCGCTTGCCGCGGAAGTTCGGCATCGGGTTGGCCTTGCGCCAGACGACATCGTTGAGGATCCAGAACCCCTGGTCCTGCAAGGCCGCACCGACGCGGAAGATGTTGTGATAGCTGCCGATGACCCAGATCGCCCCGTTGGGCTTCAGGATCCGCTGCGCCTCTGCCAGCCAGTCGCGGGTGAAGCGGTCGTAGGCGGCGAAAGACGCGAACTGGTCCCAGTGGTCGTCCACCGCATCGACGCGCGAATTGTCGGGCCGGTGCAATTCGCCCCGCAGTTGCAGGTTGTAGGGCGGATCGGCAAAGATCAGATCGACCGAGCCAGCGGGCAACCCCCGCATGACCTCGATGCAGTCCCCCGCAAGGATTTCGTTCAGCGGAAGCGAAACCGCCTCCGGCTTTGCCGTCTTCGTCGCCATGTCTTACCTGCTCTGCCCGCGCTTTTGCGCTGTTGTGACGGACAGAGTGTGAGTCATCGCTGATTCGCCGTCAAATTCTTTATTGAATCAAGGGGTTATTGATTTTTCTTGATACAAGATGTTGTGCACGGGGCGGAAGCTTCGCCTATGGTGTGGGGTGACACCAAGCCCTAGAAGCGCCGCCAGATGGTCGCGCGTCGGATAACCGGCGTTGCGGTCCCAGCCGTAGCCGGGGTGGTGTTGCGCCAAATCCACCATCACCGCATCCCGCGCCACCTTGGCCGCGATCGAGGCCGCGGCGATCGACAGCACCCGCGCATCGCCCTTGACCACGGCCTCTGCCGGGCAGGGCAGGCCGGGGGGGATGCGGTTGCCGTCGATCAGCAGATGGTCGGGCGGCGCGCGCAGGCCGGCGACGGCGCGGCGCATGGCGAGGTAGGTGGCCTGAAGGATGTTGAGCGCGTCGATTTCCTCGACTGTCGCATGGGCGACGGAAACCTCGGCGCAACCCGCCAGTTCGGCGGCGATGCGGGCCCGGGCGGCGGGGGTAAGCGCCTTGGAATCCGCCAGCCCCGCGGGCAGGCAGGTGAAATCCAGCACCACGGCGGCGGCGGTGACGGGCCCGGCCAGCGGGCCGCGGCCCACCTCGTCCACCCCCGCGATGCGCAGGGCGCCGCGGGCGCGGGCGGCGGTTTCGAAACTGGCGTCGGGGTGCAGCCGGGTCATGCCCCCATCAACCCCAAGCCGCCGCCGCATGCAATGCCGGGGCGAGGTCTGGCCCAAGGGTGCAAAGCCTTTCTTCCCGCCGTTGGCCGGGTGGAGGACACAGCGGCGGGGGTTTCACACCCCCGCACCCCCGTGGGATATTTATGGACAGAAAGTGAAGAAGGGCACGCGCCGATCTTCAGGCTGGACTTAAATATCCCCGCCGGAGGCTCCCGCACTTTCCCCCGGGCCAAACGCCGGGCAAGGGGGCGGCGTCCGCAGGCCGGGGGCCCGCCCCGGCATTCCCCCCTCACAACGCCAAGGCCGCCGGCCTGCACGGGGCAGCCGGCGGCCGGCGGTCCGGGGGCTGCTCGTCCCCCCGGCCGGTATGTGCTAGCGGTGGCGGCGATAGCCGCCCGCGTTCGCGACGCAGCTGCCGTCGTAGACCAGCCGGTCGCCATCGCGCAGGCGCAGCGTGCGCAGGCAGTTCTGCGGCAGGTCGCGGCGGTCGTAGCCGCGCTGGTTCAGGCAATGCGCGTTGTAATAGACGGGATGGCCGCCGCCCACGCGGATCTCGCATTGCCCGGGCAGCGACGGGCCCCGGTGGTGGACGGGCGGGCGCGGTTCCACCACCGGCGGGCGGTAGTGGGGCGGGTAGGGCTGCGGGCGGGGCTGGTAGACCGGCGGCGGACGGTGGTCGCGGCGGTGGCCGTTGTCCAGCGCCCTGCCGATCATGTAGAGCGCGCCGAGCCCGACGACGACCTTGGCGACGTCCTTTGCATCGGCGCGGGCCGGGGTGGCGGCGGCGGTGAACCCCGCCAACGCCACCGCCAGCGCGGCGGCAAGGCCGAGCGCGCGGCGGGCGGGCGAGGGGGATGCGGGGCGGTGCGGCATGGGGCCTCTCCTTCTCTGGCGTCCGGGCGGCGGGTGCGGCCCGCGACGGGATGGCCAAGGCTCGGCCCGCCGGCGGCGGAAAGGCAATATCGGCGCGCGGTTATCCGATAACATCGCCCCGCCGCCCCTTGTGTCATTGAATATCCGCCGCCTTCCCCCCATCCTGCGGCCATGCCTTCGGAGGATGCCATGCGCCACCGTTTCCTTGCCGCCCTGCTGTCGGCCCTGCTGGCCGCCCTGCCCGCCGCCGCGCCCGCGCAGGCCGCCTGCTATGCCGATTACAAGGCCAAGCGCGACGGCCCGCTGCGGCTGCACTATGGCGTGATCGAACTGCCCGCCGCGGCCTGCGATCCCGCCGCCGCGGCGCCGGTGATCGCCGCGCGCATCCGGGCGGATGGCTGGGTGCTGCTGAACGTCATGTCCGTCTTCGGCCCCGAGGGCCTCAACCAGAGGAAAGCCAGTGCGGGCCCCTATTTCCTTCGTTACTGACGCCCTGCGCGGCAACCGCACCGTCGGGGTCGGGCTGGCGGCGGTGCTGGTGATCCTGCTGGCGGCGGCGGTGTTCCTGTTCCTCAATCTGCCCGACGCCAATGCCTTCAACGCGCGGGTCGAGCGGATCTTCGTGGAAAACGACGGCATCACCGGGGGCAGCGACATCCGCCTGCTGGAGATCCTGGCCCAGTCCGGCACCAGCTTTGCCGAGGTGCTGGTCAGCTATCGCATGGTGATCTTCGTGCTGCTGGTGTTTTCCACCGCGCTGTTGCTGGCGGCGCTGGTGTTTCTGGTGACGATCCTCGCGCTCAACCGCCGCATCACGGAATTGCGGCAGGCGGGGATCCAGGTGTCCTCGCTGCTGATCAGCCGCGAGGAACGCACCGTCTGCCTCAACAACATGGAATTCGCGCTGACGCCCGCCGCGATCGAGACGCTGGCGGTGCTGGCAGAGGCGCGGATGGATGACGAGGTGCTGACCGGGGCAGAGATCGAGGCGATGATTTCCGGCCGCAGCGCCGCCGATTGCGACGAGGCCGCGGGGGCGACGCGGATCAAGCGGCTGCGCGACGCGCTCGGCAACCAACTGGTCAGCGAGCTGCTGGTCAAGACGGTGGCGCGGCGGGGCTACATGCTGGCCATCGACAAGGATGTGATCCGCATGCTGTAGGCCGAAGCCGCCCGCCCTACCCCCGGCCCCCGGGTCCCGCAGGCTGCGGGTTGGCGGCGGCGACCAGCGCCAGCACCGCCACCGCCCCGGCCAGCCACCCGGCCCCGAACAGCGTGAAGGACACCGCATAGGCCCGCCCAAGCGCCTCTGCCACCACCGCGCTGAGGCTGATCGTCATCGCCCCGGTCAGCGCCGCCGCCTGCCCGGCGACATGCCGGTGCGGCGCGATGGCCAGCGCGCTGCAATTGGCGAAGGCAAAGCCCATGCAGACCATCGCCGCCACCAGCACCGCCTGAAACAGCACCAATGGCGGCGGCGCCAGCCCGAAGCCCGCCAGCGCCGCCCCGCAGACCACCAGCCCCCGGGCGGCGCGGCGCAGCACCGGGGCGGGGCCGGCCCGGGTGACGATGCGCGCATTCAGCCACGACCCCGCCGCGATCCCCAGACCGACGGTGGAAAACAGCGCCGCAAAGCCCTCGCCCACCCCGAACCGCGTCTGGTAGAGCGCGGGCGAAATGCCGATGAAGCCGAACATCAGCCCATAGGCCATTCCGGCCGCCAGCGTGTTGCCAACCGTCACGCGCGTCCGCAACAACCCCGTCAGCGTGCGTCCGTAGCTGGCCGGGTCCAGCGCCCGGCGCGCGCCCGGCGGCAGGGTTTCGGGCAACACTAGCCAGGTGATCGCCAGCGGCACCAGCGCCGCCAGCGCCAGCACCAGCGGGATCGCGCGCCAGCCCGCGGCCGCCATGATCCCCTGCCCCAGAACCGGCCCGAGGATCGGCGCCAGCATGAAGATCATCATCACCCGCGACATGTCGCGCGCCAGCCCCGGCCCTTCGCGCGTGTCGCGCAGCAGCGCCACCGCCACCACCCGCGGCCCGGCGGCGGCAAGGCCCTGCACGAACCGCGCGGCCAGATGCTGGTCGAACCCCGGCGCCAGCGCGGCCCAGACCCCGCAGGCCGCGAACACCACCAGCGCCCAACTCAGGACCGGCCGCCGCCCGAACCTGTCGGCCAAAGCGCCGTGCAGCAGGTGGCCCAGCCCGAAGGCCAGCACGAAAACCGTCAGGGTCAGGCGGCTTTCCCCCGCGTCGGCAAGGCCATAGCTTGCCGCCATCGCCGGAAAGGCGGGCAGCAGGATGTCGAGCGACAGCGACAGCACCGCCATCAGCGCGGCGACGAACAGGATGAACCCCGGCCCCCCCGTCCAGCCCGGCGCTGTCGCGCAGGGGCCGGGGGACGGGCCGGGGGGCAGGGTCATGCCAGCGCCTGCGGCAGCGGCACCGACAGCCTGCCCGCCAGTTCCGCCAGCCGCGCCACCGTGCCCGCGGCCAGCGGGATGCCGCCCGCCGCCCGTGCGGCGGCCGCCTGCGCGCCCCGTTCGCCGGGCAGCAGGACGGCATCGGTGCCTTCGGCCGGCGGCAGGGCGTGGATCGCCCCGGCCAGATCCGCCACCGCGGCGGCAAAGGCCGCGGCATCGCCGAACGCCCCGGGCGCCAGCGCGATGACGAGGCCGTTGAACCCGCCCCCCGCCTGCCCCGCCAGCGCCGGCGCGATCACCGGATTGCCCGGCAGGACCGATGTCAGGATCTCGATCATCAGCGACAGGCCCGACCCCTTGGCCCCCGCCATCGGCAGCAGCGCCGCCACCGCCCCCGGGTCGGTCGTCGGGCGGCCCGCCGCGTCGACGGCCCAGCCCTCGGGGATCGTCCGGCCCGCATCCTTGGCCGCCATGATCTTGCCCAATGCCACCGCGGCGGTGGACATGTCGAGCACCACCGGTTCGCCCCCCGGCATGGGCACGGCGATGGCCAGCGGGTTGGTCGACAGCGCCTCGCCCCGCGCGCCGTGATAGCTCATCAGCGGTTTGGAGGCGGTAGTGACGATGCCCACCATCCCCGCCCGCGCCACGGCGGATGCGAAATACCCCACCGCCCCGGCATGCGAGATGGCGCGCGCCGCGCAGACGCCCACGCCATGATCGCGCGCCGCCGCCACCGCCCGGTCCACCGCCGCGTTCATGCCCACCGCGCCGGGGCAATCGCCGCCGTCCAGCACCGTCACCGCGCCGAAACGATGCGCCATGGCCACCGGCGCGCCGGTGCGCACGATGCCCTGTTCCAGCATCTCGACATAGCGCGGCACCCGCAGCACCCCGTGGCTTTCCACCCCGCGCAGGTTGGCCCAGACCAGCAGGTCCGCCATCTGCGCGGCGTCGGCGGGGGTGAAGCCGCCCGCGGTCAGCAGCGCCTCGGTGAACCGCCGAAGCTCGGGCGCAGGAATCCGTGCCATCATCTGCTCCGTTCCGGTCAGACGCCGAGGGGCGAGGGGAAGAACTTGTCCAGCCATCCCTTCATCAGCGCCTTGGTGCGCGGCGCATCCGAAGGGGCCAGCGGGAAATGGGCGGTGGTGTCGATCAGCATCAGTTCGGTCGGCTGGCCGGCCTTTTCGAACATCCGCACGGATTCGATCGTGGGGGTGATGATGTCGTTCGCGGTGTGGAACAGCAGCAGGGGCCGCGGCGCGATGTTCGCCACCACATCGTCGGCGCGGAAGTTCATCATCGACCACGCGGTTTCAACCGGGATTTCCATGATCGCCTTGGGCGACAGGTTCTTGCGCAGCGCCTCGGGGATCGGCACGGCGTCGAAGCGGGAAATCCACATGCTCTCGCCGGTTTCGCGTTTGTGCCTGCGACCCTGATCCAGCAGGCCGGTGAATTTCGCCCATGCCTCGGGCGTGGGGTGCTGGCCGCGGAACTTGCGTTCGCCATCCCCCCACCCGCAGGACGAAACGCAGCAGGCCACCCGTTCGTCCACCCCGGCGGTATAGACCGACACCGCGGCGCCGAAGCTGTGGCCGGTGATGCCGATGCGCTTCGCGTCGACCTCGGGCCGTTTCGCCAGCCAGCTCAGCGCGTTCCTGGCATCAGCCACCTGATCCATGCAGCGCACCTGCGCGCGCTCGCCCTCGCTTTCGCCGCAGCAGCGGAAATCGAAGCGCAGGGCGACATAGCCGAAATGCTCCATCATCTCGGCCTGGATCTGGGCGTGGCTTTCGTCCTTGGACCCGACGAACCCGTGGCAGACGATGAAGGCGGGCAGCGGTTCGCCCCGGTAGCCGTCGGGGACATGCAGCATCCCCGACAGCACCAGCCCGTCGGATTCGAACGTCACTCTTTCCTGCATGGGAATATCCTTCTGGTCAGGCCGCGCGGGCACGGGGCCGCGCAGGCATGCGGGGGCGGGCTCAGCCCAGCTTCTGGAACGGGAAGACGTGTTCGCGCCATTCCACCGGCGCGGGCGTGCCCCAGACGTTCATTTCGCGCACGTTTCCGGGGCGGGCGAGGTTGGTGATGATCCGCGGCGCAAAATTCGCGTCGTCGGCCACCAGCGCCATCGGGCCCGAGCATTCGCAGATGCAGCCCGCGCTGTCGATGTAATAGGCATAGGTGTTGTCGCCCGGCCGGTGCCGCCCCGGGCCCCACAGCAACTGCCGGTCGTGCCGGTCGAGGATGTCGCCAAGGCGGCAGTACATGTTGAATTCGGGGAATTCGAAGGAATAGTGGTGCAGCCCCGCCGCCCGCGCCTTCACCAGCCCGAGGATATGGTGCTGCCGGTTGCCGCCATAGAGCCAGGTGAGCGAATCGTTCACCAGCTTTTCCGACATCTTCATGCCGCCGATGGCTGCCAGTTGCGCCAGCGTCGCCGCCGGGTCGGGGGTCAGCAGGTTGGCGTGGTCCAGCCGCCGCGGGCCGACGCCCTTGGTGTCATGGCGCGGGCGGTACATGTCGTCGCGGGTGGGGGTGTGGATTTCGAACCGCAGCCCCTCGGGCGTGTCGAAGGTGACGCCCGCGTCCATGCAGGACAGGCTCGGCCTGTCGGTGAAGATGCGGCAGCCGGCGGCTTCGACCCTTGCGGCCGCCTGCGCCACCGCCTCGGCCGTCAGCGCCTCGAGCCCGATGGTGTTGGTGCTGTTTTCCGCCGCCTCGACCAGCACGAGTTCCGCCGCACGGCCGTTCGCCGACAGCCAGACCGCGCCATCCGATTCGCCGCTGACGCGCAGGCCCAGGATGTCGGTCGCATCGCGCAGCATGTCGTCGATGCAGGTGGTGTTGAGTTTGATGTGACCGATCGCAAAGACGACTGGCGACATGATGGGCCCCTCCGGTTCCGTTCCCTTGGCCGACTGATACAGGGTCGGGCGGCGTAAGGCAAATATTTTCGAAAATAGTTTTACATTACGAAAACATTGGCGGCGGCCACCGCGTTGCGCAGCGTACCGATGCCGGTGATCTCGACCTCCACCACATCGCCTGGCGTCAGAAACCGCGGCGGCGTGCGCGACGACCCGAAGCCCGTGGGCGTGCCGGTCACGATCACGTCGCCCGGCGCCAGCGGCGCAAAGGCAGAGACATAGGCGATCAGCCAGTCGATGCCGAAAATCATCCGGTCCATCCCGATCTGCTGCATCACCACGCCGTTCACCCGCGTGGTCAGGCGCAGCGCGGCGGGGTCGATCCCGTCCGCCGTCACCAGCGCGGGGCCGAAACTGCCCGAGGCGAAGAAGTTCTTGCCCGGCGTGAACTGGGTCGAATGTTTCTGCCAGTCGCGGATGCTGCCGTCGTTGAAGCAGCTGTAGCCCGCGACATGCGCCAGCGCCGATTCCCGGGCGATGCGGAAGCCGGGCTTGCCGATGACCACGGCCAGTTCGCCCTCGAAATCATGCCGGTCGCTTTCGTCCGGCTTGCGCAGGGGCTGGCCGTGGCCGACCAGCGTGTCCGCGAATCGGGTGAACAGCAACGGATATTCCGGCGCCGGCCGGTCCGGCAGCGTGGGTTCGCGGAAATTCGTGGCAACGCAGAAGATCTTGCCGGGCGACAGCACCGGCGGCAGGAAATCCACCCGCGCCGGATCGAACACCCGGCCGGTGGGCAGGGCCGCGGCGGGGTCTTGCAACAGCGCGGCCACGGCCTGCGGATCCCCCGGGTCCGCCGCGATTTCATGCAGGCCATCGGCCCGTTCCACCGCATGGCGCGCCCGCCCTTCGGCGCGGATACATACCAGCCGCATCGCCCTCTCCTGTCCCGAAGCTGCTCATGAGTTACGAAATAAATATACTTTTGCGAAAATAAAGAAAGGGGTAGCATCAGGGGCGGGGGCTGGACGCGACACCCGCACCGCCGGCACGCCCTGCCTTCCGGCCAGCCCCGGAAATCTCTATTACGAAAAAATATTGTGTTTTCGAAATTCTTCGGTAAACCTTCGGATCGAAGGCGCGGGGCCGGTCCGGCGGATCGCCCCGCGGGGAACATCAAGGGAGGAGCGCGATGAACGCGGCAGTTTCCACGGCCACCCCGGCCATTCCGAAAACCATGAAGGCGGCGCGGATGCACAAGATCGCCGGCCCCCTGATCGTCGAGGACCTGCCGGTGCCGCAGCCCGGATCCATGGACGTTCTGGTGCGCGTGCGGTCCTGCGGCATCGTGCCGAACCTCGGCAACATCCTTGCCAACTGGCCGACATGGTTCCCGCATATGCCGCAGCCGCCGCTGCCGGCGATCTTCGGGCTGGACCCGGCGGGCGAGGTCGCGGCAGTCGGGTCGCAGGTGCACAACATCAAGCCGGGCGACCGGGTCTATGTGAACCCCGGCCGGTCCTGCGGCAGCTGCCGCCACTGCCGCCGCGGCGACGGGCTGTCGTGCCAGCACTATGCCTTTCAGGGGTATTTCGGTTTCAGCCAGCATGCGATGCAGACCTTCGGCGACTACCACACCGGCGGGCTCGGCGAATATATGACCGCCCCGGCCTCTGCCATCGTCGCCCTGCCCGACGACATGAGCTTCGACGAGGCCGCGCGGCTCGGCTACATGGGCACCGGCTATTCGGCGTTGAAAAAGGCCAATGTCGGCCCGACAGACATCGTGTTGGTCAACGGCATTTCGGGCACGCTCGGCATTAGTTGCGCGGTGTTCGGGCTGGCGCGGGGGGCGAAAAAGATCCTCGGCACCGGGCGCGATGCCGCGCTGCTGGCGGAAATCAAGGCGCTGGCCCCGGACCGGATCGAGGTGCATTCGATCAACGACGGTCCCATAGAATCCTGGGCGCGCAGCCATACAGTCAACGGCGAGGGCGTGGATGCCTTCATCGACTGCAACGGGCCCGGCGCGGCGCACGAATCCTTCCTGCAAGGGCTGCGGTCGCTGCGCCGGGGCGGCGTCGCGGTCGACATCGGCGCGGTGGCGGGCGAGATCCCCATCGACGTCCACTACATGATGGACAACAACCAGCGCCTGATCGGATCGGCCTGGTTCACCACCGCCGAAGGTCAGGAAATGGCCGACATGGTGGGCAGCGGCGTCGTCAGCTTCGGGCTGCTGGAAACGCAAGGATCGCCGCTGGCGCAGGTGAACGAGGCGATTTCGGGCATCGCCGTGCGGCATGGCGGCTTTTCCAATTTCGTCATCCATCCGTGACGCATCCGGCGCCGCCCCCCGGGGCGGCGCTTTTCTGGGGAGGGAGAAAGCATGAAAATCAGACGCGTCGTCACCGGCAAGGATGCCTCGGGCAAGTCGGTCTTCGTCAGCGACGGGCATTCCCCGCGCGAGATGGTGTTGCAACACACGCCGGGCTTCGTCAGCTCGCCCCTCTGGCTGGTGCCGGGGCCGCCGGACCTGCGGCAGGGCCATGCCGACACGATGGCGCAGAACGGGCCCCTGCTGGCCGGGCCGGGCGGGGCCTGTTTCCTGGTCGTCACCTTCCCGCCGGATTCGGTGATGATGTCGCCGGAATTCAACCCCGCGCTGGCCGGGCCGGAACATGCCGCCGCCGCCCCCGGCATCGCCGAGACGTTCGAGATGGACAACCCCGGCATGCACACCACGCCCACGCTGGATTGCGTCACCGTGATCAAGGGCGAGATCGTGCTGGAACTGGATGACGGCGCGACCACCACGCTGCGCGCGGGCGACACCGTGGTGCAGCACGGCGCGCGCCACGCCTGGCGCAACCCGGGCACCGAACCGGCCACCGTGTCCTTCGTCATGCTCGGCGCGCATCCGCGCTGAGCCTTCGGCCCCGCCCGGGGCCGCAGCGGAACCCCGGATCACACCACAGGCCGCCCCGTACCCGGGGACGGCACGAGGGCCTTTTGCCCTGAAGGGAGAGGAAGAGAGAGATGAGAGTGAATCGTCGCATGCTTCTGGGCACGGCCGCCGCCGCGGTCATTGCCCTGTCGGGGGCCGTCCCCGCCGCCCTGGCGCAGGACCGCAGCGCGGTGCGCATCGGCTATGTCGTGTCGCAGACCGGCGTGAACGCCGCGGGCGCGGGCACCACCACGATCCCCAACTATGAACTCTGGGTGCATGACGTGAACGCCGCCGGGGGGCTGAAACTGCCCGATGGCAGCCGGTTGCCCATCGAAGTCACCACCTACGACGACCGGTCCCAGACCGAAGAGGTCGTCCGCGGGATCGAGCGGCTGGCGAACCAGGACAAGGTGGATTTCATCCTCGCCCCCTGGGGTACGGGCTTCAACCTGGCGGTGGCGCCGCTGATGGCGCGGTTCGGCTATCCGCAGCTTGCCGCCACCTCTGTCGTGCCGCCGATCCCCGACATCTACAAACGCTGGCCCACCGCCTTCTGGATGCTGGGCACCGCGGACGGCTACGGCGATTCGCTCGCCGGGGTGCTGAAACCGCAGGTCGAGGCGGGCGCGCTCAACGGCAAGGTCGCGATGATCTCGATCGCCGACGGGTTCGGGATCGAACTGTCCGAGGCCGCGCGCCATGCCTTCAAGGACACCGGGTTCGATCTGGTGATGGACAAGACCTATCCGCTCGGCACGCAGGATTTCAGCACGCTGCTGGCCGAGGCGCAGGCATCCGGCGCCGACATCTTCGTCGCCTACAGCTATCCGGGCGATACTTTCGCCATCACCAAGCAGGCGCAGCTTTCGTCCTACAACCCGCCGGTGTTCCATACCGGGGTCGGCACCAACTTCCCCGCCTATCCGCAGATCAACGACGGCAATATCGAGGGCGTGATCAGCCTCGGCGGGATCAACGCGCAAAGCCCGGCGATCCAGGATTACATCGCCCGCCACAAGGCGGTGCTGGACAAGTCGCCCGACGCCTGGGCCAGCCCGGTCATCTATGCCTCGCTGGAAATGCTGGCGCAGGCGATAGAACGCAAGGGGCTGGACCGCGAGGCGGTGACGGCGGAACTGTCGAACGGCACGTTCGAGACGATCCTCGGCACCATCACGCTGACCGACAACCAGCTGCATGACATGTGGTACATCGGCCAGTGGCAGGGCGACCAGTTCGTCGCCGTCGCGCCGGTGGACAAGCCCGGTGCCGCCGCGGCCGTCGTGCCGAAACCGGCCTGGAAATAACGCAAGAACGGGGCGCGCCGCCATGCTGCTTTCCACTCTGGTCGTCGGGCTGGTGCTTGGCGGCACCTATGCCCTCGTGGCCTTGGGCATGACCATCCAGTACGGGGTGGCCCGGATCATGAACCTGGGCTTCGGCGAGACGGTCATGTTCGGCGCGTTCATGACCTTCCTATTCGTGACCGCGTTCAGCCTGTCGCCGCTGGTGGGCATGGCGGTGGTGGTGCCGCTGGCCTTTGCGGTTTCCTGGCTGATCTACACGGTCCTGATGCGTCCGCTGGTCCGGCGGGCGCATCACCCGGCCAAGGTCGAGGTCGATTCCATCCTCGTCACCTTCGGGCTGATGTTCCTGGCGCAGGGCGTGTTCACGCAGGTTTTCGGGTCGGGCTATTCGGGCTATTCGTGGTTGCAGACGCCGGTCAATGTGCTTGGCGCCAGCATCGCGGGCGGGCGCGTCCTGGGGCTGGTGCTGGCGGTGCTGATCGGCGGCGGGCTGTGGTTCGCCATGCGCCACAGCCGTTGGGGGCTGGCGATGCGCGCCGTCGCCACGCGGCCCGAATTCGCCGCCCTCGTCGGGGTCGACGAAAACCGCACCGCGCGGCAGGCTTTCGCCCTTGGCGGGGCGATTGCGGGCGCGGGCGGGGCGATCCTGTCGATGTATCAGCCGGTAACGCCCGTGGACGGCGGCTTCCTGACCATGAAGGCGCTGGTCATCGTCATCATGGGCGGCGTCGGCAACATGGGCGGCGCGCTGGCCGCCGGTCTGATCATCGGGCTGGTCGAGGCGCTGGTGTCCTATGCCGTGGACCCGGGCCTGACCCTTGCCGCCACCTATGCGATCTTCCTCGCCGTTCTTCTGTGGCGACCCAAGGGGCTTTTCGCCTGAGGAGCATGTGATGAAAAACGCGCTGATCCCTGTCGGCCTTTGCCTTCTGCTGCTGGCGCTGGCGGCGCTGCCGCTGGTGGCGGGGGCCTATCTGCAGGGCGTGCTGGTCGGGGTGATGAGCGCCGTGGTGCTCGCCTCTGCCTGGGCGCTGTTCTCGGGGCCGACCAAGTACATCTCGCTGGCCACGGTCGCCTTCTTCGGCCTTGGCGCCTATACGGTCGCGGTGCTGGCCGATCATGTGCCCTTCGGCCTGATCCTGATCGTCGCGGGCGCGGTGGGGCTGGCGGTGGCGCTGGTCGTGGGGCTGGCGACGCTGCGGCTGGCCGGGGTCTATTTCGTGATCTTTTCCTTCGGGCTGGCAGAGCTTGTCCGGCAGCTGATCACCTGGGCCGAAACCACGCTGAACAAGACCCTCGGCCGCTATATCTTCATCGACATCGACGCGCGGGGCATCTACTGGCTGCTGCTGGCGCTGGCGGTGGCGACGCTGGCCCTGCGCTGGTGGATAGAACGCAGCCGGCTCGGCCTGGCCGTGCATGCCATCGGCGACGACGAAACCGTCGCCCGCCATGCCGGGATCAACGTGACGGCGGTCAAGCTGGCGCTGTTCGCGATCTCGGCCGTCATCATCACGCTGGCCGGCGCGATACAGGCCCCGCGCTGGACCTATGTGGAACCCTCGATCGTCTTCAACCCGACGATTTCCTTCATCACGCTGATCATGGCGCTGCTTGGCGGGGCGACGCGGCTCTGGGGGCCGGTGTTCGGGGCGGTGCCGTTGTTCTTCTTCTTCGAATGGCTGTCGGTGAAGGTGCCGGACCAGTTTTCCGTCATCCTCGGCCTCGCCTTCATCCTGATCGTGTTTCTGGTGCCCAATGGCGTGCTGGATCTGGCGCAATCCGCGCTGCGGCGGCTCGGCCTGCCCGCGCGCGGAAAGGAGGCCCCCCATGCTTGAGGTCAGGAACCTGACGAAACGCTTCGGCGGCCTGCTGGCGGTGAACAACGTCAGCTTCCATCTGAAGACGGGCGAGGTGGTGGGGCTTCTGGGCCCCAACGGATCGGGCAAGAGCACGGTGATGAACCTGATCTCGGGCGCGCTGATGCGCAGCGCGGGCGAGGTGCGGGTGGACGGCCAGCGGATCGACGGCGAGCCCGCGCACCGCATCGCGCGGCGCGGCGTGGCGCGCACGTTTCAGCTGGTGCGGCTGGCGCCCTCGCTGAGCCTGCGGGAAAACGTGCTGCTGTCGGTCGCCTTCGGCCCCGAGCCCCTGTGGGGGGCCGATGCCGTGCGCCGCGCCGATGCCGCGCTGGACCGGGTGGGCCTTGGCGGCATGGGCGACCGGCGGGTGCCGGATCTGAACTACATCGACCAGAAACGGCTGGAGCTTGCCCGCGCCATCGCCACCCGCCCGCGGCTTCTGCTGCTGGACGAATGGATGGCGGGGCTGAACCCGACCGAACTGAAAACCGCCATCGACCTGATCGCATCGGTCCGCGACGGCGGCACGACGATCCTGCTGGTCGAACATATCATGGAGGCGGTGCGCGCCCTTTGCCCGCGCTGCATCGTCATGCAGGCGGGGGTGCGCATCGCCGACGGCCCGACGGCCGAGGTGCTGGCCGACCCGCAGGTGATCGACGCCTATCTGGGGGGTGCAGCCCATGTTTGAGGCGACCGGCATTTCCGTCCGCTACGGCAAGCATCTGGCGCTCGATTCCGTTTCCGTCGGCGTGGCGCCGGGGGAATGCGTGGTCATCCTCGGCGCGAACGGGGCGGGGAAATCCTCGCTGCTGCGCGGGCTGACGCGGGCGCGGCTGCGGGCGCCGGGGGGCAAGGTGCGCTTCATGGGCCGCGACATCACCGCCCTGCCGGACCACGAGGTGGTGGAAACCGGCATCGCGCTGGTGCCAGAGGGGCGCGGCAATTTCACCGAACTGACGGTGGCCGACAACCTGTCGCTCGGGTCCTACCCCCAACGCGCGCGCGCCACCACGGCCACGCGGCGGGCCGAGGTGCTGGAGATGTTTCCCAAGCTCGGCCAGCGGCTGGCGCAGACGGTGGGCACCATGTCGGGGGGCGAACAGCAGATGGTGGCGATCGCCCGCGCGCTGATGTCCTGCCCGGACCTTCTGTTGCTGGACGAACCCAGCCTCGGCCTTGCGCCCATCGTGGTGGAGGAGATGTTCCAGACCCTGCGCCGCGTGCGCGATACGGGCGTGTCGATCCTGCTGGTGGAACAGAACGTGGGCGCGAGCCTCGCGCTGGCCGCGCGCGGCTATGTGCTGGAGGCGGGGCGGATCGTCGGGCAGGGCACGGCGGACGCATTGCGCGACGACCCGGTGGTGGCGCAGGCGTTTCTGGGGCATTAGGCCGGGTCGGTATTCTGCCCACATCGCTCTGTCTGGCGAAGGCGCGTGCCTTCGCCACAGCGATGCAGGTGGAGTTGCCCTGGCCGGGGGCCCGAAGCCCCCGGCCAGCGCCCGCCCCGCCCATGGCGGGCGCTTCTCGCCCGCCGGGGCAGGCGCTG